>WQTK01000302.1 GCA_009786285.1 Candidatus Fibrimonadales bacterium | reverse complement strand
TGACACGACTATGCGGTCGTGTCCTTTGGCGGGACTTTCAGTCCCCACCGGTTAAAGCCACCAGCTTTAGCTGGTTGGTTGTTTTCTATATTATCATCAAATTTAGGAGACTGACATGAGTTGCGACGAAGAAAAAGAAGAGAGCAAAAAAGATTTTCTTAAAGAAGCCGAGTATGCACTGGCAAAGAACAGGCGTGTGTTTCTGTGGGGGCCGGTTGAAGATTCAAGCGCAGAAAAGCTGGTAAAGCAGTTTCTTTACCTGGACAGCCTTTCAAGCGAAGATATTTACTTCTTTATAAACAGCCCCGGAGGCGCTATTTCCAGTGGACTTTCAATTTACGATTGCATGAAATCGCTGAAAAGCAACGTGATAACTATATGCGCAGGGCAAGCCGCCTCTTTCGGAGCCGTACTCTTATGCGCCGGAACCAAAGGCAAACGCTATGCATGGCCAAACGCCAGAATAATGATACACCAACCGCTAATCCACGGCGAAATGATAGCCCCAGCCAGCGACCTTGCTATACAGGCAGAAGAAATGCTGAGAATTCGCGATGTTTTGAACTCAATCTTCAGCGAGCACACGGGAAAATCCAAAGAAGAGCTGGAAAAAGACACAGACCGCGACAACTTTATGAGCGCAAAGGAAGCCAAGGAATACGGCATTGTTGACGAAGTGAAAAGCGTGGTGTAAATGGAAGGCATAGCGCAGAAAATATTCTTCAAAAATTCGCAAAAAATGGATGATTTGAGTGATTGCTCCATTCACTTGGTTGTCACTTCGCCACCATATTTTGACGCAAAAACCTATTCAAAAAAAACAAACGATTTGGGCAATATCCACAATCTGGACAAATGGCTAAACGAAATCGGAAAAGTTTGGAAAGAGGTTTTTAGAGTTCTGCAACCCGGGCGAAAATTTTTTTTGAATATCATGAACTTGCCCGTTCATTATGACAAAAGTTTCAGAACAATAAACCTAGTTGGCAAAAGCACGGATTTGTGCGAGAGCATAGGATTTATTTTTAAACGAGACATAATATGGCACAAAACCAACGGTGTTAAGGCGCACTTTGGAACTTATCCTTACCCCGGCGGAATTCTGCTCAACAATATGCATGAAACTATTTTGGAATTTCAAAAACCAGATGAAAAAAAATTCAACAAATACGCTCATTTAACAAAAAAAATAAAGGAAGAATCAAAACTTGGCAAAGACTTTTGGCTTTCTATAAAAAACAGCGATGTATGGCTTATGAAACCGGAAAAAAGCGGAAAAGGCAGAGAACATATCGCTCCTTTTCCCTACGAACTCCCCTACCGGCTTATCAAAGCGTACTCTTACATAGGCGAAACAATACTGGATCCTTTTTGCGGAAGCGGAACATCTTTGCTTGCTGCTGAAAATCTGGGCAGAAACGGAATTGGCTATGAGATAAATTCCGATTTTGGAAAAATCATCAAACCAAGGATTAAAAAATGTCTCTCTTTTCCGCAATAAAATCAGGACTTGCAAAAACTCGCGACGCTTTGATGGGCGAATTTAAATCCATTGCTGGCGTTGGCAAAATAACAGACGAAATGCTCGAGAATTTGGAAGAGCAATTGATAAAAGCCGATGTTGGAGTGGAAGCTGCGTTTTTGTTGACAGATGCCCTGAGAGAACACGGGCTTGGCAAATCCTTAACTCAAAAAGAAATAAACGATATTCTGCGAAACGAAGCCGAGCGCTTGCTGATTGACCCGCCAAAACTTCAGTGGAACGGCAAACCGCACGTTGTTTTAATAATAGGAGTAAACGGAGCAGGAAAAACAACCTCCATAGGAAAGTTGGCGCACCGCTTGAAACAAGAAGGAAAATCTGTTTTGCTCGCCGCAGGAGACACGTTCAGAGCAGCGGCCATTGAACAACTGGAAACCTGGGCACAGCGCGCCAACGCAGATTTTGTAAAACACCAGGAAAACTCAGACCCCTCGGCTGTAGCTTACGATGCTTGCAAAGCGGCCATTGCCAGAGGCAGCGACGTTGTATTTCTAGACACCGCAGGAAGGCTGCACAACAAAGACCATCTAATGGAAGAGCTTCACAAAACAGTTCGTGTTGTAAAAAAAGTGAACGAAGGATTTCCCCACGACATATGGCTTGTAATAGACGGCAACACCGGGCAAAACGTGATAAAGCAAATCAAAACATTCCATGAAAACTTTAAGCTTACCGGCCTTATTGTGACAAAGCTCGACGGCACCGCAAAAGGCGGTTCCGTGCTTTCCATATCAAGCGAGCTTAATATCCCTATTCTCTGGATTGGAGTAGGAGAAAAAATAGAGCATTTGGTTCCGTTCAACAAAACCGATTACATAAACGGTCTGTTTGAAAGCTAATGTGCCGCCAGTGTTATTTACTATATTTCTATTTACAAAACAATAGTGAGGTTCTTATGAAAAAAGTTCTTTTTGGCATTTTATTCTTTGCTGTTTTTGCCAGCAGCGCTGTAACATCAAAAGCTGTCACAGGAAACTGGTCGCTGGCCGGGCCGCAGACTCCGGATCCAAGCGCTAAAACTATCCTTGAAAAAGACACTCTAAAGCTGACGGATGACTGGAAATACACCGAAACTGCCATTTACAAGGTAAATTCCCCGGAATACACACTGAAAGTATCCATGGACGGAGAATATCGCCTTGAAAAAGACGCTTTAAGAAAATATCTGAAAAACTTTACAGCAGAAATAGTAGAAGGTACCGCAAGCGACGAAGCCGCCGCCCAAGGCTCTTTAAAAGAAATTGAAAAATTAATTAAAGAGGAAGTAAAAAAATCATTGCCCATTTTATCCATAACAGATACCGAAATGGAACTGACCGGCGTAAACGGCAACTTGGATTTTAAGTACACAAAACCAAAAAAACTTCCTGTTTCAAAATTAACTATGGATACTGTGCCTTTCTTTGCCCCAGAAGAATGGCGCTTCCCGGAAATGGCGAAAGAGCTTTCGAATTTCGCGGCTAGGCTAAAAGAGAACAAAAACTTGCTGACATATGTAAAAGCTGATTTCAACGGAGATG
The DNA here is from genome assembly GCA_009786285.1 of Candidatus Fibrimonadales bacterium. Classification (GTDB taxonomy): domain Bacteria; phylum Fibrobacterota; class Fibrobacteria; order Fibrobacterales; family Fibrobacteraceae; genus Fibrimonas. The sequence continues at coordinate 15,756 of WQTK01000302.1, read as the reverse complement.
GCTTAATTGATGCCGCAGCCCACTTGATGAATCCCGGAAAAGGGCAGGTTGCGCTATTTATCAACCTATCCAAGCCCGATGGCTCTTACGAACTTATGCCATACGGCAGCGCAGACAAAAGCGCAATTGTGGAAAACGGCCTTATGCTTGCGACCGCAGGAGAGCATATTGCAGCCAACAAGCAGAAAATAGTGTTGGAAAACCCAGGTTTTATAGAAGTGATTTTCGGCACAACCGCTTACCTGATTTATTGGGATTCAAAGGCAAACGATTGGGTCAAAGTTCAGTTGGGAAAAAGACTCTGAAAATTGAGAAATGCGTTCAGGGCGGAGCGGGGCTTGCCCGCTTGCCTAATGGTTCTGTTTGCTTTGTGGAAGGAGCCTTGCCCGGCGAGCTTGCAGAAATAAAAATAACCGAGCAGAAAAAAGACTTTGCCAAAGCAAGCGTCGTAAAAATTTTGGAACCGCATTCAAAAAGGAGAAATCCGCCTTGCCCGTATTATGGCAAATGCGGTGGCTGCAATGCGCAATATGCGCAGTTTGATTTGCAAATAGAACTTCTCAGGCAAATTGTATTGGATTTGTTTTCAAGGATAGCAAAAATAAACTTGCCGCCAAATTTTGAAATACACTATGGTTCGGAGTGGGGTTATCGTTTTCGTGCGCAGGTGTTTGCGCCCGGCGGGTTTCAAATGCGAGGCAGCAACATTGTGATTCCCATAGAGAAGTGCATGGTTCTCTCAGACAAGCTGAACGAAAAATTAAAAGCAACCGAAAAAACATATTTGTTCGACAATCAGAGCGAAAAATTTTTAGGCAAATACATTCATGCAAACGAAAGCGTGTTTTTTCAGAGCAATTTGGAGCTGCTTCCAAAGCTAATAGAAGAAGCGTGCAAAGCTGCAGGCGAAGGCAAGCTTCTTTTTGATGTTTTTTGCGGAGTTGGATTGTTTTCGGCATTTTTGCAAGATAAATTTGAACGGGTTATAGCGATTGAGCAAAATCCGTTGTGCAAAAAATTCGCTGAAAAAAATTTGGGCAAGAATTGTGAATTTTATGCAACGAATGCCGAAGAATGGAATGATTTTGGCGGTTGCGTGCTTATAGATCCGCCACGGGCAGGGCTCACAAACAAGTTGTTCAATAAACTTAAATGCGATAAAATAATCTATGTTTCCTGCAGCCCTGCGACTCTTGCCAGAGATACCCGCAAATTGCTGGACGCAGGCTATGAGCTAGCCTCTGTCCAAGGCTTCGCCTTTTATCCTCAAACTTTTCATTTAGAGATGATGGCTGTTTTTATTCAAGGTTCATCGTAAATAAGCACGGTGTCTTTTGGGGATGGAAGCCCAAAAATCTGCCTTAAATCTATGGAATCCAGTGGAATGCCGGTTTCTAATTTTTGTACCGACAAGTCCCAATTCTGCAACGCTTTTTCGAATTCCGAGCGAGCTTGCAGCATAAGCAGCCTGTTTTGCTCTATTTCTTTGCGAAGCAACTGTTTTTGCAACAAAAGATATTCCTCTTTTGGGTACTTTTCCAGATTTTCAAGCAGAAGCAAATATTTTTTTTCAGATTCATCATGGTATTTCGCCGCGCTTTTATATTCCTCATAAAGTGCGTTAGCATTGTCCCTAACCATTGAAGTAGTAGTGCAGGAAATTAACATTAATGTTAACGTCAATGCTAGTTGAGAGTGGAGAGTGGAGAGTGGAGAGTGGGGCAAATTTATATGCATACGCTTTTGAAAAAAAGCGATAACTTGTAAAATATAACTCTCAACTCTCAATTCTCAACTCTCAACTTTTAAAATTCTCATTTCTTTAATTTACAAAAAAACCATCCAGTTCGTGCGCTGTGGCGTTTGTTATTTTCACTTTTTTAAATTCTCCGGCTTTGCCGCTTCCTTTTGAAATATTAACTATGTCGTCCGTTTCCAAAGCATTGCCATGAGTGCGGGCTTGCGTCGCGCTGTCTAAAATCACATCCAGCGTCTGCCCTATCAACTTGCGGTTTTTTTCGGCGGAAATCTCTTCCTGCCTTTCAATCAAAGCGTCCAGCCTTATTCTCGCGGTTTTTTCAGAAACTCGTTTTTCCTCTAATTTCATGGCTGAGGTTCCATTTTCCGGTGACCATATAAAACCGCCGAGAAGTTCAAAGCACGTGTCATCCACAAGGTTCATAAGCTTTTCAAAATCATTGTGTGTTTCGCCGGGAAAACCGAGAAGAACCGTTGTTCTCAGCGTTATGCCGGGAACTTTTTCCCGCATTTTGCAAAGCAGGCTCCGCAAATCCTTTTCGCTGTATTTTCTGCGCATAAGCTTTAGCATTTTGTCGCTTGCATGCTGAATTGGCATATCTGCGTATTTGCAAATTCTCGGCTCTTTTGCCATTAAGTTCAGCAAACCATCGGTTATGTGCATAGGATAGAGGTACATCAGGCGCAGCCAAGGGATTTTCGTGTTTTTAAGCAATGCTTCCAAAAGCTTCTCCAAGCTCGCTGTTTTGTACAAGTCAACTCCATAAGAGCTTAAATCCTGAGCTATTAGGGAGAGTTCCTTGACTCCGTTTTCTTCCAGTTGTTTTGCCTCTTCTATCAGGTTTTCAATGCTTTGCGAAACCTGTTTTCCACGGATTAAAGGTATTGCGCAAAAAGAGCACGCACGGTTGCAGCCATCGGATATTTTCAGATAAGCATGGTGCGGATACTCAGAATTCCTCAATCTTTTTGGCGGGTTTGCCCTGCATCTTTTTGCCTTCGATTCAAACCCCAGCGCTTCCAGCAGCATTCCGGTGCGATAGTTGCCCAGCCACACGTCTGCTTCCGGAATTTCTTCTGAGAGTATTTTTGCGAATCGTGTGCTAAGGCAGCCATAAATTATAGCCTTTTGCTTATCTTTTTTATGTATTAAAAGAGAGATTATTGCCTCTATGGATTCTTCTTGCGCAGATTCTATAAAACCGCAAGTGTTCACCAAAATCACATCGCTTTCTTTTGGGTTAGCAGTTGCTTCAAAGCCTGCAGACAGGAGCTCTGCCGCAGCTCGCTCGCTATCCACTTGGTTTTTTGCGCATCCAAGGCTTAGAGAATAAAATTTTCGCACAGATGGAATGTAGAAAAATCATGCCGCCAAATCGTAAATCAGCTTTGCGGCAAGCCCAATGCTTGCGGTTTGAATAACTCTTTTTATCCAAATGTGGTCGTGTTTGTGTTGGAATTTGCTGCCAAAATAGCCGCCCAAAATTCCGCCGAAAGCCATGCAAAACGCAAGGCTGAATATGATTTTGCCTGCAAAAAACAAACCTATGGAGCTTATTAGCAAAATCCAAATTGTCATAAAGTTTTTAATGGCATTCACATGCTTCAAGTCCAAGCCGCTGTATTTGCGCAACGCGAAAATTTGAATAAAGCCTACCCCAACCTGCAAAAATCCTCCATAAAGGCCAACAGCCATAAATCCTAAAAAAGCCTTGATGCCAGGCTTTGCCGGCGGTGCTTCGGGAGGCTTGCCCAATGGGTCAATGCCAAGGGAACTCATAATTGCGACAAAAACCATAACTACCGCAAGCAAGCCCTGAAAGCCGGTATCATCAATAGCCATAACCAGCAGCGTTCCAAACAATGCTCCTATGATCGTTGGCAGCAAGAGAGTTTTTGCGATGTTCATTCGCAAATAGCCGTAGCGTTTCATATTGAACACAGAACTGAGTACCCCAATGAGCATTCCAAATCGGTTCGTTCCGTTTGCGACGGTGGGGGGCAAATCGAGTAAAATCATAACAGGCAAGCTAAGAGCACTGGCTCCGCCGGCAATATTGTTTATAAAGCCTACGGCAAGGCCAAGCGCAAAAAAAATTAGCGGTTCAAGCAATTGGATGATGCAGGAGTTGAACCTGCGACCCGCTGATTAAGAATCAATGGATGCCCCCTGTTGGACCATCTTCCGAAGGGGAAATATAGTAAATGCTGGCTTACTCCTCTAGGCTAGTGGTCAGTGGCTAGTGGAAAAAACGCTCAAAATGTCACAAACTTAGGAGATCTATTTATGTTAACTTACGCGGGGTTCAGACGTTTTCATGGAACAGTTGAACGAGAACATTTCGCTTCGAATGCTAATATACATGGCTCATGAGTACGAAAATGTACAAGTTACACCACTAAATTTGCGAAATTTTCCAAATTTCCATTACGCTTTGATTGTCAATGGCTAAATATTTAACCAATGTTTTAGCGCTTTCTTGGTATTTATTATTTTTAAGAGTAAATATTACCTTGTCAATATCCAAATAATATGGTTCATCAAATGAATTCTGTGGCGGTTTATACAAGTTTAAACGAATACGGAAGGATTTAGACAATTCCTCTTTCTCCTTTGAACCTTTGGCAAGAAGCACAAGCTCGGCAAAGTTGCCGCCTTCCATTCGGCTTTTCAGATTATCCAGCAAATCTTCCGGCGCATCTATGTCCATTGTTTTATTCATGTTGATATACCAATCATTTGCCGTTTCCGAGAATGGAAATCTGGATTTGCTTAGGGGTGATTGAAAACTGAAAGTTAAAAAGATGGCAAAACCGGCTATTAGAATAAATTCCGCAATCCATACAATTAATAACATTATGCCGTTTATGGGTTCTCCGGTCTTGCCTATGGTCCAAGTTCCTACTTCATTGAACTCAATTAACTCTTCAAATAACTCGCTAGGAGAAAGCAATAACTGAAAAGAATAAGAAAGCCGTTCTCCAAATGACAAATTAGACCAAAGCGGAATCCATAGGCAATACTGGAGATATTGAAAAATACAGGCTGTAAAAACAACGGCAGCCAATGCGATTAGCGTGTTTCTGACTTTAATAATAAGGGGCTTTGCCTTCCAAAAAGCCTTTTTTCTGGTTTTCCATATAAAGTCTCCTATGTTTTTTCAACTTTCGCCAAAGAATATAGAAAATTTCTATATTGCCCACATGCGCCCTGAATATCAGAACAAAACCTGCGAGGTGGCTCGCCTTCTTGGAGGATAGCTTTGTGCTTCTCTCTTCTATTCCAGGGCTTGGACCAAAACGCATTGCCGCATTGAAAGAAATGGGCATTGACACGCCTTGGGACTTGTTACAGTATGTGCCGAGAAAATGGCGAGATGAAAGGCAAATAACTAAAATAAGAGATGCGCAAGCCGGCCAGTGGGTTGTTTTTGACGGACATATTGCAAGCGTAAAGGTGAGGTATGGCAAAAGACAATACCTTAACGTAATTCTCCGAGATGATAGCGGAAGCACAGAGATGTTTTTTTGGCAAGCAATACATTATTGGCAATCAAAATTGAAAGAAAAAATGCGGTTGATTGTTATAGGTGAAGCGGGCAAGTTGTCGCATCCGGAGATACTTTTTTTAAAAGAAGGTGAAAAATACACAGGCTGCATAAAACCAATTTACCATCAAACTGCAGATTTAAAAAGCAAAAATCTGGCTAAATTCATAAAACCGCTTTTGGAAAAAGACTTGCGTCTTATTTTGGAACCGGATGAACATATTTGCCCGCCGGAATTGTTATCGTTTTTAGAGCTTAGGCCTATAATGGAAATTCTCAAAAGCTTGCACTGCCCGCAAACTATGGAAGAAGCTTATAAAGCTGAACTGGCAAATAAAGTTTTAGTGCTTTTGCCGTTCTGTTTGCGAATGGCAAGGCGGCGCAAATTGCTTGCGAATTCCGGCATTGCCAGAAAATTAGATTCTCAAAAAATAGATTTAGTAAAAAATAATCTGCCATTTATTTTAACCGAAGGCCAAGCCAAAGTTTTAAAACAAATTACAAGTGGGCTTGAAAGCAGCCGCCAATTCCATGCGCTTTTGCAGGGCGATGTTGGCAGCGGAAAAACTGTTGTTGCGATACTTGCTATGATTGGTATTTGCGGGGTTGGCGTGCAAGCAGCGTGCATGGTGCCTACAGATATTTTGGCAAGGCAGCATTTTTCAAGCATGGAAAAAATTTTTGAGAGCGTTGGATTGAAACTTGCCTTGCTCGTGGGCGCAATGACAGCGGCAGAACGTAGGGATGTTTTGACTGGCTTAAAAAATGGTGAAATAAATGCTGTTGTAGGTACTCACGCATTATTTTCCAAAGATGTGGAGTTTTGCAATTTGGGATTTGTGATTATAGATGAGCAACACCGCTTTGGAGTGCGGCAAAGAGAAGCTTTGCTTGCGAAAGGCGACAGGCCGGATTTGCTTGTGATGAGCGCAACTCCAATTCCACGTAGCTTGGCAATGACTTTTTACGGAGATTTGGAAGCGATAGTTTTGAATGAGAAGCCACCCGGTAGAATGCCCGTAGGAACAGAATTGAGAGGAAATAATGTTCGTGAACAGATGAAAGATTTTCTCTATAAAAAATCGCTTGTTGATAATCGTTGTTATTGGGTTGTAAGCAGAGTACAGGAAGATGAATTTGGCGAAGCTGCAAGTGTAGGCAACATTTATGAGGAATTGAAAAGGTTTAAGAGCGATTGGAAAATTGCGGTTGTTCACGGACAAATGCCGGAAGCTGAGCGCAGCGCAAATTTGATTGCTTTTGCCAGAGGCGAAATATCTCTATTGGTTTGCACAACCGTTGTGGAAGTTGGCGTTAATGTGCCGGAAGCGAATTTAATGGTGATAGACAATCCTGAAAACTTTGGGCTTGCTCAGTTGCATCAGTTGCGAGGCAGAATTGGACGAGGAAATGTGCGAGCTTGGTGTATTTTGTTATGTGAAAATGATAATACCGCTAAAGAAAGATTGAAAAATTTTTCGCAAACAACTGATGGTTTTGAAATAGCGGAGATGGATTTGCAGAACAGGGGAGCCGGAAATCTGGAAGGCTCGGAACAAAGCGGAGCTTGGATTTTGCACTTATTTGACTGGGTTAAAGACAAGCAATTGATAGAGAAAACCATAAATACAGCAAACAGAATTTTAGACAACGAGCCGAATTTTTCACCGGATGTTTTGCAGAAAATTCAAGATTGGTACAATGACAGGAAGTTTGAAAAAATAGAAGACGGGGTGCATTAGAGCGATTCTTTCGCTCGCCCAGGTGCGGTTGGGCGAGCTTTGGGTGAAGTTCCGGTTCAGGATGTTCGGGGAAACAGGCTCCTTGTGGCTGCCCGGCAGCCTGCCGTCCCGCCGTGGCGCTCCTTCATGAACTGGAACTTCATTGCGGTGTTTTTCCAAAAACAACAACAAAAATAAGCCCGTTACCCTTGCAACCAAGCTCAAATTTTTCTATATTTACCGTTGATGCCTATTATTTTGGCCATTTTGTTGCTTGAAATCTCTGTTTTTGCCTATGCGCAACCTCAACAGCAAACCGTTCTTATTTTAAATTCTTATGACTCAAAGTTTGTTTGGGCTGAGCAAATCACGGAAGGCATAAAAAATGTCTTGAAAGAGAGCAATGTGAGAATTTACCTGGAACACATGAATATTTTAAAGGTACCCCAGCAAAAAAGCCTCTTTAACCAGATTCATAAAGTGGAATTATACTCAATGCTTGAAAATAAATATGAAGAAGCCGAATTTGATGCGATTATAACCGTTGATTATCCGGCATTTAACTTTGCGCGACAGTATGGAAACAACCTGTGGGGCGAGGTTCCGATTGTATCTTGCGGCCTAAGCAAGCAGCAGGCTGTATTTGTAGATTCCGCCAATTCTTTATGGTCGGGGGTTTACGAATATTACGACGTACCAGCGCAAATAGACTTTATAAACCGCTTGCAGAGGAGCATTCAAAGGATTGTGTTCATAACCGATGACTCGGACGCAGGAAAAGATATAGGGTCGCAACTGCACTTAACCAAGTCTATTAACCAGAGAGCAATCAAGCTGGAAGAATGGAAAAAGCCCAATTGGGATAGCTTGCTGAAATCTCTCTCGCATTTGGACCCTGAGCGAGACGCAGTTGTGCTGGCAGGAACAAATCTGAGCGACACCATTACAACTACGCATACGCTATGGCAAACGCTAACCGAATACGTAAGCGAGCACAGCAAATCGCCGGTGTATTCTTTTTGGGATGTGGGAGTGCAAAACGGAGTGGTTGGCGGAGTGGCGATGTTTGCTCCTTTAATTGGAAAAAACACGGGGCTGCTAACTGCGGCAATACTTGCCAATAGAGACGAGAGCTACAGGCCCGGGTTCCAAAGAAGCGTAAACATAGCCATGCTGGACGAAAAAGTCGCGATTTCCAAAAACTTAAACCTCGGCGAGCTTCCACCCGAGACTATTATACTCAATAAAACGGAATCCTGGCTGATAGGCAAATACAAAGACTACATGGCTGATATGTGGAATGCGATAATTGCGGAACTTGTGATTATATTGATGCTTGGTTTCGCTTTTTACATGTATTTTAAACGCTCAAACAGAAAATTGCTGAAAAAAATGAATTTGTTCTTGGCAAAAATGAGCCACGAAATCAGAACTCCTCTTAATTCGCTGCTCGGATTTTCCGAGTTGCTTTTGAACAAAAGCGAAAACTTAAGCGATGAGCAAAGGGAATGGTGCAAAAGCATAGAGACCTCTTCTTACCATATGCGAGACACATTCAACAATATAATGGATTACTCAAAAATTGAAGCAGGAATTCTCTACATTGAAGAAGAATGGGTTGATTTATTTTCTCTGCTGGATGACTTGATAAGCGTTTGCAGGCATAACTTGCTTTACAAGAATGTTAGATTGTATATTATGCCATCCATTATGGTTCCCAGATTTATAAAAACAGATCCTGTCAAATTAAAACAGGTTTTGGTAAATTTAATCAACAATGCGCTGAAGTTCACAAGCAAAGGCTCTGTAAAATTGTCCGTTACCAGCGAATGCGATTCGCACGATTGCTGTAAAATATTTTTTGACATAAAAGACACAGGCATTGGCATTCAGAAAGAAAAAATGAAAACGATATTCAACGCCTTTCAGCAAATAGACGAGGGGCACGCCAGAAAATACGGAGGCTCCGGATTAGGGCTTTCAATATCGCAGAATATTTTGCAGGCCTTGGGTTCAAAACTGTCCGTTGAAAGCAGTGAAAACGGCAGCCGTTTCTACTTTAACATAGTTGTAAAAACAAAAGAGAAAGCATTCTACAAAAAATATTTCTGCAAAAAATTCCAAAAAGTCGCTATTCAAGAGCGTGATTTGCAAGTGCTGGACTACATAAGCGAGCAGGCAGAAACGGTTAAGGCTATTGCGACAAAATCGCCTAGCATAAGCCCTCTTTTGGGTTTGAGAGGCCAAGACTTGCTGATAGCCGAGGCAGATGACCTGACAGATGTTCAAATAAATAGAATTTCTGTGCTATATCCAAGAGTTATTCTTACATTTTTCTCAGCAAACGACAAAATAGCAAGCATAAAACGTGATTTCCCGAAATTTGAATGCCTTATATCTCCCATCAAAAGCAATGACGCGATAGAAGCGTTGCAAAGGTTGTATGCGCAGGTAAAAATGACCATAGAAGAATCGCAAAACGAAATAAAAGATGTGTTTGCGACTTTTGAAAATCCTGATGACAAATGGAAATACCTGCTGAAAATAGCGAAAGAACATGAGGGGATGGATGCAAGCTTAAAAGATGATAAATTTATAGTTAAAGGGTGCGCCGCAAAAATGTTTTTAGTGCCAGAATACAAGAATGATATTTTGTATTTTCACATGGACACGGAAGAAGGCGAAAGCACGCCGCTTTTGAGCAGAGGCCTGGGCGCGCTCGCTTTAAAAGTCTATAACCGGCAAAAACCGGCGGATATCTTAGCTGCGAAGCCGGAATTTTTTCACGAAATAGGTTTGCAAATAGGCTTAACGCCAACCAGAGCAAACGGATTCGCAAGTCTTATAAAACAAATTTATATTTATGCAAAAGTGTATTCCTTAGTTGAGGGATAAAAGATTTTGAGCGAAGAAAAAGAAGAAACGCAAAAAAAGTTTTTTTCAAAGTTTAACATAACATTGCTGATTTTGCTCTCAATGCTGATTATTTCATTTGCGATAGGATACAAAGTAATAAAAGACAAAATTATATATTTTCTCTCCAACCCTACAGATTTGGGTTCTGCAATGATAATTCCCGAAGGCTTTGAAGCAGATTTTCCTTTTAAATTTGCCTGGAAATCGGTAAGAGTAAAATTGCAGCAAGGCACGAATTTGTATTTTGCCGGTCCAAAAATTGCCATAGACCCAAAACTCAGCGCAAGACGGGAATTGCTAAACATTTCAATGGACAGCGTTTACGCAAAAATAGTTCCGGAGGGCAGCGCAACAAAAGACACTGCGAAAATTCAGCCTCTGAGCCATCCGGATTTATGGCTTCCGTTTAGAATTTCGGTAAATGTTGGCAAGGCAAAGGTTGAAATTGACAGTGTTGGAACGTGGAGCTTAGATTCCCTTGCGGCAATAAAATCTGGCAGGCAAAAAAGATTTTTCATAAGAGCAAATGATATAAGAGGAACGCACTTGGCGAAAAACTTGTTTTTAAACGCAGATTACAGGTGGGGTTATTCATTTGTCGATGCTTCGTTTTCTCTTTCCGACAAAGCCGGTGATTCTCTTGCGTTTACGCTGAATGCTCCAAGGCAGCACTTGGAAGATTTATCCGCAGAATTAAACGCAAGCGTGGAAAGCCTGCCGTTTTGGCTAAAAGACAAATGGCCGGACAGCGCGCCAAAAATAGAGAAAATTGTTTTGCACTCAAACGCTGCTATAAATATAGTAACAGGCAAAACGGATTTTGACTTATCTTTAAAAACAAAAATAGGAAAACTTTGGCAATTGCCGGTCTTTGATGCGGCGATAAGCGCGCAGGGAAATAATTCCGGCATTTCGCACAGCGAAATTTCTCTTAAAGGAAGCAATGGGGAGAGCGTAAAATTCAAAGGCAACGTGGACAAAAACTTAGACGGAAGCGGAGAACTGGAAGTAAAGGGGATAAACATCACCTTGGGGCCGGAAACTTTGCCGACTGATGTTAAATTTCACAAAATTGCAAAGAAAGGCAATGCCGTTTCCGCAGATTTCACAACCGGAGCCGGTTCGCATTTTATCGCAAAGCTTGCAGACATAAAGAACCCTGTGATAACATTTACCGCAGATCTCGCCGCAAAAGAACCGTGGGCGGTGCAATGGAGCGGAGATATGCTGAAACTCGCAAACCCCACAATTTTGACAGGCTCTTTTTCTTTTAATGATATTTTGCTAAAAGCGAATTTGAAAACGAAAGTTCCATACGCATATTACGCAGCCGCAGATGAATTTGAAGTTTCGCTTTGGCTAAATCCTAATGGCATTCATTTTCCCAAAGGAACCATAAACCGCAGAGGCTATGAGAGCGAATTTACAGGCGAGGTTATGTGGGACGATCAATACTTCACATTCAAGCTGGAACAGCCAAGCGGCGGCGAAGCGGAAGTTTACGGAACTTTCAGCCCGAAAATAGACCTCACATTGAAAAATGTAAACACCCTTGAGCTGCCTTTCGCAGACACCACCATGCTAAAAGGCTACAACGGGCTTGTCACTGCGAACTTGAACCACGATTTTAATAATAAAAACGGGCAAGCCTCTATTTCGCTGTCCACAATTATTCAAGATTTTGCGATAAACGCAAAAACAGATGTTGAAATAATAGGGGATTCTCTAATAGCCAAGACAATTGAAATAGAGCAAGGCGACAAGAGAATTGACGGTTTTTTGTTAGCCCTGCTGCCGTCTGAAACCAGAGAAAGCCTAGAAATTCAAAAAGCAAGATTGAACATTGCAGAAATGAATTTGATTTCGCTTTTGGCTATGGTTAAAGACTCAACTCTTTCAAGCGGCGTAGCAAACGGAAACTTGGAATTCAATAAAGAAAAAGGTTTGTGCGGAGACATAATATTTACGCAAATAGTGCTTGCTGGCCTTGATTCCAATGTAGCTAAGTTCCCTAATTTATACCTTGAAGCAGTCGGAGATACGGTAAAAATTTCCAATCAAGTATCTTTGGGCCCTGAGCGTTTGTGGAACGGAACGTTGAAAGCAGCCGTAAGCAAGCCAAAGGAAAAAGGCGAAATTCCCATTTATGTTTCTTACACGGCAAAGAATATAAACAACGAAGGAAAGCTGCTTTTTAACGGTTATTTCAGCAAAGGCTTTAAGAGCGTATCAGGAAACGCGCAAGTTCTTGGCGATTGGTTTTTGCCAAGCGGAATGGGTGAAATTAAAAACGCGAATATAAACATCACGGCAAATACCGTATTGGGAAAAAATGCTTTGGATTCCCTAACGGCAAACTTCATTGCGGAGCAAAGCGTTTTTAAAAACACAACCGGAATTTTTGAAATGCCGTTTACGCTTAAAGGGCGTGTAAGAAGAGGGATGCTTTTAGCAGATTCTATTCTTGTCTATGGACAAAACGATGAAAAAATAATTGCAAATCTGCAATTTGACTTAAACGACGCAAATATAAAAGAGTTGTCTTTTAACACAAAGCAATTCACATTATCGCTGCCAAACGATATGTCAGTTCAAATAAAAAACGGCTACGGGAAAACAGCAGTTGACTCTGCGATAATAATCACAGCAGAACTGCCTTCAATACTTTTTAGCATGAAAAGCGCAGACTATGGAAAGGCAGAGGCGCTTCTTAAAGGACAAGCCGTATATAAGCTTCCGTTTCAAACCGGGCAAACGCAAACAAATTCCAGGATAACAGGGGATTTCAAAATAAGCAGGGCATTTTATGAAAAAACATTGGATTTGGTGCCGGATCCTTTGAATTTGGACAAAACATGGAATAGCATAAACAAATATTTAGCGCCTTTGCTTAGGGAAAAAAGAGGAAGCGCAAGTGAAAAAGCTGCTTTAAAAAATCGCCCTACGGATCTTGATATAAAAATTGAAACCGAAAGCAATATGGTAATAGTCAATACAAATTTTGCTGATTTTGAATTTGGAGTGGACTTGGCGATAACCGGAACAACAAGAAATATTTTGCTTTTTGGCAGCATAGATGCCGGAGACGGAGGGAAGGTTGGCCTTGGCGATTTAGCCACGTTTGATTTATCTGCTTTTAAGGTTTATTGGTTGAGCTCACCCATAAAACAAGGCGAAATTAATTTGAGCTTATCTGAAGATTATAAATTTTGCTCCCGAGAGAAAGATGAAATATGCCGTATTTCAATAGATGTAAGCGGGCCGCTTACCAAGTTGAATATGCAACCGACAGCTAATTGCGATATAGAAGCTTCGCCGGCGCTCATCTACTATAGCATGCTGCTGGGTTGCATCTCGGAAGATTTTGAATCTGGAAACAGCTTTGACCGAGACAAGGTTGCCGGAAAAATTTTCGGCAAGGCAATGTCTTCCACTATCAATCGCCTTGCCGGCGGAAATGTGGTTGGCGATATAGATTTCAAATGGAAGTTGCTGAATGACACTCAGCAGGAGCAAGACACCAATTATGTACGAATTCCAATTAGCCTTTCAAGATGGGTTAAAAATTTGGAACTTGTTTTTGGCTTCACAAACACAAACGAAAACAGTACAGACCCACGTTATGACAAATCCTATGAAGTTGGGCTTCGTTATTTGTTTGACATTTTTGATTCAACGGATATAAATCGCAATTTGATTAACCCGTCTTTGGAAATCAGCACAAATTTGGTTGCTCGCAGTTATTTTCCAACGGAAACCGCTGGCGACGAAACCCGTTTGGAAAAGAATGTAGGGCTCGTTTATAAGCACAAATTCTGGGATCCATGTATTTTAGGCATTGGCTATTGCAAAATGGCAGGGGATTGAGAATAATGCGAGACATTGCTTTTTGCGCTATAATCAAGGATGAAGCCCGCTATTTGGACGAGTGGCTTGCATATCATTATTTGATAGGTGTTGAGCATTTTTACATAACAGATGACAATTCCACCGACAATATACAGGAAGTTTTGCAAAAATGGATAAAAAAAGGGCTTGTGACATACATGAAGGTGGACGAGTTTTTAAGGACAAGCTCTGTTAGGCAAATAATAAGCAATCTCACTTATTGCGATGTGCTGAAAAACAACTGGAAATATCTGGGCTTTTTGGATATCGATGAATTTTTTGTTCCGCCTAATGGCAACATAGTTGATTTTCTGGGTACTATTCCCGAAGAAATTGCGTCTATTTACATACGCTGGGTATTTTTTGGGTTAAGCGACAAGAGCGAAGGTTTTCTCACAGAGAGGTGTTTAAATCACTCTAATTATTTTGCGGGGAATGGAAAGAGCATTGTGAATCCTCGCAATGTTGCGATAAACGCAAAAACGAATCCGCATATGTTTCATCCGGTTCCTGGAGCTAAAATTCTGGATTTTGATTTTTCACCGGCGCAGTGGTCGGAGGACTTATCGTTTTTCAAGGATATTCCGATAACAGCGGAGAATGCGAATTTGCCTCGAATCAATCATTATTTTGGGAAATCAAAACAGGAAATTGAGGCAAAGCAAAGGCGCGGGCGCTTTAACGCAAACAAAAATGTTTACAGCGTCCATAATTTTTATGAGAGAAAGGAGTTTCCCGGAACATTTTTCAGCTTGCCGGATTTTTCAAGCAACATAAGCAAAATTATAAACATTTTGGAAAATGAATTTCCTGATAGCAAAGTGGAAAAAGGGCTTTCTTTTTTACACGGCGAAGAGCTCATTGCCGGCGCAAAAACGCTCGCTTCTCCTTTGCCGCAAACTTTACAACACATTGTTTCGCTTACAAGCTACGGCAAGCGGCTGCAAACCACAGCTCCTATAGCCATCGCTTCAATATTGTGCGGAAACATATTGCCAGACAGAATTGTTTTGTGGGTATCGGAACACGGGTGGGAAGAAAATAATCACTTGCGAATTTTGCAAAACAAAGGCTTGGAAATTCGCCAGTGCGAAGATTTGAAATCTTATAAAAAATTGATTCCGGCGCTATATGAATTTCCAAATGACTGTATAATAACAGCCGATGACGATTTGCTTTATCCCAAAAACTGGCTTGAGCAGATAATGCAGTGCCATAAAGCGCATCCGGATAATATAATTTGCCACAGGGTTCATGGTATAAGGGTTGACAGCGAGCATAATTTGCTGCCGTACAAAGATTGGGACTGGTGCGCAGAGCCGCAGGAAGAGGAGAGAATTTTTCCGACAGGAGGCGCAGGAACGCTTTATCCGCCTGGTTGTTTGCATAAAGATGTTCTTGACAAAAATTTGTTTATGAAACTTGCTTCCAATGCAGATGATGTGTGGTTTTGGGCAATGGCGTTTATAAATGAGAGTTCGCATACTGTTATAAAAAACGGATATTCGAACAACATTATAGACATTGGCATGCAAGAGAGTGCTTTGCAAAACAGCAACGTCGCTGAAGGCGGAAACGACGCGCAATTAAAAGCCGTATTAGAATATTATCCATTTATTCAAAAATATTTACGAAGAATTAAAGCGTTTGATTCAGGCAAATATTGGGAAGAGCGATATGCGAATGGAGGAAACAGCGGAGATGGAAGTTATAATTGTTTAGCGCAATTTAAGGCAGAAATTCTTAATGATTTTGTAAAAGAACATTCCGTTAATTCGGCAATAGAATTTGGCTGCGGAGATGGAAGCCAGCTTTCTTTGGTAAAATATCCTAAGTATTTAGTCGCTCCTTAAAAATATAACAACTCCGCATAAATCAACATTTATTTCATAAAAGGGGTTGAAAAATTCTACGATATTTGCTAT
>WQTK01000301.1 GCA_009786285.1 Candidatus Fibrimonadales bacterium | reverse complement strand
GTTGTAAATAGAAAAATTCAACTTTCATCATAACCATAGGAGAAAAAAAGATGAAAAAGTCCATGATAACACTCGCCGCTATTGCCGCAACCGCAACAGCGATCATATTAACCTCTTGCGCAAGCAATCCGCCGACTGCCACCACGCAAGCGACTACCGCACAAACGGCTTCTTCAACAGCAATTGGAGGGTCAGAAATTGAGGTAACTATTTACTGTGTCGAGGAATCGTATAATATTCCTGAAAAATCGACTGGCGGCCTTGGAATATCTCCGAAAAAATTAGATAGAGACCAAGCTAATATAGAGGCTAATAGAAATGCGATAACGGAAATAATATCTCGTTATCAAGGTAAATTTTTATCTGCTATTAAAAATTATAATCAAGATAATAGAGTACCGGCGGGACAAAAAATAGATGAACGTGTTGCTGAAGGTTTAGTTACCAATATAATGAGAGGCATAGACGAAAAACACTTTGGCAGAAAATGCACTAAAATGACTCAGGATGTAAGAACTGGCGAATATACTGTCTGGGTCGCATTGCAAAGTGAAGATAAGCCTGTTTTGGAAGCTATAAAAAAAGAAACTGCAAGTCGTTTGCAACAAATGCAAGTACAGCATGACGCTGCGCGTTTTGAGGAATGGCTATATGAGGTAGAAAAAAGGGATGCTGAACGTGAGGCTCAGTCTCAGACTCCGTAAAGATAAAGGTTGTTTTTAAATGGATAAAAGATTTTTCTTGGTAGCTTTTTGTTTGCTCTTGCCATATGATGCTTGGGGGCAATTACCCGTTTGGGTAAATTCAAGCCCACAAAAGCCTACATTGGCAAAATATTATTACAGGGTGTCTTGGGCAAACGGGGCAACAGAAGAAGAATCTTATATTCGTGCCTATAACCGAGCTCTTCTAGAGAGTTTTCAAGCTATAGGCATTGCTATTAATTATGATTCGATTAGTTTTGCAACAAACATTTCTGATCGTCCCAGATTGCCATTGAATGTTGTTTGTAGACACACCCAGTCAAATAAAGTTAATTCAGGATATGCTACTTATTTGTTAAGCCAAGTATCAACAGAATTAATAGGTGGCGTTATCTATTGGCCGGCATTTGACTGTAATGGTAACAAGGAAAAATTATGAAAAATTTTAGTTTGATAATATTATATTTTTTTGCCATAGCACAAGGAGCAAAACCGGAATGGGCAAAAAATCCGCCTGTGCCTCCTCCAGATGCAGGTCATTCTTTTGAAATTGGGTATGGTATTGATTCTGAACCCGATAAAGCAATAGAAAATGCTCAGGAAAATGCTAAAGATAAATCTCCAGACAAAAACCCAATCGTAAAATGGAAATGTACGCAAGTCAATCGTATTTCTGATGTGAAATATGAAGCTTGGGTATTGGGTAAAATGAGATTACATAAAGGGATAGATGATTTAGACTTTCCTGATGGAATTGAATGTGAGTCTCCGATAGACTTAAAGTCCTTATTTTTGGGCGGATTTGTAGCGGCTACAGCAACAGGGGGCTTTTTTTTATGGAACAGTAACGATAATCATGAAAAAGCAAAAAAGGCTAGAAATTTAGCTGACAAGAAAAAATACAATGATAATTATGAATCATATAAAACAGGATATATTATTCTTTTTGGTGTTGCTGGTGTTGCTGGCGTGTTTTGGCTGTGGAGTGCTATAGACGGATATTCTTCAAAGCCACAAAATGCGTTTATTAGCCCAACTATTTTTCCACAAGGCGATGCTATGGCACTTGGCTTGTTTTTCAACAAAGAATTTTAACTTGGAGGTATTTTATGAAAAAACATATTCTGCTTAACTTGTGCCTTTTCGCTCTAATAGCTTGCGGCGAACATGACTCAAATGAAAACTCGAACACAGAGGTTTCAGTTATAAATGGCGGCATGACAATGGTTCAAAACAAGGATGCGTCTGAAGGAGCTTATTGGACTGAAGCAAAAAATCTTTGCGAAACTTCACTACTGGGAGGTTATAATGATTGGCGGCTTCCTACCACTGGAGAACTTAGCGCTATTAGCGGATTATACGATGATTATTATTGGAGTTCTGAAGCTTGCGGCAATTCCGGTCATAACGCTATGTATGGCGGTTCAAAAAGTATTCTTTGTAAGAGCAATCCATGCCGTGTTCGTTGCGTGAGAAATAATTTGTCCAGTTCAAGTTCGGTTTTAGATAACAGTTCAAGCAGCCAATTAAAAACCGAATTGACAATTCACAACCAATCCTCTTACGAAATTTCTATGGTTAAATGGAATAAAGCGGTATTTACAGATATATCTCGCGGAGATCCTGAAACGCAAGAAGTGCAGCCTGGCAGAGGCATTG
This sequence comes from Candidatus Fibrimonadales bacterium, assembly GCA_009786285.1. Taxonomy (GTDB): domain Bacteria; phylum Fibrobacterota; class Fibrobacteria; order Fibrobacterales; family Fibrobacteraceae; genus Fibrimonas. The sequence continues at coordinate 15,853 of WQTK01000301.1, read as the reverse complement.
TTTATTTTACGCTTACAACGGCCAATACAGACACTTTAGAAATTAAAGATGCTATAGTAGTGAAAGAAAATGAAAATTACACGGTTGAATTTGAAAATAAAACTCCTGCCCGTTCCAAAGACGGAAGAGAAATGCCTCTTAGTGCTTTGGCAGAAGAAATTTCCAGAATAATTTCTACCAATCAAATTATAGAATCCTTAAACTTAATGCTCCATAAAACAGATGTGTCTGTAGCTGCTAAATTTGATGAAGCTCGTGAGCTTTGCGAAATATCACCTGAAAGCGGGTTCCACGACTGGCGGGTTCCCACTGGCGCAGAACTCAGTTCTATTTTCACGAATAGAAATACAATTTATGGTTTGAATTTTGGTTTCTATTGGAGCAAAAACGAAACAGAATACTGCGTTCAGGCTTTAAGTATTGGAGACAAATATTGCTCTAAAAATATAAAGCCATCTACAACAGGGCTTCTATGTAGTAGTGGCTGTAAGACCTATTCTTATACCTATGCTTCCGGTCTGGAACTGAAGGAATTGTTTACTGTTTGCAGCGGAGCATACTGTTCTATTGATTATATAAAAGATTTTCCGCTTAATGTTCGCTGTGTGCGGGATAATACGCCACAGAGTTCGTCCAGCGCAGAGCCTTCCAGTTCAAGCGTTGTTCCTTCCAGTTCTTCCAACACCATTGTTTATGGAACCTTAAATGACGCTCGCGATGGAAAACAGTACAAAACAGTAGTGATTGGCACGCAAACCTGGATGGCAGAGAATTTGAATTACAATGCGACAGGCAGTTTATGCTATAATAATTCGCCATCAAACTGCGATAAATACGGCAGACTGTATAATTTATTCATCGCTTTGGATGTAGAAGTAGGAGCGTATGAAAATGATAAAGAATATCAAGGAATTTGCCCTAGCGGCTGGCATATACCGATTAGAGCCGAATGGCAAATATTCTCTGATTATGTCGATGAAACCATAGGAACCATAGAGTCAGAATTAACATTAAGAACAACAACTGGTTGGAGTGCAGGTTTAAATGGAACGGATGATTTTGGTTTTTCCGCTTTGCCTGGAGGCTGGAATTATTTAAGCGATGGCAACAGTTTTCATGACGGAGGATTAGGGGGTTTTTGGTGGTTTACAGACGGTGCTTTTTTAATAGGCTACGATGGAATTATGGATAATTTTTACCTAGGTGATGGTTGGTACTTGAATGCGCTTTCTGTTCGCTGCTTGAAGGATTGACGCATATGAAAAAAATATTTGCTCTCATTGCCGCTTTGCTTTGCTCATGCTCAAATGACTCTGTAGATGCATTGGGAGCAATAAACGGCGTTGTTAAAGACAGAGCAACGGGAAAAGAAATTGCCGAAGCAAGAGTGGAATGCCAATCGCTGAAAATAGACACAAAAGAAGAAGTTATCACCAACAGCAAAGGAGAATTCTCGTTCCAAAATTTAGAAGAAGCAACATATATAATAACCGTGAAGGCAAACGCATACAACGAATACAAAGATACCATAGAACTGAAACAAAGCTGGCAAACTAGAATCATTAACTTGGACCCAAAGCTCATAGTTAAAAATGAATCTTCGTATGCGGTTTATAATATGAAATGGAGCGGCCACCTGTTTGGCTCGCCGCTTTTGCCAAGCGCAAAAGACACACAGTCCGTAAGCATGGACAAAGGATATCTGAGATTTAAGTTGCCAATAGGAATAGAAGTAACAATGCAAGAAGAAATAGATTTGAAAGCAAATTCATATGTTATAGAGCTAACCGATGAGACGATGGTTGTCACTGCAAAAGACAAACATATTTTCACCATAAGAGACTTGGTAAATAGCGCAGAATTTACGGATGAGCGCGATGCAAACAAATACAAGCTCATATATTTGGATAATGGCGCAATTTGGTTTGCGCAAGATTTGAAATGGAATAAAAGCGCATATGCTTGGGACGAAGCTAAAAGTGCGTGTCCTGATGGATGGCAGTTGCCGGATGATTCTGATTGGAAGAAATTGGGTGATTACATGAAAGAAGAGACGATGCTAGGGGAAGAATTTGCGAAAATATCTCGCAACAACTGGTGGAGCGCATATGAGGGAACTAACGGCTATGCATCTTATTGGAGCATGAATTACGAAAACGAAGGTTTGTCAAATGGTCTTGCTGAAAAAAACCGGCTGTATTTTGTACGGTGCATGAAAAATCCGGCGTTGCAGGTACTCAATGCGAATAGTTAGGTTTATAATTCTTCTGTTCCTTGTAGCAGAGCAACTGCCGGCTTGCCAAAATCCGGTGCCTATGCAGTATGGAAATCCACCTGTGTGGGTAAAAGATAATTACAATGTGCCTGAAAGCGAAAGCAAAACGGCTTTAGTCAGAGTTTATTCGGGGTTTGGCAACACAAGAGACGCTGCGAAAGACGATGCGAAGACTGAGGCGATTCGTAATGCGAGAGCCAGATATGGAATTGACTGCAGTATTGTGAATGGAAATGTGAGTTGTGGCGGCAATATTGTGGCTACATATTGGATTGAAGCTGAATGGCTTGGCAGGTGTGGTATTGATGAATATGTAGCTTATTTATTAATTCAGCAAGACAGCTATGGCAAGGAATTTATTCCATTGAAAAAAAGCAAAACTTATGAATATACCAACAAAGAGAAAGAAGAGCATAAAAGGTTGAAGTTGGAGTGGGAAAAGAAATCTACAAAAGCAGTAGAACTAACCAAACCACCAAAACAAAGCTATTTCAGTACATACTCAGGTAATTTAACAAACGGTACAAGATGGGGAACTTGGGCAACCAACACAATTTTTCCGGGTATAGGTTCAATTCTTTTTATGGATGATTTTTCTGGCGCTATGATACAGTGGGTATTGTTTGGCGGCGGGTTGGCATTCACTTTAAACGAATTTTATTATGTTGGAATACCGGTTCTTGCATTGGACGTTTTCTATAATGTTTATCGCTCCGCAACTTATGAAAAAGTTTCTGGGACTACTATTAGTGCAGGAGATAGAACGATTTCTTTGATCTTAAATTTGATTCCTGGTGCGGGTTATGCTTTTACAGGTTTGCAAGATTATGGTGATGGCGGCACAGCAGGTATTGTATTGGCAGCTATATTTGGATTGGTTGGATATGGAGTTCTAATTACCGGTATTGTTTATCCTTTTGTTCCAGAACATGAAACGGAGTATCGTCTTGGATGTATTATACCTGGAGGCATATTCAGTGCTCTCCATATTGCAGTGAGTGTTTACCATGCGTCAACTTATGATAATAACAGATACACAAATTCCGGTGGCGGTTTCAACTTGGCTGTTTTGCCTAACAGCCGTGGCAACTTAATGCCGTATTTGATGTATAATAAAGCGTTTTAATGCATAGTAGAGACGCAATGCATTGCGTTTTTGCCGGGAAAATCGTAGTTCAGACGTTTGTTGAAAGAGAAGAAGACAGAGTATGAATGTAATTACGCAAGGTGTACATTTTGCCAATTTAGACCAAGTGTGTTATTTTGCAAAAACCGCTTCCGTATTTTTCTGTCAATTGTTGCGACAAAGCAACCCTAATCCACTCTCCAAAACAACACTCGCATTGCGCAAATAATTTCAAAAGCGGATAAATTTATATATTTGGCATTATGAAGCAAAAGATTATCATCATTATTATTACGGCATTGGCGTTAATTGGCTTGAAAATATCAAATGCGGAAGCTTTAGATGTTAGTGAAAAATCATTGGCAATTCGCATGGCGGAACGGCGAATTGAACAAGATACTGCGCAAAGCATTACCATTCTTTCGTTTGACACCGTAAAAGAAGAAATTTCATCTAAAGACGCAAAGTTACTTGTTGCCCAATTGAAGAATTGGTATGCCAATGATCCTGGCTACCGCAAAATAGTGGATCTTATTGAAAGCAAGGTAGTTTCAAAATTGCGGTATGATAAAAAATATACCAAGAAGACTTATGAAGAAGCGTTAAAATCAGAACGGGGAGTTTGCAGACACTATGCTTTGTTGGTGTACGATGTATTAAATAAAGCCGGGTATCAAGTGGAGATTTGGACATCGGCAAACCACGTATGGAATCATGTTGTTATGCCAAATGGAAAAACATTGTACATCGATGCTACGTGGTACGATAGCTATAATCCGAAGCATTATGACCCGTGGTATATAACATATGATAAATCGTTTTTTGAGCATGGTTATAAAGGTACTGTTAACATACATGGTGGTTGGAAGAATGCCAAGATGATACAATATGATGCATATAACTATTACAATATGGGGATGACTTATCACGACAAACAAGAGTACGACAGGGCGATTGAAAATTTTGAAAAGACGATTGAATTGCAGCCTGATTACGTAGAAGCATATTATAGTATTGCGGCTATTTATTTGTCAAAATCTGATTACGAAAAGGCGATTGAATACTGTAAAAACACTCTTGAATCAAGAGAATATGAGGCAAGAGTGTATAATTGCATAGGGTGGTCTTATGCGAAAATGCAGGACTTTGACAGTGCGTTTGTGTATTGCAAAAAGGCTATTGAATTAGATCCAAAAAGCGCAGAGGCGCAACACAGTGTTGGTTATATATATTTAAACAAAGGAAATTATGACATGGCGATAGAATATTTCAAAAAAACGGTTGAACTTTTTGAGAAAGTGCCAGATGTTGAACCTTATCTTGCGGAAACATATCACGATATGGGCGAAGCTTATGAGAGAAAAGGTGACAAGAACAAAGGTTTGGAATACAAGAAAAAAGCAAAGAAATTGGGGTATGTTGAATAAGTTAAAAGATACGAAAACGCAAACATATGTTGGCAAAATGCAAGTAAAATGCGTTATTTTCATTTTTTTTGTACTCTTTTACGAAAAAAATTGTATATTTATGCTGTAAATGTTGATTTTCTTTCGGCATTTATTTTTATTAAATTACTTTTAGGAGTTAAGAACTTAATTTTGTCTGTTGATATTTTTGTATCTTTTATAGGAGAAGTGTATTATGGTCGAAAAAAGCGACTATGGAACGAAGATGGATGATATCATCTTGGAATCTCTGAAACCGCAGGTGGAGGAGATAAAGAAAAAGCTTGCGAGTGGCGGCAGCCTCTCGCACGAGGACATTATTACCCTGACCCTCTACACACAGGGTAACCACATAAACCACATTGATATGCGAATGGATTCAATGGATGGGCGAATAGATGCACTGGATGAAAAATTCAATGATCTTAGCATGGGTTTTGCTGGATTACGTGTGGATTTTGAAAAATTGCGAGCCGATGTGCGTAGCGAGATTTCGGAGTTTGGAACTAAGTTTGAGAGCAAGCTGGCTGATCTTGGTGTTAAGCTGGAGAAATTCCGTGGGGATTCTTCCCGAATGACTGCTGTGATAGGCAGCATATGCGCCGCATCTATAGCCTTGGCAACCTTGATTACGAATATTATGAGCAGGTAGCTGCTTCTTTAATAAACCACATGCGTCGCGCTAATCTTTCCAGCTTTGAACACGTACTTGCCGGTAGGGGAGTGGAGTTTTATGCTTGCGTAGCGGGTTTTTATTTGCTCGGTGCTTATCAGGCTGCCTTTTAGGTTGTATATCTGCATGGTTACAGGGGTGGGCGGCATGTAGCCCAAGTCTATGTTCAGAGTGCCGCTTGCGGTTTGCCATATGCGGAATTTGCCTGCGAAGCTGAAGTTTTTGACTAGAGGCGTGGAGCCGCAGTCATAAGTGGTTTTGCCTTCCATTATTGCGCAAGAAGCCATCGGCATCGTTACGCAGATTTCACCGTCTGCGCCTTCAAGTATGCAGTACATTGTGCAACTGCTCACAACTGCGCCGCCTATCGCTGCGCAAGAGGCTTCGCTCATGGGGGCGCAGGTTAAATTTCTTCTGCAGAATATTTGCGGAAGGCCGTCTTCTTCTTCTATGGCTTCCATCACAACTACGCTGCTTCTGGAAAGGGTGTAGTTTTTGGCGGAGACATCATCGGTGATTATGGTGGCCGTTGCTTTTTGGGTGGTTTCTACTCTTTTTGATAGAGTTGAGAGTTGAGAGTTGAGAGTTGAGAGTGACTCATAGTTTAATGTTATCTTTGGATCGCCGTTTAGGGTGGATTCGTTGTCGGTTTCGTTTGGTTTTTTGGTTGTGTCTGTGGCGAAGCCGTTGTAGGCGAGCAGTGATTTCAGGAGGTTGTGCAGGGAGGCGGAGTCTGCGAATACGTAGTGTGGAACCCAGACTGTATCTTTTTCGTTTGAGCCGTAGCCATCTATTTTGCCGTCTTCTTTGAAGAATGTTTTTAGCGGCTTTTTGGTGATTTCAAAGCTTTTGGTATTGTTTTTGAGGACATAATTGCGAGCTATTTTTTCGTTTTCTATTACGGCTCTTGCGCTTAATATGCCGCTGTATTTGCCGGCTTCGGAGCGGGCGTTCAGGAGGGTGAGCGGGATTTCTGTTCCGTTGTGTTCAACATATGGAACGGGGTATTGAACCATTTTGTTGAATTCAAAGACATCTTCGCTGCTCCACAATACTGTTAGTTCTATTGCGTCCAGGTTGCTTATGGTGAAGTATGTTGTGTCTTTGACTGTTGCGTAATTGCTTGTTGCCGGGAAGGTTGCTATTAGCATGTAGTCGCCGGAGTTGTATGGTTTTGATTTTTGCGGTGCATAGCTGTTGTCTATGCTTCTGTAGATATACGAGACATAGTCTGTTCCGTTTGTTTCTGAGAACACGGCTGGGTTGCTGGTAGTTGAGCCTACTCTCCATCCATCGATGATTACGGTTGCTTCTCCGGGTGCTTTTTCAACTTCAAATTTTACCGATTTTGTGAATGCGGGGTAAGGGTACATTGCCGCATATGTTGCGGTGAGTGTGTATTCGCCTGCTTCTGTTGGCGGTTCGGAGTCTTCGTAAAGCGTTCCGCTGTATGTTGTGCCTCTGTATTCTAAAGTTATAGCGCCATTTGTTTGCGTGCTTGTGTCCGGGACGCTTGGATTTTCTTTGTAAGTCCAGTTTTCAATAGACAATATGCCTGAGCCTTTGTGAACATTTACGGTTATTTTTCCCTGTTCTGAAAGCAGGGTATAATGCGGATGTTTATAGGTTGCGAGGAATTGTTGCCCGGTGCCTTCTGGAACCTTTGTTGTTGGATCAACCCATGCGTAACCGGAGTCCAAAGGTATTTTAGCAAGAGTTAAATCGCTGCTGTACGAGACATCTACGGATATTGGGTAGAAAGCGGGTTTGTCTGTCGGATTTTTATTGACTGTTAGGTTCAGAGTTACAAGTACGGGGTCAGTATAATTTAGTACATAAGTAGCTTCTAGTTCATATGTCTTTGGGAAAACCTCATAGTCTTCATTTACCCATTTGTAGCCGGGATAATTATCCATATTTATGCTGCCAAGAGTTAAGCCTTCTTTGTAGTAATCAGTAACATCTGGATTTTGTGCTGGTGTCGGTTCTGTGCCTTCTTTTGGCTCGACAATTACGATTATATCTCCACGTTTGGAATATTCATAATTTTTGTTTTTATAATCCGCTTTGTGAACGTTAGCGCCTACATTTCCAATGTATGCCCCTTCTGAAACCCAAGTGTAATTATTCGGTGGCCAGACGCTTGCAAGCGTTTTATTTTCGTTATAAGTAGTTCTCACTGTATCTGAGGGGAATGATGGAGGTTCGCTTTTGGCTGGACTGATATTTACGGTTATTTTTCCTGCGATTGAATTAGTATAATTAGAGTCTAAATAAGTTGCGCTAAAGTTATAATTTCCGGCTTCAACTGAAAGACCCGGTTGCTGCCATTCATAACCTTCTGATTTAATAATAATACTTCCGAGTATTAAGCCTTCTGAGAAAACCGCGTCAATTGTGTCTATGGGCGGGAAATCAGGTTCGCCTTCTTTTTTAGATATGTTTACGGTAATTGTGCCATAAGAGGGGGCAAAGCCTTGCGGTTGGTATATTGCGGGAAATATTTGATTATTGCCTGCAAAAACCGGAGCAGTGGGACTTGCCCAATTACAATCAGTATATGGTGGAATATCGGCAAGAGTTAAATCTTTTTTGTAAGTATAATAAACTATGATATTATTAGGAAATGGCTTTGTCTCTGCAGCCCACCGCAAAAAGGGCATGCTTTCATTCCAACCGTCAACTCTATCCCAAATATTTGTAAAGTCCCAGCCAGCATGTATAAAAATAGATTCATTTTGCATCTCTTCTCCGGATAAACCAGGCCCGTTGGGTGGGGCCATATATACACCACTACTTGAACTACCACCACTACTACTGCTAGATGAATTGCCATCGCTATTGTAATAGGAATTAATTAGCTCAACATAATCGTCGCCTACAAGACCTCCTATATAGTTGCCACTACTAGTTATTTCTCCGCTTGCATAACTGTGTGTAATCTTAGCTATGGGACAGACATCACACTCATCATAATACCCAAGAAATTTACCTAATAAACCTCCAACGTAGTTATATCCTTCAACGTTTACTATCGCATAACTATTTGTTATATAAGAACCTTCGCCAACCAGTCCACCCACGTTTATATTTGCTTTTATTAAATCACTATTCACATAGCTTAAATTAACAGATGTAACTGAGCCAGCCAAGCCGCCAACATTGTTGTTGCCATTAACACTCACTCTTTCTGCGCAACTGCTTGCAATGCTGCCAATAGAGCCTGCCAAGCCTCCCACATAATCACCGCCTGTTACCTTTCCATCTTTTGCGCAACTGTTGCTTATAGAGCTATTTCCATTAGAACGACCTACTATTGCACCGATATAATTTCCGCCATTTATTTCAAATTCGCTAACATATATATTTTCTATCCTTGCACCATCTATGCTGCCGAAAAGCCCTTGATTATCCTCACCCGTATCTATAGTAATATTGGATATGGAAAATTTACGACCATCAAAACTGCCTCTGAACGGATGGCCGTAGGTACCTATAGGTATAAATGCGATATTGTCGCTAAAGTCTATGTCACCGCCAAGAGCAACATATTCATCAAAAAAGTCTTTTTTGCCCATATTAACTATCTTTGCAAATAAAATCAACTCTTCTTTTTTTGAAATTATATAAGGCTTTTCTTTTGAGCCGTCTCCTTGCAGAGAATCACCTAAAACATCTTTATTGGTTAATTTAGGGAAACCAGCCTCATTATATTCCCATTCTTTTGCAAACATAATATTTGAAAGCGAAGCGTATTCATTCAAATCATTCGCAAAAACCTCTTCTTTCATATTGCTTGTTGCAGTAGTACCATCGTACAAGAAACTGTGGCTTACAGTTCCGCTGCCTGTGCCTATTAAACTGTTTGATGAAATTGCAGAATAACAATTGGTTATATTTAAAGAAGCGGAGAAATTGCTGTAACCGACTAATCCGCCTTTTGAACTTGTTCCGGTTATGCTTCCAAGCGCATAGCTGTTATTTATGGCGGTATTTGCATAAACATAGCCAACAAGCCCACCCATATTGCTTGTTCCGCTAATAGTACCATCTGCCCAAACATTTATTAAAGTTGCATTCGCTTCTGTGCGTCCTACAACTGCGCCTAAATTTTGACTGCCGTTAATCTCATAATCGCTGATGCCCAAATTCTTTAAAGTTCCGCCAAAATAACCGAACAAACCAAGATTGTTTCCGCCGGATATTTTCATTCCGCTGATTGTGTTGCCTTGTCCGTCAAAAGTGCCTTTGAAATATTTATCGCTTGAAGTGCCTATTGGAATCCATTTTCCTTCAAGCGTTATATCATCGCCAAGAGCTACGTATTTATTTTCAAAGAGTTCTCTGCCGTTGTTCACAAGCTTGGCAAAATTTGTCAATTGCCGTTTAGTTTTAATCACATAAGGAGTATCTTCCTCTCCGTTTCCGCTTTCAAATAAGTATGCGATATCAAAACTCATATAATCTGCGCTTAATTTCGGATAGCTCCCGTCATACACCCATTTTTTTGCGGAATCTAATTTTGAAAATACAATGTAATCATTCAAATCATACATAAAATCTTCAGAGCGCATATCATTCAAATCCAAGCGAACAGCACCACTAATATCGCATTTTTTTGATACATCTCCAATACCTTTATTGCCGTTGAAATAAGCATTTTTTATATTTGGGCAGCTATAATATTCATCGCTATTATTATAACTAGAACCAATTAAACCGCCTGTGTATTTGGAATTGCCTTTCAGTTTAACAGCAGAGTAACTGTTGATAATTTCAGAATCTTCAAACTCAGAACCAATTAAGCCGCCAACATCACTATCGCCGGTTATATTGCCATTTGCCCAAACGTTTCTTATGATAGCTCCATTGGCATATCCTGCAATTCCTCCAAGTCCTCCTCTAATTCCTACAATAATGCTAGCACCTCCATTGATATAAAAAGCATTTACGCCTAAATTTTTTATTTCTGCATTATCAATATATCCAAATAAACCGAGTTTTTCTCCATTTGAATTTGATATAGATATATACATTCCATTGATTACATTGCCACGACCGTCAAATGTGCCTTTAAAATATCCTTCTTGTCCTATCGGAATCCACTGGTTAAGCGAAGAAGTAGTACTGTCCCATTTTTCCCAACCCAAAGTATCGTTCAAATTTATATCTGCGCCGAGAGCTACATATTTACCATCAAAATCTTCTTTTTCTGCGTTTACAATTGAAGCGAAGTCTGTAAGCTGCCGTTTGGTTTTTATTAGATATGGCTTATTCTCTGTTCCGTCTCCGCTGGCAAAATAATTGGCAAGATTAAACGGAGGCAAATCGTCTTTGCTAAGTTCCGGATAACCAACATGATTATACACCCACCGCTTGGCAGATGAAATATTCATTGAAGCGTAATCGTTTAATTTTTGCGCAAACGCCTCGGATCTCATTTCTGCGCTAGAAGAACAGTTATATCCATTACAGGAACCCTCGCCTTCAGGCTCTTTTATATAATAAACATTCTCGAAATTATCATTGCCCTTGATGCCGTATATCGGCTGTTTATTAACCCAATTGGAACTAAACTGAACTGTTGAATAGCTATTATATATGTTCAACTTGTATCCTTGAATGGTGATTCGAGCATCTGTATAGCCAACAAATCCGCCTGCAAAGGCATTACGGTTCTCATCCGTGCGAGCTATAGTTCCACGCATATAACTGTTTTTTATCCAATCTTTTGCGCCCAAACCAATAAACCCTCCCAATGTATCATTTCCGGTTACACTGCTGGTTTCGGTGGCTCTAGCGTTGACTATATACGAAAATTCAGTGACATTGCCAATAAACCCGCCCACATTGTTCACTCCGGTTACGTTACCCTGCGTCCACGCATTGTTTATGGCAATTGAATCACCGGCATAGCCAACAAATCCACCTACATTATCCGCTCCGGTTACACTGCCATTTGCCATCGCATCTTTTATAGTAACCGTTGCATTTGCATAGCCTATAAACCCGCCTACATTATCTGCTCCGGTCACATTGCCATCAACCCAAACATTGCTTATTTCAACAGCATCCATCGCATATCCTATAAGCCCGCCTGTATAATTTGTGCCATTAACAGAAAATCCATCCAAGCCCAAATTTTTTATCGCACCGCTAAAATAACCGAACAAACCACTATAATCATCATTTATAACAGATATGCTCATCCCGCTGATTTTATACCCTTTGCCGTCAAAAGTGCCTTTGAAATATTCAGAACTTGGTATGCCTATGGGTATCCACTTATAACCGCTAAGGTCTATGTCTGCGCCAAGCATCACAGTTTTGCCGGAAAAATCTTCTGTGCCGTCATTTACAAGTTCAGCCAGTCCTGCAAGCTCCTGTGCCGTGGAAATTACAAAGGCATTTTCAGAAGAATGGCTTGTGTACCAAGTTATGTCTAAAATAGTTACATAAATTGTGCCTATTGATGGCATCCCATAATTTGGAGGTTGGTAATATATTTCAATAGGCTGCGTTCCATATATTTTTTTAACACTTTCTGCATCTTTCCAAAAATAATCCTGTGGCAGAAGGCTGTCTATGTCTGAGGAAATTAAAACTTTATAATCAGTTATGCGTATAGGGCTAGGACCGGGGATAGGAAATGCCGGCGAGTCATTTTTTGGAGCAATTTCAAAAACAGCTCTGTGCTTCTTGCCTTCATAAGAGCCTATGCCAACTATATGAACAAAGCCGCCATTTAATACATTTATATTTTCACCATATTTATACTCGAAATTCACATCTTCTTCCAACTTAGCACCATTAAAAGTCACCTCAGGCTTAGGCGTGATTTGACTACCAGTATATTCTATTATGCCTATAGGCTCCACATCTATCTCATCCCACACTGATGAAACATCTTGCCACAGCAAATAAGGCATTCCGCCATTAGTAAGCCCATCCATTTCCCAAATATTTTTAAAATCCCATCCGGTGTAACTAGCTGAAGACGCCATTTCCAAAGTTGTTTTTGGAGTTCCTTCAGAATTGTCGCCACTGTTCGTATCATCATAATAACTATTATGTGTATCGGTCTTAGTATTATCTCCAATCAAGCCTCCTATATTCTTCGGGCTTCCAGTCGCAGTCACAGTTCCAGCAGCATAGCTATTAACAATTTTACACCGTACACCTCCAAATAAGCCGCCTATGCCATGTGTTACTTCCGGCAATGCAAGCACATTTGTCAAAGCATAGCTATTGGATATTAGGCAATTACTGTGATCGCCATATCCTACCAAGCCTCCAATATATCGCAAACTTCCAGATACTTTTCCTATAGCATAGCAATTGGCAATTTTGCCATCGCTGCGCCCTGCTAAACCGCCAATATCATTTTGGCCCTTAACATAAAAGGCTTCTACCCCTAGATCCATTATCGTCCCATGAGAAAAACCGAACAAACCCTGATGAGTATTATTTGTACCGGAAATATACATTCCTCTTACTATATGTTCACCGCCGTCAAAAATGCCTTTGAAAGAATTGTCCCCCTTGCCAATAGGAGTCCACATATTTAAACCAGTTTCGCTATCGCCCCAATCATTCCAATCCGTTATATTGTTAAGCAAAATATTTTCGCCAAGCGCAACGGTTTTGTATTCAAAATCATCAGTGCCATTATTTACAAGCACAGCCAGCCCCGCAAGCTCCTCTGCAGTGGAAAGCAAAAAGTAATCATCATTCGGATCATACCAATCCGTATCCACAGTGCCATTCCACACTGTCTGCGCAAAAGCAGTCTGAACCCCGATTAAAAGGACAAACAGGAAGGAAAGCTGCTTATAAATGAGTTTATAGGTGTTCATAGGAACCTCCTTTTAAGAAGTTGAGAGTTATAAAATCTTGAAAATAGGAAAAAACAGGGCTGGAATTCAGCCCCTCCAAGAGCTAAATTTTGCATGGTCTGCGCCATATTGCAGTAAGATAGAAAAATTGAGAGTGGCTAGCAGCTACTACAGCGCCGAAATCTCGCGCCGGGAAAGACCAGTGCAACTCATGATTTTGCTCACAGTGTCGCCTGCGGCTTTCATAGCCTTGGCAACTTGACTTATGCCTTGGGCCATGCCCTGGGTTAAGCCACGCTTCTCGGCCTGTGCTTCGGCCTTCGCAACTTTGGCTTCTGCTTTGGCTTCTGCTCTGGCTTCGGCTCTGGCTTCGGCTCTGGCTTCGGCGTCGTCGATCTTCTTTAGCACACTCTTGTTATACATCTGCTTCAACGTCATGTTGGACTCCCGAAATTCCTTGTATCTGCCGTAAAGCTTTGAATGTATGTTGGACATGCGTTCCTGCAACATTACAGCATCTTTGTTTGTAATATAGAAATTTTCCTGGCTCTTTTGCAAAACTTCGCAGATTTCTGATACATAGCATTTCAATCTCTCGGATAACTCCTTCCGCTTCACGGGGTCTTTTTCGTTTTTCTTCAATTCTTCCCGGATTTTCAGCAGATAGAACGGAAGCAAAAGAGCCATGTCCTCAAGCTCGGAAACCTTATTGTCTGAACCACGATTTTCATGATTAAGGGATTAACATGATTGCAAAGCACAAGGCTGAGAAAATCAAGTAAATCCTCAAATCAGGTAAATCAGGGTTCAGACGTTTCCAAGTAAATCACAGCTGGGGCTGGCATATCTATAACCATGCGATTGCCGTCTTCGGAAACGGTTTTGCCCTTCATGGCTATCTGGACGCTGTAGTTGAAAATCCTAAGCATTATCTCGGAATCGTCTTTGATTTGCGCTTCTATGAGATAGGTGTCTTTTTTGCCATCACAGGATAAGGTTATTACCATGTCCGTGAATATTTCCCCCAAATCGCCAGATTTCGGGTTTTCCGTTGTCAACTCCTTGGGCTCCCTGACTTCAACTATGGTGTCAGGCGGGTAGTTCTTTTGGAAAAGCCGGTTTATCATGTGGATTACCGCCGAAGGGCTTGCCTCGGCTATGATGAATTTGAAATTGCTGTCGAACAATTTCCCTGTCTTTCTTCGCATAATGAGATTCTCCAATTTTGTCCTCATATATACTTAGACGCTTCTCAAAAGGAAAAAATCAAAAAAAGTGACATTTTGGGCAAAACATTAAGGAAGGCACAGGAAGTGCCACCTAAAATGATGGCAAATTTCGTTTAAACTCCATCGCAACATGCAGGTTGCCGCTTTATTATAGTTGATGCATACAAAAACGCATTGCCTTTTTACGAAAAAAACGGATTACATCGCTGTAGCTGTATAACATGCCCCGGAAGTAGGCGTTGGAAGCAAAAGAGCCATATCCTCAAGCTCGGATGCCTTGTGCTCCAGCACCTTGAACGCTGGAACCTTGTAAAGTACATTTCTTTTGCCAGAATTGCGTTCAGGAGGCCGCCGCCGGAGCCGGACCTGTTTTTTATAGCAGGAGTGAAAACGTGAAATTCAAAAATGGGACTCGCTTTTTATATCGGCGAAAAAACGGCAATTAATAGATTCATTTGCCTTTTTTGAATCAATTTATTTTTTTATTGGACAACAGTGGAATTTTCTATATTTGGATAAATAGAGGAGGTTTTTATGAACATGAGATCATTTTTCACCACTCTTGTTGCGCTGGCGCTTTATTTTACCGGCGAGGCTTGGGCTCAAACCGCTGTGACGGTTGACCTATCTGTGAAGCATCAGATAATACGCGGGTTTGGCGGGGTGGACATCACTTGGAACCCCAACGGGCTTATATCGTCCGCAAACAGGCAACTTGTGTTTGGCAACGGCCAAAATCAATTGGGATTTACCATTATGCGGGTTTATTTGGGCGTAAGCCAAAGCGAATGGAGCCAAACTCTAGCCAATGCCAAATGGGCATCGGAAAACGGAATATTAGTGTTTGCTTCGCCGTGGCACCCTCCAACGAGCATGCGGCAAAACATGACCAGACCCAGCGATGGAGTGAAATATTACCGCCTAAACCCCAACAGTTATGCGGCATATACGGACCACATAAACGCATACATCAAATATATGTACGATAACGGCGTAAACCTGTACGCTGTTTCCATACAGAACGAGCCGGATTACGGTATAAACGAATACGATGAAGGCTGGTGCGTGTGGACGCAAGAGGAAATGGTAAATTACATGAGGGATCACGCAGGGAACATAGATTCCCGTGTCAAAGTCATTTCGCCTGAAACGTTTCAGTATGAGGCGTGGTCCGGCAGTAACGGACAAGCCAAGCCTATATTTACCGCCATGCTGAACGATGCCGGCGCTCGTGCGAACACAGATATTTACGGTACTCACTTCTATGGCG
>WQTK01000300.1 GCA_009786285.1 Candidatus Fibrimonadales bacterium | reverse complement strand
TATGCGAAATAACAATGGTGTTCACCAACGTTTTGTAGGGGCAATGCGTGCATTGCCCTTTGTGAAATGATTTATTGCATATTGCAAACATTGCAAATTCCGTAAATCCTGAAAAATTCAGGCCAATTCCGGTTCAGACGTTTTGCCGCCAGTGTGATTTTCTATATTAACATTGTGTCTGAATATCGTCAAAATGTTATGAATGGTGAATGGGTGATAGTAGCCGCAGAACGTGCAAAACGGCCTGCGGATTATGCTGCTATGGTCAAAGCCAAGGATGCTCTGCCCGAACATAACGGAAACTGTCCGTTTTGCATAGGCAATGAGCGTATGTGCGAACCCAATACCTATGATTTAAAAGAAGGGCGCAACTGGAGATTGCGGGTTGTGCCAAACAAGTTTGCTGCGGTTAGCCGCCCCGTGCAGATCCCGGAAGCACCGCTGCGAAGAACTCGCGTGGCCGATATGCACCTGTCTGCCCAAGGGTATGGAGCTGCGGAAGTTGTCATTGAAAGCCCAAAACACAACGCAAATTTGGCGTTTATGGAAAAATCCGAGGTTTACGAAGTGATAAAATCGTATAGGGAAAGATTCAATGCCCTGTTTGAAGACCCCAATATCGCAATGGTAAATATATTTAAAAACTATGGAATATCCGCAGGGGCCTCCCTTGAGCATCCGCATTCGCAAATAATAGCCACACACGTCTTGCCAACACACATATCAGACGACTTGGCTTACGCACGCCGCGCTTTCAACACTTATGGCTCTTGCATCTATTGCGATTTGCTTAAAAAAGAAATATCTTCCGGGGATAGAATAATAGCCGTGACCGAGCATTTCGTTGTTTTTTGCCCTTTTGCCTCCAGGTATCCTTATGAAGTGCGCATTTTTCCGCTTAAGCATTCATCGTTGTTCGGCACAATAAGCGAAGAACAAATGCGTGACTTATCCGGTGTTTTGAGAATGACTCTGGCAAAGATATATAATTTGCTGAGAGACCCCGATTACAATTATTATGTTAGAACGGTACCGAGTTCAGACGGCGATGTTCGTTTTTATCATTGGCACATAGCCATAACTCCTCGCTTAACGCGCCCGGCAGGTTTTGAGCTTGGCACAAGAATTTACATTAACACAGCGCCGCCGGAACAGGCGGCAATGGAGCTTAGAAATGCGGTTTAAAATAATTTTCTTAATCACTATCTCTCTGTTGCTTTTTGCGTGCGGAAGCAGCCATATAAGCAAAGACAACATCCACTATGAACAATATGAGGATGAGGTATTATACGAAAATTCAGAGGTTGTTGCATATATGGGTGCGCCGCCCGTGATGCGTAGCGAGGGGTTACGAGCAGCCAAAGCTTATAGCATGTATAATGGGAATGCGGATGTTGCAATGGCAATGGATGCAGGTGGCGGAACAAACCAAAGAATGGTAAATTACACCGGCAATATAAGCCTTGAAAGCGCAACTCCGGAAGCTGTTATAGATACTGTTGCGCAAAGGGCAGCCGCAAAAGGAGGCTCTGTGAACAACCGCAGAAACGGGTTTATTTCTTTGCAAATTCCTGTTGCGCATTTCAAAGAATTTTTTGACTACATTTTAACTCTTGGCAAAGCAATAAGCAAAAATATTTATGCAAGCGACATAACAGATGCCTATGCCGACAACGCCGCTCGCCTTCGCATTGCGGAAAATACTTTGGAAAGGCTGCAAGAGCTTTTGAAGGTTGCGAAAACAGAGCAGGAAAAACTTTCTCTATTAAAAGAAATTCAAAGGGTGAGCGAACAAATTGAGCAGAGAAAACTTGAGGAAAAAGAGTTGCTGCGCAAAGCCGCGTTTTCCACCATAGAGCTTTCTGTGAGAAACGAGCCGCCAAAGGCTGTTCCGTACAGCAAAACCATAAGAGCCTTTGAATGGTTCAGGCAAGTGCCGAGCATGTACTCATTTAATAAACCAATAAAACTAAAGGTTCCGGAAGGATTTATAGAAACGGAAGACTCTTGGAAAAAATGGAGCGCAGCCTCTGCGCTTAACACGGAATTCATAGCTTTTGAAAGAAAAAACAATCCTCAAGGCACGCCTGTGTTCTGGATAAATGCAATGTATGAGCATTTCAAAACCGCATACACCGCAGAAATAAAAGAAGACATATTGCGGCTACAAACAGCAGGCCCTCAACCGGAAGTTTGGTACATAGCAGTTCTGAAAAAATCCGATGAAAAATGGCTAAACATAGCGGTAGCAAAATTCCCAAGCCTGGAAGCCGAAAAACAAAATTCCAATGCGATAAAAACCGCATTAAAGGAGGCAAAATGAGAAAACGTCTGAACCCCGATTCCCATGATTCAAGGATTTACAGGATTTTTCAAGTTAATCCTATAATCCTATTAATCATGGTTCTGACAATGGCAGTTTCTGCGCAGGTTACGGAGCAGAATTTTACATTTTCTGTTAGGACTGCCAATGTGGATAGCCTTTTTGAAAAAGTGATACAGGTTGCGGAGTCAAATGGCGGTTATTTCACAAACTACAATGATCATTCCATTTCGCTAAGAATGCCTGTTAGCCAGTTGCAGGAGTTTCAAAGGATTTTGGGAGGTCTTGCCGAAATTTCAGACAAAACTTTTTCAAGCACCGACAAAACCGCAGAGTTGGAAAGGCTAACTTTGCAAATTGAATCGAGGCAAAAGCTTATGAATTCATATTTTGATTTGGTAAAGAACGCTCCTTTCGCAGAACTGCAAGCCGTGCAGCGCGAACTGGTTAGCCTGAACTCGCAAATAGAAGGCTTGAAAGGCCAAAAGCAGGCAATAGAAAAAAAAGCGGCACTATCCTCAATAGTAATCCGAACCTCCACCATAGCTGTACCTGTAGCAAGAGTTTCAACCCGTTCCCCATTTGTCTGGATAAACTCAACAGACCTAAACAAACTAAGGGAGGATTTTTAATATGAAACAAATATCAAAAATTCTGATAATTCCGGGAATCCTGGTTCTGACTTCTTGCGCTCCGTTCAAAGCCCAGGCTCCGGGGAACTTTGCGGAATACACGGATACTTCAAGCGATGCATTCAAAGCTGTGAGCGCAGACGGAATTCTTTACAGAGTTTCGGAATATGATCAGGAAGCGGAAGCGTCTTTGGATTTTTGGCGGGAAGCCTTTTTGCTGAAAATGAAAAACGCAAACTACAAACAGGAAGAATCCTTGAACATAAGCCTTGGCGGAAAGCCTGCGATAGGCTATGTATTTTCTTTTGCGAACAACACCGGCTTGGACTCATATTTAGTAGCCGCAGTCCAACACAAAGAAAAAATGTTCGTAGTTGAAGCCGCAGGCGAAAGCGTAAAATTTGAAAACCGCAAAAAAGAAATTTTAGATGCGATTAATAAAATTAATATCAATTAATTTAATATTGATTTCGTGTGCCGTCACTGGTAGGGGCGTTGAAAAGCCCCCCTGCGACGATTGCCGCAGCGGCCAGGCACCGGATTTTGAGATAAAAATCAACCGGGTTTACAACGAAACAAAAGAAAACCTGGCATTGGATTCTGGTTTTTTAATAGGCGTACTGCCTGCGTTGAATGTAGTTGCCATTTCCCCTGAAAAATGCGATTATTGCCACAGCTTCAGCGAAAGCGCGATAGAATTCAGCTTTGCCGCTAAAGAGGATTCCATTTTGACAGCGAGGTTCCCAAACAACGAACGTATTTTGCTTTTCCCCGGATCACGTGTTCCGGAAAAAGACTCTGCGGAGTTTTGGAATGCATTTGCTAATTTGCGGGAAATTCCATTAAACGAAAACAAGGAATTGAAAGAGTTTTTAGAAAAATTGAGCCTGCGCTACAAAACCCGATATTTGGCTTTTGCCTCTTATATTGAAATAACTATAAAAGACAAAAAAACTTTTGACTGGGAAAGCGAATGGAGTTTGTGGGACGCGCGCAAGGGAGAGCTTTTGATTTGGGATTACAGGAATGTGACCGCCAAAAGCAAAAACTCTGCACCGGTGGACAGGGAATGGGCTACGGTGTTTTTCAAAGAGCCTTGAAGTTATATCTGTTTCGCCCGTCCCGTTTTGATATATATAGCATTTCGTCTGCCCTGTTCACATAATCGCTCATGCTTTGCGAATAAGATGCTTGGCCGCTCGTAACCCCTATTGAAATTGTAACATAATCGGCCGCCGTATTTTTTTCATGCGGTATTTTGCAGTTTAGCACATTGCAAATAAATTTTTCCGCAAGCGTGCGCGCCCCGATTTCATTGGTATTCGGCAGAACAACAATAAATTCCTCGCCGCCATACCTGGATATGGAATCACTCGCCCTCGCTACGGTTTTTGCAAGCGTTTTCGCTACCGATTTAAGGCATTTGTCTCCTTCGCTATGCCCGTATGTATCATTAAATTTCTTAAAATGGTCTATATCTATCATCATAACGCTTAGCCAGCCTTTGGAACGGGACAAGGTGCTTATAATTCCTTTTCTGTTCTCGTCAAAAAAACGCCTGTTGTGAATGCCAGTCAATGCGTCAATGTAAATTTTGTCAACCTCAGATTCAAGCCTAACCATTTCGCGGTTCATTTCGTCACGTACAACGGAATTTGCGCAAAGATGCGCAGTCGAGCGCAGCATTTCCAGACTCTCATTGTCAAAATACCTGTAGGTGGAATGGTCTTCTAAAGTGATGACTCCCCAAAATTCTCCTTGCATAAAAATAGGCACGAAAAATATCGATTTAACGCCGAATCTGCTCAACCAGTCAGCTTCGATATCAGGCATTTCTTTTACATTGGCATTGATATGGCCGCCCTTTGCCAGAACCTTAATCCAGTGAGTTACAGGAGGCTCAACTAAAATGACTTGCAGTTCATTTTCCAGTGGAACAGTTTTGCCGTAGAGGTATACTTGCCCAAAAGTTCCTTTTTTGCCCAAAAATTTATAAACGGCAATCCTGTCCAGCTTTGCCATTTGGGCAATTGGTTTAAGTCCTTTGTTCATAACATCGTCAAATATTCCGTTTTCTTGCGAAAGAAGCGCAACAGCCATTTCGTTCAGCGCTCTCAGCATTTTTTCTTGGTGTTTAATTCTTTCCATGGTATCTTCTATGTGAAGCTCCATATTTAAAACAGCGTGCTTTAAAATAGTGAATTCATCTCCCAAATGCATTTTCAAGCCAGACTTTATATGCTCAAGGCTTTCTTTAGATACTGTGCCGGGATTATACAGGGATACGTCTTCTATAAGCGAGTTTAAAGGATTTATCGCAATTTTTTGAATAATGTAGAGATTGGCCATTATTGTTATGAAGAAAGTAAACAAAATTATGAGCCCTATTGAAGCAAACACTATTTTGCGCTCTTTCATTATCTTGTCCATTGAAACATCTACGCTTGCGTAAGCGGCCACGCTTCTATCGGCACGGTAAATAGGTTCATGCATCGTAAGCAAGCTGCCCCATTTGGGTGTATCCATTATATGAGGCTTAATCTGTTCTCCTCGTATCAGCCTTGGCAAAAGCGTAAGATCGTAATCGCCTTCGACCCAGTTTTCAAAATCGCCCAGTTCAAGCCTGTCTTCGCTCTCGTCGGTATCAAAGACGAAAATCTCGCCGTTTTCAACGAATTTTGAAACATAAATATACAAGACATCGGTTTCTCGCACGGTAAGCCGCATATAATCCAATGTACGTTCATACTCTTCGTCTTTTTCAAGTGTTTCGAGGTAATTGTCAATTTTTTCGGCATCAAGTTGAGATGCTATTATTTTTGATATTGCGACAGAACTTTTTATATAATAGGTGTCTATGCGTTTTTGGAAGCTGTAAGAAGCCAAAATGAACATTACCGCTCCAAGAATAAACGGAACAATCACCAAGACCTTTGTTAGGCGAAACTTAAGCGATTTTTTCCATTGTACATGAATTCGTTCCATAAGAATTTGTAATTTAGAAAAATGTACACTCGCACAATCCTTTTGCAGCTCCCGGACGCAGATCTTTTGAAACTTTGCGAGGTATCTTTGTATAAAGGCTCAGGTCCTGGAGGCCAGCACAGGAACAAGACCAGCTCTGGGGTTAAGCTTAAATTAACGGCTGGCGGTGAATGGATAGCGGCTAGCGGAAAAATTGAATCTTATTCTTGCGATGACAGGAGCGCGCATGTGAACAAGTTGCTGGCTTTGAAAAAGTTGCGCATGAAAATCGCTTTGCAGATAAGGGAGAAGCCGGCAGAGCAAATCCCTTTTCCTTTTCCCGGCAGCGATGGCAAAATCTCGCCGGAAAACGTTCTTTACCCGCAATTCATAGCAGATGTTTTGGACAGGCTTGATGACATAAGCGAGGCTGCCAGAATGTGGAGTTTAAGCAAAAGCGCTTTGAATAAAATAATGCTTCAAGACAAAAAAGTTATGGAAGCGTTTCTTGCTCAAATTCATCGCAAGCGCAATTCTGTTACGCCGCCGCAACACATACCTCCAACGTCGCCTTCCCGGCCTAGCAAAAAATAACGAAGCCCTATGTCTGCCAGATAATATTTCGCATTCGTTTTCTATCTGATTCTATATTAAAAGCACAATTTTTTTCATAAAAATACCGATTGCGGTAAATCTAGAAAATTCCCTCTTTCTCCGATAACTGCCGCTTCAATATGAAGAAGTTAGAGAAAATGCCGGTAATCCATGTTCAATGTTTTGCCAAGCCTCATGGCCATCTTTTTGCCGATGGGCGCGCGACCGTTTTCCATATCCGAAATCTGTCGGGCTTTTATGCCCAGCTTGTCTGCGAGTTCCTTCTGTTTCATACTGCGCATTTCACGCACGGTGCGGAGGTTTTTGCCCGGAGTTATGTTGGCGGTTTTTTCCTTGAACCAGTCCCAGTCCCTTATATCCGTCGCAATGTCATCCGCAACCTTGTCGGCATTGAACTCCTCGATGAGCTCGGGGAACAAGCGGCGGGTAAGGTCCAGATAGAAAACCGGGACGTCTTTCTTGACTGAATTTTTTAAAGTGACCTTGTACACACCTATAATATACATTTTTTTAATGTAGTTGTTTCAAATTAAACCTTTCTCCAAAGCTTGCGGCGCAGGCTCCTGTTTTCGGCACGCTTGACATTTTTGAAACCGACTCCTTGTAAAATAAGGGTTTGTAGGCGGGTAAATAATACAGGAGCCGCCGGTAAGGTACTAGGCTGCAAAACGGCAGCTAAAGATTGCTGGAGCTATTTTTTCAAGCAACGTACGGAAAGCATTGATGTTTTGTCGCTGTAGCTTCCGCTTCCATCGCTGCCGTTGTTGCCTATATTCCGATACCACGCACTGGTTCCCTGCTCTGAAGCTGTCCACCAGTAGCCCTCGAAACCTTCAAGGATGAAATAAGTGTCTGTTAAGGCGGATAACGCACCGTCACGGTAATAGCCACCCGGCAGGGCAGAAAAGCCGTATTCATCCGTGCCGTTGCCGGATTCGTCATGGTAGTTTTTCCAGCCGCTCCTTGCTTTCAATTTTGGCGCAGAGTTGTTGCCAACATAAGCAGTTAGTGTCCTCCACTCTTCAAAGCTTGGCAAGCGCCATCCAGCAGGGCAAGCTTTCATTGCTTCATCCCAAGTGTACAGACGGCCGTATTTTTCGCAGTTTGAATGCTTATTTTTGTAACATATGCCGCCTTTTGAGGCATCGTTCAAATTCTCTGCCGTCCAAATTTGGTTGCCTATTTTTACGGATCTTCCGCCGTCTCCACATATGCCGGCAGCAGCAAACAGCATTAAGGCTGTCAATCCAACGCTAATTCTATTTTTCATTTTACCATTCTCCGTTTTGATTACAATTTCACTAATAAACCACTTATGTCTGCATTGACATCATTTTGTTTTATATCCATTATCTCAAAAATTATGCTAGACAGATATGGATAATCGCTGAATTTAAGATTAAAGCGATTGTTGTGAATATACTGTGAAAGTACGGATAAAATGTTTCCTAATTTTCTCTCTTGTTGCCTATCCGTTTCGCCGATTTCGTCATTGGTTATTTCAATAATTTTCTCAATTACGACTTTTAAGTTCTCGTTATACTCTTTGTAACCTTCGAGTACTTTGATTAATTTTATTGTAGAATCTTTGCGATCAAGCACATTTAATACTTTTATATTATTTTTCACTTTCTCCTCATTATATCGTTCTGTAAGTACTTGCTTTGCCATACCTTGTTTCTTTGAATTTTTGTCATAACATTTTTCAATATCTTTTTCTGCTTCTGCTAAGTCATTCCTCATTTTTTTTAATCTCATGTTCATTTCATCATTTATTTTTGCTAACATTTTAATGCTATCCTGATACTCATAACTATTTTTTTTGTTTGTTTTTTTCAGATTTTTAAGTTCATTTTCACATCTTACAGTATCATATGCTAATTGTTGCATTTTCTTTTGTAAACTCTCATTATATTTTTTCAGGTTTTTAAGTTCTTTTTCATATTTTTCAGTATCGTTTTTTAACTCTTTTATTCTATCGTTTAAAACTTTAATGCTATCTTGAAGTGGATGTGCTGCCATTGAGAAGCTGCATAAAAACAAAAATAAAATTGCACTCTTTTTCATGTAAAGGTCTCCAATTACAATCTCTTTAATAAACCACTTATGTCTGCATTGACATTCTTTTGTTTTGTAGCCATTATCTCCAAAATTATGCCAGACAGATATGGGTAATCTTTGTATTTCTTGCTAAAATCCATATCGTAAACATACTGCGAAAGTATTGATAAAATCTTTTCTTGTTTCTTTTGCGCTTCTTTATCATTGTCTATTTTAATAATTTCCTGAATTGCTTTTTCCAAGACACTACTATACACTTTATATTTATCGAGTATGTTGAGCAAGTCTTTTAATTTTTCGAAAGCTTTAGGATCTTCTTTCTCAAGCTCTTTCTTAAATCCATTTATTCCATTTATGGCATTTTTCATTTTTATTGGATCATATTTTTTTGTAAGTACTTGCTTTGCTACGAAATATTTCTCTACATATGATATTTTTTTATCTACGTCTTTATTTTTCATTTCCCAAAATGTTTCATTATATGCTTTGGAAATATCGTTAAATATCTTTTCTCGCCCGGCTTCCTTTTTGCTGGCAGAATTCCGTTTCATTGTATTAACCGAATTTTCCAATTCTTGTATTTGTCGTTCTAACTTACTATTTTCTATTTTGGCATCTTTTTCTAGATTTTCAATATCGACATTTAGTTCTTTAATTTTTTCTTCATTCTTTTCAGTATAGCCTTTTAAATCTTTTATTCTCTTGTTTAAAACTTTAATGCTATCTTGATACACTCTATCATTGGTATTAGCTCTAGGATTATATGGCTCATATGCTGCTACAATCGAGAAGCTGCATAAAAACAAAAATAAAATTGCGTTCTTTTTCATGTAAAGGTCTCCAATTACAATTTCTCTAACAGAGGCGTTATGTCCGCATCGACACCATCTTTTTTCTTTATATCCATTATTTCCAAAATTATGCTAAACAGATATGGATAATAGCTGAATTCCTTGTCTAAACCGTTCTCAGAAACATACTGCGAAAGTACGGATAAAATTTTTTCTCGTTTTCTCTCTTGTTGTATATCAGTCTGGCTCCTTTCGTCGTTAGTTATTTCAATAATTTTTGCAATTGTGATTTTTAAATTCTCGTTATACTCTTTGTAACCTTCGAGTAATTTGATTAATTTTATTGTAGAATCTCTGCGATCAAGCTTATTTAATACATTTATATTATTTTTCACTTTCTCCTCATTATATCTTTTTGCAAGTACTTGCTTTGCTGTGTAATGTTTCTGTATATATAATATTTTATCATCTACGCTTTTTAAATCTGTTGTTCCTTCAAGTTGTCCAGGATACTTTCGGACAATCTCGTTATATGTATTTTCTTGCCCGTCAGTGCCTCTCTTTTTTATGATCTTAATTGAATCTTCCCAAGATTCTACATCTTTTTTCTTTTTCTTACTTTCGTTTTTTTTGTTAATTTTTAGAGTATCAATGTTTGCGTTTAGTTTTTTAATTTTGTTTTCAGATTCTGTAAAATCGCCTTCTAATTGTTTTATTGTTGCTTTTAAAACTTTAATGCTATCTTGAAGTGGATGTGCTGCCATTGAGAAACTGCATAAAAATAAAAATAAAATTGCGCTCTTTTTCATGTGTCTAATCCCCAATAAATGTCACCTGCGTTAAAATTGTCATCTAAAGCTTTTTTCAAACTTTTGCGATCTTCTTTAGTGTCAATTTCTTTATTGTTAATTTTATAAATATTCTTTTCCAAAAAGTCTATTTGCTTTTTTAATGGCAGATAAATCTTATTCTCATAGTTCTTCTTGTAATCGTCTTGATCATTAAAGTTTTTATAGGTACTGGCATTTTCCTCAATTTTCTTTTTCAAGTATTCTTTATGTTTTTTATATAAGGTTTCTGGTATGCTTCCTAAATCATTTTTCAAATCGGTATAATTTCTTATATAATCATACGTGGAATAGTTTGTAAAATATTTGTTAGCATCCTTGATTTTCTTGCTTCCATTAGTATCAGGAAAATTGCTTTTCATATCATAATCTTCATACTTTAAATTTTTGCAAGCAAATATTAATTTTTTAATTTCATCGTGTATATTCAAAATGCCATCAATCTTTCTCAAAGAATCGACAATAATTCCGCTTTTTTCTAAATATTTAGAACCGCTTGATGTTTTTTCTTCTCTCAATATTTTTGCTTCATCACGAATAAAATTCAAATCATCAGAAACCCATTTCGAACCATTGAATACATTCATTGCAAACTCTATAAATTTATCTGCATAGGCAAAATAAAGTTCTTTCAACAGATCATCTCTTTTTTGATCGTTTACGTTATCCTCTTTGCTAAAACGAAGATTTTTGTTATTATTTCCATGATAATTGTTAATATAATACTTGATTTCTCCATAGCGTTTTTTATAAAAGGCGTTTGCAGGAGCGTTTCTCAAAGACTCTATCGAATCCTTAATAATTTCGCTAGATGAGCGCAAATTGGCTGATAATCGTTCAGGACGCACTATTTCTTCCTGCCATTTCCACACGCAAAAACCGATTATGGCTATTGCGACCACTGCTAAAAGGATTTTCATCGCTTTCATTTTATGCCACCTCCATTATTATTTATTAATTTTTTCAGGTCAGCAAGTGATTTTACGTCCATTAGACCCATTTGACCATCTCTACTAACTGTGTGAACAGCGTTAAAAGCATTAAAACAGTCCTCTCGCAAAAAACACTCCTTAAAAACTGCGCATTTGCTGTCTTGAGGGCATATTACTGCATTATAAGAATTTTTTGATTTATCACCGGTTTTCACTATAGCCAAAAAAGCCGCGTCAGCTTTTGTGCTTTCGGTAGCATTCGCATTTCCAGTTTGTGAGCTTCCATTCGGTGCCGGTGCCGAGCTTAAAGATGGCTTCTGCTGTTTTTTTGTTTCTGCCTCTTCCTGCCTCCGTTTTTTTTCGGCTGCGGCTGCGGCTGCGGCTACCTCCTGCTGTTTTTTTGCGGCTGCCTCTTCCTCATGTTTTGTTGTCAAATCAGTTTGAACCTGTTTGATGTAAGTAGCAATCTCATACAGACTACTATCTTTCTTATTCTTCTTTAAACTATCGCCGATTGTTGGAGCATCTTTTATATTATTTATTTCTATTGCAAAGAGCTGCTGCTCCTTCGAATAAGTTTTAATTTCTTTCAATGCTTGAATATCGCCATTATATATTGCACCACGTATGGCAATGGCATTATCTAGTTTTACGCAATATTCAGTTGTATCAGAACCGTTCTTTTTGCAAAATTTTTTTTTGTTCTCATCCAATTTGGGCTTGAAAAGCTCTATGCCATTCAAATAAGCTAAATCTTTATCAGAAGGTTGTTCTGAATTTTTCCAAGCCCATACGCTTATAACAGCGGAAAGAATTGCTAATAGAAACGTTAAGCCAAAAATAATTAATTTATCTCTGGATACAGATGATGATGATGATGATTTTTTACCATCATCCCAAGCCGGAATCGCTTTTTTACGCCTAAGCTCAAACTCTATCTCTGACGTCTTCGCAGGTACAATCGTTATTTCCAAATCTTCATAACCGTGACTTCTAGCACTTATTCTAATACGCTCATTTATTTCACTCTCAGGAAATTTTATCATATCACTGTAAGAAAGCTGCACCGGCTTGCCGTTTTGGAATATTTTAAAATCCCTGATATTTTTACCACTACACTCTTCTTTCACAATAATAGAAATCTCTTTAAAACGCTCCTTCAAATCCAGCCTAACATCAATTGCCGATATATCCTCATTAACAATTTTTCTTGAAAGATCAAGTTTTTCCGAAATTAAATCTAAACCTTTTGTCGCATAAACCATGCACATCTTGCTTTTTTCATAGGTAGCTGTAAAAGCTTTGCCCGGCAATTCCTCCGCTTTGGCAAAACCCTCTTCAAGCATCACTTTAGCATCACTTATAACCCTTGAACCCTGATATAAAGCTATAAATTTAAAGCTGTATTCCATAGGCTTCAACACCGGGCAATTGTTCTCGTTAATAAAAATGGTCCTCGCATCATCATTGACAATAACATAATCCTTGATTTCTTCTACCGTGCCAACCACCGCTTCTGTTACATGATAAGGCTTAGAATAACTTATTTTGAATATGCCCTTTCTATGCACCTTGCCCCTGTTTTTGCAAATAAAATCATCTTTTTCAACTTTTACTTTTTCAGAGAAATATAATGTGTACTTAGGGTTTTCCAAATCAATACGACCTGTGAAGTTTTTGGAAAAATCGTGTTTCAATGCATTGAGCGGATTCTCCGGCTTGCCTTCCAACTTTTTCTCTACAAAGAAAACTTGCTTGAAAGCACTGTATTCTTCCTGATAGGGAATGTCGAAATACTTTTTCAACTCTTCCTCAGAAGAATAATATATAAAAGCAGCTTCAGCAGTGTCTGATTGAATGTTTTCAATGCTGTCAGGCGAAACTTGCTGCTCGTACTTTTCAAATTGCTTGACAATAGTGGTAAATAGCACCCAATCTTCATGCTTATTGCTAAGATTGCCATTTGTAATATATTCGTGCTGATATGTGCCTGCAATATCATCTAACAACCTTTTCACATAGTTACCGGCTAAACGCTTGCTGTTGGGAATAAATGCAGAAAAAATTATATTGCCAATAGCATTGCGCTCCACATCCCAAATGCCAATGTATTTTGAAAACACGCATCCATTGTCCGCAAATGCAATAGAATACGCAGATTGCCCAACAGTATCTCTGCTATTTATAACATCTATGCGCCTCACATCTCCGCGCCATGAAAAAAGGAGTTTTTGAGAAGTTTCGTGCAAAACCTTATAACCGCCTTTTGTTCCGTGGATCACAATTTCCATATCGCCCTACTTATTGAAAACATCCAAAATGCTTTTTTTGCTCTGAGGAATCCTTTCAAGCAAAATATCAATGATTCTCATCGCCGTACTATTGTCAAAATCGCAAATCTGCTTAAAATAAACCTTGCCCAATGAAAAGGGCTCCAGCATTAACCTTCCCGCATTTATCCTGTGGTCTTTGCAATTTTTTTTCAGAACATTTATAAAAGCAGAAAAACTCTCATTTTCCAAATGCTCCTTGGCTTTTGCAACTCGCTCTTCTTTTGAGCATAGCATTAAATCGCTTTTAGTGAGCACAACATATATAGCGTCTGTCAATGTCCCAAAAACCTTATCTCTGGAGTTGGTAAAATACGAAGCTGCCGCATCTAAATAGTCGCTTTGCGTGTATCCGCTCGCATCCTCTCTGTTCCCTTTATCATAATCGATGAAGAAAAAATGTATTTTGCGGTTTTTACTGCCCAAAAAAGACTTTAAAGTGTTGAAAGTTTTCTCGTGCTGTTCGCTTGGCAAAGGCAAGCTTGCATTTAAGTAATAAAAACATTGGAAAATTTCACCGCTAAGCTCAATTAACGAAACAGAACGCGAATTATTTTCGGTTGCCTTTTTTAATGTAAAAGGCAAATATTGCGTGACTTCCACTGGGCTTGGAGATGGCAAAATGGCAGCATCTTTAATAAAAATATTTTTCAGCCGAGTCATATAATCATAGCCAGGGCTGTTGGCAATGTTTAAATAGCCGGCTTTATAAGCACTGCTCAGCAAAGCTGCCAAAGCACAGGTTTTGCCGGAACCGGGAATGCCCCAAAAATACACTTCCGTATAGCCATCAGGGATGGCATCCGGCGGCAAGCCCAAATTCAAGTTGAGCGCAGTAATGTTATGCATCCTTTCTATAATATGATCGGGAACATTGCAATCATGCAAATCTTCTGTTGTTATAGTATTTTTCAAATAATCTATTATTTCAGAGGATGAATATGAATTTGGATTTTGCCGCAAATCATTCAATACCTTTTGTCTGATTGAGCCCGCTCTGTTGCGCTCCGCTACCAGAGCGTTAATTTTATCTTTTGCCTCTTGTACATGCTTTCCTGCTGGATAATGGGTAATATAATCCCGCAAAGTCGCTTCATTGCCATAACGAGCGCATTCCCACGCTTCATCGTCTCTTAAATCATTTTGCTTTTGCAATTCGGAAATTCTCCTGCGCACATTAGGATCTAATCCATTGCTTCTCAACTCATCAAGAGTTATATTGCCTTGTTTAATCTCTTCAAAAAGCTGTTCTGCCGTGAGATTTGAAACATTTGCTAATATTTCTTGCCTTTCCATTTATTTAATCTCCTATGAGGGTTAATTATAACTCGTTTTCCGCAACGTTGCCTGTCCCGAAAATGACTTTAAGCCCGGGCCAGCGAGAGTGCCGTTTGGTAATAAAATACGATAGCAACATAAACATAAACAAAATTATTGCGCATATTATAGAAAGCGGTGTTGGGTCACCCTTAGAGCTAAATTCGCTGGCAAAACTTTGCGTATTGCCAGCAGTTAAAGAATAATCGAAATTAGTCGCAGTTTCTTCTACTGTTCCGTCCTTCTGGCGATATGTAGATATCTGGCTGAGTTCGTTTTTCCAAGCAATAATGATATTTGCTTCCTTCACTACCTTCACAACAGGTACAACACTTGTGAGATTCCAGTTAGTTATTGTTCTTTTTGCATCAGAGAACCAATCAGCATCTAGTTGAGAATAATCTTTCAAAGTTCTTTCCAAATTATCTACTCGCGTATTAATTTGTTTATAGTCATCAATACTATAATCAAAACCATACATTTTATATTCATTTTTATTGTCATTTTTATAACGCACCACAGATTCTAAATGTTCTTTATAATTACTCGAACGTTCTTTGACGTATTCCTCATATGCGCCAAGCATCTTTTCTGCTTTATTAATATTATCTATAAGCTCTCTTTGGATGCTCGCTTTATTGCCTTCAACCTTAAAATAATGCGAGAACGGAAATGTTGCTATAAGAGCAGTTACTGCAAACAAGAATAAAAATATTCCCTCTGTTAAAACTTTGGCCTTTGATGGCCTATCCGTCCTTTTCAGCAACTTGGCCGCAAAGGCAAATCCTCCCAAAAGCAAAGCTAATGCCAATGCTTTTATTACGCTCCCTTCCGTTTCTCCAAAAGAGAGATAATTAAAGCTCTGAAAACTGATGAAGCCAAATCCCAATGCGCTTAGGACTATGAACAAATCAGCCAATGAAAACTTTGAATTCATTTTTTTAACCCCTTGTTTAAGTTTGACAACCTGTCATCAATTTCAGCAAGTTTACGCTGAAGATCATCTCGCTCCTTTAACAATTCATCTCGCCTGCTGCTGGAAGGCGGCGTGATAGGATTGCCTGGAATATTTGGATTGCCCGGAATATTTGGATTGCCCGGCATGCCTGGATTTCTGGAAGGAGGCTGTAATGTATTTCCATTTCTTGGGCAATTCACTACAAAATCCCATCCCGTACCTTGCTCTGAACCAATTACTTTAACAGTAATTACACTTTCATTAAATTTAAGAACAGTGTCAATGGCTATCTTTGTGCCACCTGAATATGTAAAAATTACATTTCCTGTTGTGTCTGGGCCATCATAAATAATAATTACGTCTGGAAGCGTATATGTATTATAGCGAAAAACAAAAGAGCCGGATTTTTGATACATTTGGAAACTTCCTAGATAACCTTCTATTCCACCACTATCAGCAGCAGCCGTGTTGCAAGAATTTGGCTGCTGTTCGCAAGTTATATCATTTTGCTTCACCGCTTCCAATGCCTTGTCTAATTGTATCAATTTCCCAATGTTGCTTTTTGTATCCAAACCCGTGCTTTGCAAAACACAGGTTATCTGCTCGGCAGTAAGATTTTCATTCAAGCTTTTCATTAAGGCAACAGCGCCGCTTACAATCGGAGCCGCCATGCTCGTTCCATCCATAACCTTATAGCCATTCTTGCCAACTGTACTGTAAATATCAACGCCCGGCGCGGAAATTGTGGAATAACCGCCGTAATTGCTGAAACCAGCCTTTTGATATGCCACATTATCCTTGTCCACAGCAGACACAATTATAAAATTCTTAGGACGATTCATCGGGTCAACGCCCGCAAGCATATTGTCATTTCCTGCCGCCATAACAATAATAGCCTTGTGCTTGTCGGCAATTTTCATCACTTGATTCCACAAACGCTCCTCTTCCTTAAAACGATTATTTTGCATATCTTGCTGTATAGCGTCCGGCAAAGTGCCGGAAAATACTGTGCCAAGCGAAACATTGATTACATCAGCGCCTTGGTAAAGCGCATACAAAATGCCATCTAAAATGGAAGTCGTTGTCATTATTCCTTGTTTGTCTGCCACTTGAACAGGCATAAAAGCAACTTCGGGCGCAATCCCGGAAATACCTATT
Organism: Candidatus Fibrimonadales bacterium; assembly: GCA_009786285.1. Lineage (GTDB taxonomy): Bacteria > Fibrobacterota > Fibrobacteria > Fibrobacterales > Fibrobacteraceae > Fibrimonas. Next base: position 917 of record WQTK01000300.1, on the reverse strand, counting down.
TTATTGTCCATAATAGCCAGTGCCGTACCTGCCACATGCGTACCGTGATCGTCCGATTGCGGAAAAATGTCTTTTGAATGCAGCAACACATTGTAAGGCATCACCACTTTTTCTTTCAATTCCGGGTGTTCCAAGCTAAAGCCATTGTCAACAATAGCAATGGTAAGATGCCTTCCGCCAGCGTTGCCTTTGGTAATGTCCCATGCCTGCGGAGCATTTATCATTTTCAAATACCACGATTTTTTATTATCGGCAAAAGCCGGATCGTTCGGTGTATAATTTTGGTCAAACAACGCTTCGTCAAAAACAAAAAGATCGTATTCCGGCGCAAATTTCGCAGGGATTTCGCTCTTCAATTGCATTCGCTCTTCAACAGGAACTTTTATTTGCATTCGCTTTACCACATCATCATAATACACAACTTCATATTTATCCTCGGGATATTTTAGCTTAAAGTCTTTTGCCAAATTCTTAATGGATTTATCTTCGTTTTCCATCAAAATATTCAATATGTTGCCAACAATAGCAGGATTGTCCGGATCACGGATAATTTTTGTTGTATCTATCGGCGGCAAAATTCCTTGGTATGGCGGCAATACATTACCGTATTCCGGCGGCGTTGGCACAGGCTTGTAAGGGTTTCCCGGATTGTAAATGCCTCCTCGGCCGCTTCGTGGATCATCGTATATTGAAGGCTTGTCTGCTATAGGATAAGGAATTGGGGCAGCGGAGCCACTGCAATTGCGTAATAACCAACCCAGCAATAGCAACAGCAACAATAGCAACAACAGCCACAACAACTTTTTTAAACATCCTCTGCCTATAAACAAGCCCATTAGCCAAGCCCAAAAACGCTTGTACCACGGATCCGGTTTTTGCGGTGGCGGTGGCGGCGGCGGCGGTGGCGGAGGTGGTGG
>WQTK01000299.1 GCA_009786285.1 Candidatus Fibrimonadales bacterium | reverse complement strand
GTAGTGATAACTAAAGGACAATGGAACGACATATGTCAACTTCAAGAGTCTTAAAATCATTTGCTATATGTATGACAGGAATCAGCGGTAGTGGAAAAACTACTTTAGCGAATGCTGTTACTGAACGTTTAAGAGAACGATCTATTTCAATTGATGTTATTGATGGTGACGAGACACGGCAGCTGATTGGTGAAATTTTTGGACACAGCAAGGAAGAACGGCAAAAAATGAGTCGCATAAATCAGACAATTGGTCGATACTTGTTACGTAACAATGTCAGCTTTATATTAGCAGTTGTTGCGCCGTTTGAAAAAATAAGAATGCAGTTCAGAAATTTTTTTGGCGATGCTTATATTGAAATATATGTAAGAGCATCTGCGGAGATATGCGCAAAGCGAGATGTTAAAGGACTTTATAAATTAAATCAAGAAGGTAAAATAGTGCATTTGAATGGTAGCGATGCTACTTTTGAAGTTCCTGAAAATAGTGACTTGATAATTGATACTGATAACACCAGCATTGCTAAATGCTGCGCAGATATTATTGAGTATTTACATAATGAAGGATATATTGAATGGTAAAAAACAATATATTTAAATTAGCTTGGAGGCTTTAAATGCAAATAAACGAATCGTTATTCGAATTTTGGGATCAATGCCATAATAAGCAAGTTCCTCTTGTGCTTTGGGGAATAGGCGAAAAATGCGACGCATATTATAGCATATTATATTTAGCTGGGATAATACCTGCATGCATTGGTGTTAGAGAACAATATAAATCTGATACTTTTTTCAAGGAAACTCCCGTTAAGAGTTTATTTGAAATTTTGATGTTGTATAGAGATATAAATATTTTACTTACAGTTGACGATTGTGAAGAAAAAGCTGAAGCAAACTTCTTGATTAACTATTTAACAACTTCATTAACCTCAAAAAATCAAAATAAAATTAACATTTTTTGTCTTAAAAATAAAGGTACACTTTCGGCAGAATTACTAACTTATTATAGAAAATCATTACTTAAGCGTCAGGATTTTTCTATTATATCAAATTCGTGTTGGGCGTTTGATATATATGGATACCTTGATATTGAACCACAAACTCCAACAACTCGAATAATTATTTGGCCGTTGCATTACATTAAGTTTCTTGAAAATTTTGAATACTATTTATCTACCCCGTTGACATTCAAAGGAAATTATATAACACCGCGCCAGAATTATGACAAAGTTCATATAGTTGCAGCGCTTGATGATATTGATATTCATTTTGTCCATGACACGGATTTTGATAAAGTTTACGAGAGATGGACAGTAGGGATAAAAAAGTTAAACAGAGAAAATTTGTTTATTATAATGGAAGATGCGCATTTTCCTCTTCCATACATGGTTGCAGAACGGTTTGATAAATTGCCGTTTGGAAACAGGATTTTACTTACCCCATATGATTATGGCAATCTTAAAAGCGTTTGCAGATATTCGCATAATAAAATATGGCTAAGAGCAGTATTAAATATAAATCATTACATCAGATATGAAAGATTTAATTTTGTGAAATGGTTTAATTGTGGTGGTTTAGGTCAAGATTTTGAAATTAAGAATTTATGCGATGAGCTACCAAAGGATTACGTGGAATGGTTATACAGTGGAGGCATGCCTATCCATAGTAACATTTATAAATTAATGCTCTATGGAAATAATTGAGAGGTTAGCTTCATACAACTCCAAATCCTTATCGCTATCAACCTCGCACCAACCTCCATTCACAGGCACAGTTCCAATAGAAACCCCTTTATCAACCAACTGTCGCAAAAATCCCGTCATATCCTTTTTATCAACAGTATCTCCCAAATAATGGCAATGCTCAAGCCAAGCCTCCCAACCTTTCGGCGTTAATTTAATCAACCCCATATACTGCCCATTTACCTGGCTCACATTCTGCGGCTTATTCCCAATTTCCTTCAAAATACCATTCTCTTCCCTGAAAGTTTCCGCATCCAGCAAAAAATCTTCACCCAAACGAAGCTTCCACAATTTTTCCCACTGTTTATCATAAGTAATTGAAATACATTGCTCATTTTTCATCAATGCCTGCAAATGAGCCGCTGAATAAACAATATCCGAATAAGAAATTATGCATTCTTCCCTGCCAGCCCACTCTGCAGCACAAAGCAAACTCGAAAGCATATTTGTCTGCTCCCAGCGAGAATTTTCAATCGCAACAAAAGATTTCGCAAGAGCCTTGATTTTTTCCGCTTGGTAACCGCAAACTACGGCTATGTCCTTAATGCCTGCCTCAGCAATAGCTTTAAGTTGCCATTCCAACAAAGGTAAACCTGCTAGCTTCACCAAGCACTTTGGGCTATCTTGCGTGTGAAACTTTAATCTGGAGCCACGCCCGGCGGCTAATATAATTGCTTTCATTTGGTGAAATTTAGTAAATGTTTCTTGAAAAAATTCAAATCTTCCGAGTTAGGTTTTAATTCCCTTTCCGGATGCCACATAATGCCAAGCATATTCTCGCAAACGGCCATTTCCAAAGAATTATCCTTTACAGAATAAGCAAGCGGATGTAAAGCAGTGTTTTTAATATCCGGAGAAAAATTATGATAGGAATTTACCTCACGTTCGTTGCCATCTGCAAACTTCACCGTATGTCGTTTAGCACAATGAATTTCGCTTTCCGTTGAAATCAATTCTCCGCCAAGCCATTTGCAGATAAATTGAAACCCTCTGCAAACTCCTACCACAGGGGAGTATTCTTTTTTCGCTAAATCCAAAAGTGCAGTCTCGGTTTTATCACGTTCAGGAAACAGTCCAATATCATCACCACCGGACAATATAAACGCGTTTATATTAAACTTCTTAGCAACAGACAAAGCAATTTCCGGATTGTTAGGCAAGACAAGCCATGGAATGTCCAGTGCTTGCAAAAAAGGATACCAATCTTGCGCAAGAGAATCGCGTTTTTCTCCGGTCGAAGAAATAACCGTAACTCTTTGCGTTATGCCTATTATGGTTTTCATAAGAATTTTTCCTCAAATACTATCGCTTTTTCCACACAATCAAGAGTTATTGTTTTCGCATTGCATACCATTTGGAAAAGTCGTTCTCCGCAACCAATAGCGGCTGGCAAATCGTATTCTGCGCAACGAATTGCCATATGAGAATTCGCTCCACCATAGCAAGTTATCAAACCGGCTATCTTGTGAGCAAATATCCAGTCATAACCCGGATCTGCATTCTCTATGCAAACTATATAACCATTGATGTTTTCATAATCATAGGATAAATCAACCGTTTTTCCTTTGACTTTTTTTGAACTTATATAATTAGGTTCGCTTTTATGCTGAGGAACAACATAAACATCTTTCGGAGAACGAATTAGATAAGACAATTTAAAAGAACGCATAGCTTCGTAATCATTTTGCTTTTCTTCAATGCGTTTTTTGAAAAAATCTTTGTTGTAGGAATATAAGGGAGAAAAATTTAATGATAAAATGTCAGAAATAGACAACATTGCCAATTCAGATGGCTCAAAACCCATTTTTTCTCCCCACGATTTTATTATGTTGAGTATATTGTCCAGATGTTTTGAAAAGATGAATTTCGCATACTCCCTTGCATATATAGCTCTTTCTGCGTATTCTATAAATTGTTTGGTTGATATTAACAAACCGCATTCGGCAAACAACGAATCTAAATTCAAATCTGACAATCCCTTGTGATGCGCATTTGCATTCATAGAAGCGGAAACATCAAATATCTCCGGTCTTTCTCGATAAGGCTTTGAAAGTATATCGTACATTCCGGGGCGCAAATGACCATATTCGTTCATAAATTTTTCTTTAGATAATTCGCCACGAATAACTTTATGCAAATCATCGGTAATTTTACCGGAAATGGTGCGTACCGGAATATTCACTCCTATAGCTTTTAACCAAATTTTTGCCACAAACGCATGCCTTGCCAAAACCGCAAATGGAAGCGTGCCAAATAAACGGCACTCTTCAATAAGATCGGCAATATCTCCAACTTCTTGTTTATTCTCGTATTCCTGAATATAACGCAACTTTTCTATTTTTTGCATTGCCTCAGACAAACTTCCGTGCAGTAACATTATGTTCTTGGTTAAATCTGTCAAGCGAATTTTATATTCTTCCAATTCATAAGAGTTGAGAGTATCAGGGTAACGATTCTGAAATTTTTCCTCAAAATTCGGTTCAAGCACGGTATGCACAATTTCAAACTCTATTTTGTCATGAAATTGAGGATTTTCATCCAAGCGCTTTAACCAAGCATTTACCAATTTTTCGCATATAACGGGATTGAGTCCTTTAGGCAAAAAAGAATTAAAACTTGCTCGTGTGTCTATATAGGGACGCCCAGCTACATTCACCATAAGCTCGATTTGCGGCAAAACTTGATAACCCATGGATTCTCTTGCTAAACGCCAAATGTTTTGCGTAATTAATTCTCTGTATAGACTGAGTGCCAGCGGTTTTGGAAAAGGTCCAATCATTTCTGCCGGGTTCCAATCGGGCATAACTCCCAATGTCGTTTTTTTCCCAAAAAGTCCTCTGCGCGGAAGCGTCAACTGGTGCACAAAATCGGCCACGTGTTCTATGCGCTGTTCCACATAATTATCAGAATTTTTATTCCAGTTCTTGGCCGCAGCAATAGTTCTCGCTTGCAATAAATAAATTTCGCTATTTTCATCAAGCGCAAATTCTATGTCGAGCGGCAATCCATCAAATGTTTTTTCTAATAATTTTGCCAATTCAATTACAGATAAAATGCGGTTGGAAACGAAATCTTCCGGTGTTGCTTTTCTATATATATAAACAGTTTTGCCAATGCCTTTACCATTAGTTATGCTATTTGTTTGGCCGGAAAAATCATCATAATTTACGCAGTAATACGGAGAACCGTCATCCAGTGTACGGGTCATAAGCACGCCGCTCATAGATACATTCTCAACCATTTCCTGTATTATTATCTGGTCATCTTCTTTTTTCAAGCTGTTTACAACATCTGCTATGGCAATGCTTAAATCTTTGTCGTTAAATAAGACATTCAAAACACTGTGGAAAGCTCCCGCAAAAGACTCTTGAGTGCTATCTTCCAACAAAGAACTGCTTCTCACGGCTAAATTTTTGTATTTGTTTAAATTATGTATGTTTTGCAAACAATTCTTGGGAGTATTTTGCCATTCTTTAGCGGTAAAATAAACCAAATCAGGAACGGAAAATCCTTTTTGTTTTAAGAACATTAATGTTTCGGCTTTAGTCAAAATAAACCCTTGCAAAGTTGAAGCATTGTTATAAATTAGTAAAAAAGTATGATGTTCAATCAAGAAATAACTATTTTGTTTATCTCGTACGCTTGGATTTTCTATATTACCTTAATATATGCCCCATCTAGACACCTTGGAAAACAAAAGCATTCACATATTCCGTGAGGCCTATAGCCAGCTCGGCAATCTCTGTATGCTTTGGTCTATCGGCAAAGATTCTACCGTGCTGTTATGGCTTGCCCGTAAAGCTTTCTTCGGTCATGTGCCTTTTCCTCTTGTGCACATAGACACACATCACAAAATCCCGGAAATGATAGAATACCGCGACAAATATGCCGTGAAATGGAACCTGGATATGATATACGGAGAGAATGCGGAGGCGCTTGCAAATAAAAACACCTACCCAGACGGCAAATGCACTCGCATTGAATGTTGTCGCTTGCTGAAAACGGAGGCTCTTTCGCACACTCTTAGCGGTGAATGGCCACGCTGGCGCATAAACCATGCAAACGGCAAATACGAAATAGACTCTAACACTGAGCCATACACGGGAGTGATAGTCGGAGTACGTGCCGATGAAGAAGGCAGCCGCTCAAAAGAGAGGTATTTTTCGCCTCGCAACAGGAACAACGATTGGGACGTAGGAAACCAACCGCCGGAATTCTGGAATCAATATAAAACAGATTTCGCAAAAGGAACGCATGTGCGTGTTCACCCCTTGCTCGATTGGACCGAACTTAATATCTGGGAATATATTGAGCGTGAGAATATTCCTATGGTGTCTCTGTATTTCAACAAAGGGAATGGTGTTCGCTACCGCTCTTTGGGCTGCGGACCTTGCACAAATAGCGTTCAGTCAGAGGCAGCAACGGTTTCGGAAATTGCAGAAGAACTCAGAACCGGAAAGTTTGCAAATATTGCGGAGCGTTCCGGGCGAGCTCAAGATAAAGAAGATGGCGGTGGCTTGGAAACGCTAAGGCGTGAAGGATATATGTAATGAAAAAAGAAGATATGAACATTGTTATTGTAGGCCATGTTGACCACGGCAAAAGTACCTTGATAGGCAGGCTGCTTGCCGATACTAATTCTCTGCCTCAGGGCAAGCTTGAACAGGTGAGGGAAACTTGCCGGAAAAATTCCAAGCCCTTTGAATATGCTTTTTTGCTTGACGCTTTGAAAGATGAACAGGCTCAGGGCATAACCATTGATACCGCAAGGTGTTTTTTTAAAACCGAAAAGCGAAACTACATTATTATAGATGCTCCGGGACATATAGAATTTTTGAAAAATATGGTGACTGGTGCTTCCAGAGCAGAGGCGGCTTTGCTCGTTATAGACGCAAACGAAGGTGTTCGCGAGAATTCCAGACGGCATGGCTATATGCTCTCCATGCTTGGGATAAAGAAAATTGTTGTGGCCATAAATAAACTTGACCTGGTGAATTATTCGGAAAATGTTTTCAACAGCATAAAAGAAGAGTATGGAAAATTTCTGGCTCAACTGAGCATAACTCCAATGGCGTATATTCCTGTAAGCGCATTTGTGGGAGACAATCTTGCTTTGAAAAGCGAAAACACGCCTTGGCACAACGGACTCACCATTCTTGAATCGATGAATGCTTTTCCGTGCGAGCCTCCTTTGACACAGCAGGTTTTTCGCATGCCGGTCCAAGATGTGTATAAATTCACAAAAAACGGAGACGATAGGCGCATAGTTGCAGGTACTGTTGAAACTGGTGTTATAAAACCCGGTTGTTCTGTTGTTTTTTACCCATCGGGCAAAAGCAGCAAGGTAAAAAACATTGAGAGCTTTCCGCAAAAAGCTATTGAATCTGCTTTTGCAGGGCAAGCGGTTGGCTTTACTTTGGATGAGCAAATTTACATAAAGCGCGGCGAAATAATGACCATAGATGGTGAAACTCCGCCTCCGTATGTTTCGGCGAAAATAAAAGTCAATATTTTTTGGCTGGGCAAGCAGTCAATGCAAAAAAATAAAAAATACTTAATTAAGCTTGGCACGGAAAAAACAAGTTTTGTTCTGGATGAAATACTAAGCGTTATGAATTCCTCAGACCTCAGTGCTTCTGCTGCTGGGAGCTGCATAAAATGCAATGAGGTTGCCGAATGCATTATACGCACAGATAAGCCAATAGCTTTTGATTTAACGGAAAATATTGCGAACACAAGCAGGTTTGTAATTGTTGATAAATACGAGATTACCGGAGGCGGTATTGTTCTTGCTGACGCTCGTGATGAAGAAAGCGATATACAAAAACGTGTTATGCTGCGCAATTATAAATGGGAACAAAGCGAGATAAGCATGGAGAGTCGTGCCGAGCGATATAGTCAAAAACCGGTTTTGCTTGTGCTAACCGGAGAGCGTGATACTGATAAAAAACTTTTGGCGAAAGAACTTGAAAAATCTCTTGTGGAAAAAAATGGCCGTTTCGCCTATTATCTTGGCATAGGCACTTTTCTTTATGGCGTTGCCTCGGATATAAAATCGCAAGATGATACATCCACAGAAAAGATTCGCCGTTTTGCGGAAGTGGCAAACCTTATGCTGGATGCGGGCATGATACTTATAGTAACTGCCAGTTCGCTTGCAAATAAGGATTTAAAGATTATGAAAACTGTTATTTCCACAGATATAGAAACCATTTGGGTGGGTAGTGAAATAACAACAGATTTAGAGGCAGATGTGGTAATCTCCGATGATGTTTGCGAAGAAAATGTAGCTATGCTTGTGGACTTGTTGAAAAACAAAGGGTATATGTTCAAATTTTGAAAAGGAGGATAGATGAAGAGATTGGCAATAATTATTTTCGCATGCATAGCAGTTATGGCTTGCAAAAAAGACAGTGGCATATCCCAGGTGCGAATAGCGTATTTTCCCAACATAACTCATGCGCAGGCATTGGTGATGAAGGGGCAGGGTATTTTGGAAAATAAACTTAAAGGTAAAGGCATTTCCGTGAAATGGAGAGCCTTTAATGCCGGGCCATCGGAAATAGAAGCTTTGTTTGCCGGTGAAATTGATATAGGGTATATAGGTCCGGTTCCTGCGGTGAGCGGTTATGTGCAATCGGAGGGAGATTTGAGAATAATTGCCGGTGCTTCAAACGGCGGTTCGACGCTTGTTGTAAAAAAAGAAGGCGGCATAAATTCAGTTGCGGATTTAAGCGGAAAAATTATTGCTGTTCCGCAGTTTGGCAACACTCAGCATTTAAGTTTGCTCAACATTCTGAATGCGAATAAATTAAAGCCGCAAACAAATGGCGGTACGGTAAATGTTGTGCAGTCGTCAAATGCGGATATTGTGAATTTAATGGATCAGAACAGGATAGATGCTGCTTTTGTGCCGGAACCTTGGGGAAGCATAATGGAGCTAAAATACAATGCTACAGTATTGCTCGAAGATAATTCATCCACAGCAGTTGTTATAGTGACAAAGGATTTTTTAAACAAGCATCGAGGCATTGTGGAAATGTTTATTGAAGCGCACAAAGAGGCCACGCTTTACATTAACGAAAACCAGCCTGCTAAAGAAATTATAAACGATCAAATTGCAGAGGTTACGCAAAATAAAATAGATGCGGATATTTTGGAAAGCGCATTCAAACGCCTTGAAATAACAGAAAAAATCCATTCGAAATCCATTATGAATTTTGCAAAGATAAGCGCAGATGAAAAGTTTATTTTGAAATTGCCGGAGAAGAATATAATTGACAATAGTTTTTTAAAGAAAAGAGATTTAGATGAGTTTGACGATTGAGCATTTATACAAGCATTTTCCTTCTTCTACTCGCAGTACTTTGGAAGATATTAACTTGGAAATATGCGAAGGAGAATTTATATGCGTTATAGGTCCGTCCGGTTGCGGCAAAACTACTTTGCTGAATTTGATCGCCGGCTTGGAATTGCCGACAAAAGGCGAAATAAAACTTGACGGCAATGCGATAACCGGAGCTGGCCCGGACAGAGTGGTTATGTTTCAGGAATCTGCTCTTTTTCCGTGGCTTTCTGTTGCAAACAATGTGAAATTCGGCTTGAAAATAGCAGGAAAATCCAAACAGGAACAAGAGCAGACAGCTATGCATTACCTGAAACTTGTGCAACTGGCTCATTTTAAAGATTACCGCTGCCACGAACTCTCCGGTGGCATGAAGCAGCGTGTTGCCTTGGCAAGAGCACTTGCGTTGGATTCAAAAGTGTTGCTTATGGACGAGCCATTTGCCGCTTTGGACAAACAAACGAGAAATATGCTGCGTGATGAGATACAGAGCATATTTATGAAAACAAAAAAGACCGTATTTTTTATTACCCATAGCGTAGAAGAAGCGGTATTTTTTGCGGATAGAATAATAATGCTCAGTGTAACTGGAAAAGTAGTGAGTGAGTTTAAGGTTGAGTTTCCGCGCCCAAGGCATATAGAGAACCCTGATTTTATTGAGTTGAGAGCGATGTTGTTAAAGGAAATTAGAAAAGAGGTGGAGAAAAGTGCGCAATCGGAATATGACAATAACTAAGGCTGTTGCAACGCAGGCAGTTTTTTACGTATTATTACTCGCTGCATGGCAGGGTTTGTATTTTCTTTGCGTGTCTGTGCTGGGGTTGTGGAAACCTTATGCTTTTCCGAATCCTATTGGCGTGTGGAAAAGCTTGTGTGTGCTAATTGAGCAAAATATGCTGTTTGTAGCGGTATATCATAGTCTTAAAAGAGCGATTATCGGATTTTTGCTATCTATTTTGACGGGAGTTGTTTTAGGATTTTTTCTGGTAAAATTCAAGCTTTTGGCAGAAGCGTTTAAACCCTTAATTTTAGGTTTTCAAACTTTACCCAGTATTTGCTGGGTGCCTTTTGCAATTTTGTGGTTCGGATTAAATGAAACCGCAATAATTTTTGTTATACTTATGGGTTCAACATTCAGCATTGCTCTTTCGGTGGATATGGCTATAAGAAATGTGAATCCTCTTTACATAAAAGCAGCAAAGACGATGGGCGCAAAAGGGCTTGAGTTATACACAAAGGTGATATGTCCGGCAAGCCTTCCTTCTCTTATCACAGGGCTTAAACAGGGTTGGTCTTTTGCTTGGAGATCTCTTATGGCCGGAGAGGTTATGTCTGCTTCAATAGGGCTTGGACAGGCTCTTACGCTTGGACGCGACCTTGCAGATATAAACAGAGTTATGCTAATAATAATTATTATTGTGATTTTGGGAGTGCTTATTGAAAGATTTATTTTTGCAGGATTTGAAGAAAAAATTTTGAAAAAGATGGGGTATTGATGCAAAAAGGCCTGGTTATATGGTTTACCGGTCTTTCCGGTGCCGGAAAGACTACAATTGCCACTGAGGTTGAAAAATTACTGTCTAAGCAGGGTTTAAGAGTTTGCATGCTGGATGGCGATGTTTTGCGGCAAGGAATTAATTCGGATTTGGGATTTTCCGATGAAGACAGAAATGAAAATGTGCGCAGGGCTGCGGAAATAGCCAAGCTTTTTTGCGATAAGGAATTCATTGTTCTGGTATCGTTCATATCGCCTTTTGCCGCCATGAGAGAACGTGCCGGGCAAATCATAGGCAGGCATCGTTTTATAGAGGTTTATGTTAAAGCAGATATAAATGTATGCAGAGAAAGAGATCCCAAAAATCTGTACAAAAAAAACATCGCTCAATTTACAGGCATAAGTTCTGCTTATGAAGTACCGAAAAAGCCAGATTTAATCCTTGATACTCAGTTGCTTTCGATAGAAGAATCTGCGAATTTGGTTTTTGAAAAAATAAGGAACCAATATGCTTGACCTCCACGTCCACACCACATTTTCCGACGGGCAATACACCCCGGAAGAAATCGTAAACCTTGCCGTGCAAGCCGGCATAGATACGCTTTCCATCACAGACCACGATTCAATAGCAGGCTTGCCTTCCGGCAAAGCCGCCGCAGACAAAGCTGGCATAAAATTTATAAATGGCATTGAAATAAGCTGCCAGGGGAATCGTGAACTGCATTTGCTTGGCTACAATTTTGATTATAATGAACCGATTTTGGCTGCAACTTGCATGGAGTTTGCAAGGCTTAGGGAAGAGCGGGCGCACAGGATAATAGATTTCCTGCTCGAAAAAGGCGTGAAAATTTCACTTGACGAAGTTAGAGAAATAGCGCACGGATCGGCAATCATAGGCAGGCCGCACTTTGCGCTAGTGTTGCTCAAGCACGGTTGCGTAGCAAGCATCCAGGAAGCTTTTGACAAATACTTGGCAGCAGCGGATTTTGACAAAATAGAGCGCCCAAAACCAACTGCGGAAGAAGGAATTTCGCTTATAAAAAACGCAGGCGGAATTCCTGTTTTGGCGCACCCCGCTTTGTTGAAACTGAAACCCGAAGCGGAAGAGGAATTGATTAAACGGCTTGTTGGGTTTGGGTTGGTGGGAATGGAGTGTTTTTATAGTTTGCATTCGCCTGAACAAGTAGATTATTATTGCTCTATTGCTGAAAAGTATAATTTGATTGTGACTGGAGGCAGTGATTTTCATGGTGAAAAAATCAAGCCGAAGATTAAAATGGGGGTGTTTCTCCAAAAACCCCTTGACAAACCGCAAATAAATTTCTAAATTCTCTTTCAAAGCCTTTAGGGAATATTCATTACCTACATTCACGTCGCCCTAAAGCAACCTGTCTTAAAATTAGGAGATTGCTTTATGGGAGCTTTGCCCAAAAAAGAATGCCAAATCATGGAATTCAAAGCCTCTTTCGGCGAAGAGGTTGTGGAAACGCTTGTCGCTTTTTCCAACGCAAAGGGCGGAACGGTTTATCTTGGAGCTACAGATAAAGGCAAAGTGCAGGGAGTAACTGTTGCCAAAGAATCAATTCAAAAATGGGTGAATGAAATAAAAACCAAAACAAACCCACAAATAATCCCAGACACAGAAGTGCTTACAATTGGGGATAAAACCGTATTGGCGTTATCTGTTCCCGAATACCCAATAAAACCTGTTTCAACAAGAGGCAAGTATTTTAAGCGAGTAGTCAATTCGAACCATTTGCTTTCTACAAATGAAGTTGCCAATATGCACCTTCAGACCATGAATACAAGCTGGGATTTTTATCAGTGCCCAAATGCAACCTTTGATGACATATCGCTGGAAAAAGTTAGAAAAGCAATGAACTTGATAAAAAAACGAAACGAGAACTTCCAATTTGAATCGGAAATAGAGTTCCTAAAAAAGAACAAATTGCTTTTGCCGAATAATCACATTACCAACGGCTGCTTTTTGATGTTCTCAAAGGAAGAAAATATTTTGACGACAACTCTGATGGGGCATTTTGCTTCGGAAATTATCATAAAGGATGACGTTGTAAATTCAAACGATATTCTAACGCAAATAGATGATGTTATGGATTTTATTCGCAAACACATAAGCAAAGCATTGATAATAACCGACAAACAGGTAGAGAATATACAGCAATGGCAGTATCCGCTTGATGGGCTTCGTGAATTAGTGTTGAATATGGTAATTCACAGGGATTATACAGCAACCCATAACTCAATAGTGAAGATTTTTCCTGATCATATTCAGTTTTTTAATCCGGGAATTTTACCGGACACAATCACGATTGAGCATCTATATGCAAATCAATATGTTTCAACTCTCAGAAATCGGCAGATAGCGAAATTAGCGAAAGAGATGGGGTTAGTAGAGCATTTTGGAACGGGTATAAAAAGAGTGCAAGAAATGTTTGTAGATTACGGGCTTAAGAAACCGGTATTTGAGTTGATGTCCGGCGGACTTTCGGTTAAAGTTTTTTGTGAGATGGGTATGGAGAAAAGTTCGGAGAAAAGTTCGGAGAAAAGTTCGGAGAAAAGTTCGGAGAAAATACTGGATGCCATAAAAGTTAATCCGCAAATTACGATAGAGGAGTTATCAGTTAAATTGCAAAAAACAACCAGAGCAATAGAAAAAAATCTTAAAGCACTCAAATCCAAAGGCTTAATCGAACGCATTGGTCCGGACAAAGGCGGCTACTGGAAAATTATTTCAAAAAAAACTTGACAAACAGCATTAAATAAGTTTCCTAGCTAGCAATATACGCTTGTTTAGTCTAAACCAACCACTTTAACGCACTAGTCTTGATAATTCCGTTGAAATTTTGCTCAGGTAATATTTCATCCATTGTGAGAAGCAGTTTGGGATGCTGGTCTTTTATCGCTTCAAGTGGACGAAGCTCTCTTTTCAGAGTTTCTTCCTTCTCCGTGTTAAACGATACCTGAATATATAACTGCTCGCCATTTGATTTTTTTGCCAAAAAATCCACTTCAAGATTATCCACAACCCCAGTATAAACCTGATAGCCACGCCGCAATAGTTCCAGATAAACAATGTTTTCCAAAATATGACCGTAATCCTCGCTTCTGTCTCCGGCAATTAAACGCCGCAGTCCGTTATCCACTGCATAATACTTTGCATTGTTTGCAAATATTTTCCGCCCTTTTACATTATAGCGATCTGCTTTGTAAATGAGCATGCTGTTTTCAATGCCTTCTATGTAACGTGTTACGGTTTTATTGCTCACTTTATTTCCAAAACTTGTGAGGGTATTGGATATTTTATTGGTATTCTGAAAATTTCCGGTTTCCGCATAAAGGTATCTTATTATAAGTTCAAGCGTTGCCACATCTGCCACCGCAAGCCGTTTTACAATATCTTTCAGAACCACGCTTGAATAGATTCCTTCCAAATATTGTCGTTGTTTTTCATCATCAAGGGTAATTGCGTAAGGAAAAGATGTTTTCAAGTATTCATTATAGAGAATGCGAAGATTTTTTTCAGGCCGGGCAGAGGCAAATTCTTTGAACGAAAGCGGCAGCATTTTCAGTTCCACATATCTTCCCGAAAGAAGAGTTGCCAACTCTCCGCTCAAAAAATAGGCGTTTGAGCCTGTAATGTAAACATCGAGATTTTTTCTCAGAAATAAACTATCCACAACCCTTTCAAAATTTGGAACATTTTGTATTTCGTCCAAAAATATGTAATATTTTTGCTTGCCTTGCGCTCGTTTCTTTAAATAAGCATATAGTTTCTCGGCATTGTGCAAATCGCTAAAGCCGAATTCCTCAAAGTTTATGCTTATAATTTGTTTTGGGTTAACTCCGTTTTTAAGGAGATGACGCTTATATATTTCAAAAAGCGTTGATTTTCCGCACCTGCGAACTCCGGAAATAACCTTGATAACATTCTCATCCTTCCAATTTCTCAAGAACTTCAAGTATTCCGGCCTATTGATGCAAGTTTGACTTTTATTCCAACTTTGCGACATTTTCACCTCTTTTTTGGATTCAATTCCAAATATAGAAAATTGTAAAACCCAATCTATGCCACCGGCTGTAGCAGTTTTTTCTATCTTCTACTCTATGCGTGAATTCAATGTAACTGGCCTTTGCGTTCCAAGAATGCATTATATGGCGGACACTTCCGAGAAAATCCGCCAGATTATGATTATGGTGGAAAAGGGTCTGTATTTTACCATAAATCGAGGCAGGCAATATGGCAAAACTACAACGCTTTCACTACTAGAAAAAAGCTTACCGAAAGAATATACTGTTATAAAAGTCAGTTTTGAAGGCGTAAGCGATAGTATGTTTGATTCAGACGCTGATTTTTGCAAAGGAATTCTTAATGTATGTTCAAAATATTTTACGGAGAGAAATTTGCCTGGTTCTGAAGCTTGGGTAGATAGCTCTGTCATTACTTTTGATTTACTTGATGCTTTTTTAAATAAAACTTGTGCCGGGAAAAAAATAGTTTTAATGATAGATGAAGTTGATAAAACTTCAAACAATTTAATATTTTTAAAATTCTTAGGTATGCTGCGAGATAAGTATTTAAAAAGAAATGATGGCGTTGGCGCAACTTTCCAAAGCGTTATTCTCGCCGGAGTTTACGACATCAAAAACCTCAAACTCAAAATGATTCAAGCAGGAACGCACCAGCTCAAAGATGGCGAGAAACGCATAAATTCACCATGGAACATAGCGATTGATTTTGAAGTAGATATGTCTTTGAGCGAAAAGGAAATTGCATCAATGCTTTCCGAATACGAAAAAGACCATAACGCAGGAATGAGCATAGAATCAATTGCTAAAGAAATCAGGTTTTATACCAACGGCTACCCGTATCTTGTTTCTAGAATTTGCCAAAGAATAGAAACGAAATTAAATAAAGACTGGAGCCTGCAAGGAGTTCAAAATGCTGTCAAGGAAATTCTTGTTGAGAAAAGCACATTGTTTGACGATTTGTTTAAAAATATAAAAAGCAACCCTGATTTGGAAGAGCTGCTTCGCAACCTGACTGTCGGAAACAGGGCGTACCCTTACAACATCGACAATTCGGCTATTGAACTGGCATCTACCTTTGGAATAGTGGAAGAGAGGGGGCGATTTGTAGCAATACACAACAGGATTTTTGAGATAAGAATTATGAATTATTTTATTTCTGAAAAAATTGCGGTAGATAACAAAATAATACCAAGTTCGCTAATCAATTTGGTGGCAGGTAAAGAAAAGTTTAACATGCCATTGTTTTTGGAAAAATTTGCAAATCATTATTACGAAATATACAATGGCAAAGACATAAAATTTTTAGAAAGAGAATGCCGTTTGCTTTTTATTACTTACTTGAAGCCATACTTAAACGGAATTGGCTTTTATCACTTAGAAAGCGAGACCAGAGACGGCGAAAGAACAGACATTATAATAGATTATATTTCCGAGCAGTTTGTTGTTGAGTTGAAATTGTGGTATGGAGATGTAGCCCACGAGGAGGCTTTTGAGCAAATTGTCGGTTATTTGGAGAGCAAGAATAAAGATACGGGTTATTTGCTGACTTTTGATTTTCGCAAAACCACAAATGTTGGCAAGCCGCAGAGTAAATGGATTGAGCATAAGGGCAAGAAAATTTTTGATGTAATGGTGGGGATTTAATTCGGTCATGTGCCATTTCCTCTTGTGCACATAGACACGCAAAAATATTTCTAAATTACCTGCCAAATGATTAAATGGGGAATTATTGGAACTGGCTCCATAGCACAGTTGTTTGCGAAAGGGTTAAAGCATGCTCCCGGCGCAGAACTTGTTGCTGTTAGTTCAAGAGCCAAAGACAAAGCTCAGGAATTTGCGTGTGAATTTGGCGCAAAGAGATTTTACGGCACCAGAGACGATATGCTTGCAGATTCGGAAATAGACATAGTCTATGTAGCAACTCCCAACCATTGCCATGCACCGGACTCGATTGCCTCACTCAATGCTGGGAAAGCCGTTTTATGCGAAAAACCTTTTGCTCTGAATTTATCTGAGCTTGAAAGCATAATTGCAGTTGCCACAGAAAAGAAATTATTTTTAATGGAAGCGCTTTGGACTAATTTTTTGCCAAGCTTTAAGAAATTCGTTGAGCTTGCGAATAACGGCGCAATAGGCGAGCCGTTGCTTTTGCAGGCAGATTTTGGCTATAATTCTCCTTTTGATGCAAAGAAATGGAGAAATGACCCTGCACAAGGTGGTGGTTCAATTTATGACATCGGCATATATCCCATCTTTGCTGCTATGAAACTTTTTGGCGAGCCTGAAAAAATGGAAACAATAAAAATTCCATCGCCTTCTGGCACGGACCAGACTGCAATTATTCAAACATTGCACAAAAATGGCAAAGTGGCAATGCTGGCATCATCGTTTGCAATGAATTTAGATACGGAAGCCAAGCTTTACGGAACAAAAGGAAAATTGACTTTGCATAGGATGTTTCATATTCCTACAAAATTAACTTTGCAAAATGAAAACGAGCAGAAAACTTTTACATTTAGTGAACCAAGCAATGGTTATCAGCATGAGGCAGTAGCTGCAATGAATGCGATTGAGGCCGGGCTAACACAGTGTGCGGAGTGGGATTTGAATGCGAGCAGGATTTTGATGGGTTTGCTGGACATGGCTATGGGCTTATGAAAGCCGGCTATTGGAAAATTATTTCAAAAACAACAGCAATAAATAAGTTTTCTAGCCAACGATATACGCTTGTTTGGGGTTATTTTTACTGTCTGGATATTTTAGTTTAAGCAATCCTTTGCTTAACATTGGCGATATGTAATTCTGCTGCAAAAACACTTGGTTTCTTTCAAGAATTTGCGATAGTTCTTTTAATGTTGCGTAATCAGTTTTGCATATAGTGAGTATCCATTCTTCAATTTGAGAAGCGCTTGCTCTTTGAGGAATTTTGTCAAAGCCAAACAACCGCAAAAAATCACTTTTTCTTTCGTTACCTTGGGAGTCCGGCTCGTTACCTTGGGAGTCCAGCTCGTTACCTTGGGAGTCCAGCTCGTTACCTTGGGAGTCCAGCTCGTTACCTTGGGAGTCCAGCTCGTTAC
>WQTK01000298.1 GCA_009786285.1 Candidatus Fibrimonadales bacterium | reverse complement strand
TTCCTTTACATATCTATGGCGGCTAAATTCACCGGAAATCTCGTTTTTTAACCGTCCATAAGAAAAGTCAAAAGATTCTCTTTTCGCTTCTTTAAAGCTCAGGAATATAACGGGATATTTGCCCTGATGCTCCATATATTTTTCTCCAGCGCATTCAACTTTCAAGCCATTGAACAGGGCACGTGTATCTTTGCCGCCAAGCTCTGCGGTATTTTCAAAAAAACATTTGAGCATTGTCTGGTTCAGGGTTTTGCCGAACCTGCGAGGACGTGTGCAGAGGGTAACTTTTGATTTTTTATCCAAAAGGTCTTTTATGAACAATGTTTTGTCAACATAGTAATAGCCTCCTTTTATTATATCGTCAAAAAAGGAGACGCCTATTGGCAGAGGTGTTGGAACTTTTTCGGTAACCATACTAATAATATAGATTTTTTATTTACCTTTTATTTTTACATATATTTTCCTAACACACTCTCTTAATTCAAACGGAAACTCCATTCCCTTGCTTGCTAAAAACAAACATGCTTTTAAATTAAATTTCTTTTCCACTTTCATAAGTCCTGGTAAAAATTGCCTTATTTCATCTTTAAATTGTATTCTCGTTTTTTTATCTAAAAAGAAATAACTATAGATAATGTGAGTATATCGCAAAGAAAAAGCTTTTGTTACATTTTCATGAACAATGCCATTAAAAATATTTTTAAGAACATTATTCAAAACTATTATAAACCGAATTTCCACAAGTGGTCTCTGAACTGAGCTAAATCCAGTTAACTTATGATAATAGAGGCTTTCTGGCACAAATATTGATGTTTTAGAATGAAGTGCAACTTGAAGTGCTTGAATTGGGTCTTCTCCATAAACTATATGCACAATCGGAAAATGAACTCTAGCATAAATTTCTCTCTTCACTAATTTATCCCACATTAAATAAGAAATCTTTTGGTGAGTTAGCATTGCAGCAATATTCTCAGATATATCTGTATTCCATCTGTAATCCAACCCTTGGCAAAAGGATTCCGTTTGATATTTGCACCACACAAAATCTGCGCTTGTCTCTGTTATTTTTGCATACATTCTCTCTAAAAACTGAGGATAATAAGTGTCATCATGATCTATGTTAGCTATGAACTCGCCCTTGGAATTTTCCAAGCCCGTTTTTCTAGCCAATAAAGTCCCTTCGTTCTGTTTATGAATTACAACAAAACGAGAATCTTTTTTTGCGTACTCATCTAATATATTTCCTGTATCAGCCGTTGAACCATCATTAACCAAAATCGCTTCCCAATTTTCAAATGTTTGAGCTAGAATGCTGTCTAAGCATTCCTTGAGGCTATCATTTTTAGTATTGTAAATAGGGACTATTATAGAAATTAACCCTTCTTGTTTAGGATATTTCATTTGCGGAAGTTCAAAATTCATCAAAGTTTTCATATAAATTACAATACTCCCTTATATGCGTTCAATCTTCTTTCCAGTAAAGCTTTTTTTGAATATAATTTATCCATAGTATTTTTTGCATTTTTACGCAATATTCTTTGTTTATCTTCATCTTTTATTAAATCGCACAACCTTTTTGCAAAAAGTTCTGCATTATCTTCAATTATGCAATCCATTTCATTTTCAAAATCAAGCCCTTCTACACCAACGCTTGTGGTAATAACCGGACAGCCATGGTTAACCGCATCCATAATTTTAATTCGCATTCCGCTGCCAGTAAGCAATGGAACTACCATTATCGCTCCATCCAAGGCTTGTTCTAAATTCTCAACAAAACCTAAGAAATTTATATCCTTATACTTACTATAAAGTTTTCTATCCCAATTTCCTATAATATTAAATTGCATATCAGGGCATTCTCTCTGCACCAAACTCCAAATATTTTCAACAAACCATATTAAACCTTCAGCGTTAGGCAAATGCCCTCCGCTAGCTAAAAATATAACTTTATTCTTAAATTCATAATTTTCTTTATAATTATTTTGAGAACTGGCAATAGCAGGAGAGCTATATATAGGAATTTTCACTCCATCTCTTTGCAATATATTTTTATCAATATCCGTTAATGTAATAACCGCATCATACATATTCATAGCCGCAATTTCCTCTTGCTTATTTTTTTGCATTAAGAAATTTTCATAGTTACTTATTCCTTTTGAAGCTAATCGTTCATTTCTTATATAGTGGATTTCGAGTTGAACAAAAACTTTTTTTAATTGCGGTTTAATTGCATAAACATAATCCATCGCTGGATAAAATTCTGTTTGTACAATATCGAAATTATTATTTTCCAGCACTTCACAAAAAAAATCTATATATGCAAAATCTAAGTCATCAGTATCAAAGACTGAGCCATTGAAGATTCTTTTCGTTATTGCCACTATACTTTTTACAGGATATTTTTTATACTTGGCAATTGTTTTTTTTAATGTTTTTTCTAAACCGAAAAAATAAACATTATCCCACATATCTTTTAATTTTTCCACATATTTTTTCTCTTCTTTTTTGTATGAAAAAATTAAAGTAATTTCAATATCATGCCGCAAACCGTCAATCATATTAAAAACAGCCTGAGAGCCACCGCATTTCAAAGGATACGGGAAAAAATACGCAGGAAGAATTATACAGAGTTTCATACATCTCCAAGCAAGCCTTCGCCAGAGGCTAGTTTTTCAAAATTGTCCACATAGTAATAGCCGCTTTCTATTATGCTGTCAAAGAAAGAGACGCCTATTGGCAGAGGTGTTGGAATTTCGGTGGACATGGTTAGAATATAGAAAATTAACAGCCAAAAATAAACACCTTTTTACATTGCATTTTTACAAAACGTTTTATTTGCAAGTACAGCTTGCGAACTGGCATTAATAGTATTGACAAAATAAGTATTGGACATTGAAATAATATCGAAAGACGAAAAAAATACGAAAAAGGAATAATTTCATTCAGACTCGTAAAATATCTAATAAATAGCAATCTGTATGATAAGGGGATATTCAAAGATTCAATACACCATAAGTAGAATAATATATGTGCTTCTAATTTTTGTTTTAAAATATTCTTGTCTGTTAGAGAAGTGATGTTAATGCCACTATCGCGAATTTGTACGAAAGCAGAAGGAATAGCTACGATCTCATGATTTTTTCCAAGCAGGCACCAAGCTGCATCATCAGAACACCACGCTAAAGGAAATTTAACAAAACCCCCATTTAATTCTTTTAATTTTTTCCAATTAAAAATATGATCTGGAAGACACGAACCGTGATATGTCAATCTAGATTTAAGAAATTCTAATCCGGTTTTGTTTCCTATGGGTTCTATTGCATAAATTAACTGCCCAGCCGCATCAACAATCTCTCTGGGAAAACGAAATACTGTTGCCTTTGGATATAAATCATAGGTTTCATAGAAAGCATTCACGCAATTAGGCAACATAACATCATCATCAGAAAAAAGCCACACCCATTCTTCTTCTATCAACTCTAAACACCTGTGCCAATGTCCAACTAAATCTAATCTTCCCATATTCTCGTCAAATCTTATATAATGAAAATCTTGGAAATTATCTGCGATATACTTGATTTCTGCAGGCGCAGCGTCATCAAAGATATAGCATTGAAAATTTTTATTAGTTTGTGCCGCAATAGAGTTTAATGCTAATTGAAAAAATTGCGGTTTATAAGCGAGAACGACAATAGCTAACATAAAAATAAATGTAGAAAATATTCTTATTCCTTTCCTAAAAATTTTCTTATTCTAGTTCTTATCCTAATTCTATTGGCTATTGCCCATTTCAAATTGTAAAATAATGATAATCGCAAAGACCATTTTAATTTTTCTTTATTTTCTTCTGAAACAGAATCTTTTAGACACTTATAAATATCCTTAACATCAAATAAAGTCCAGTATTTTCTATGTGATATAGATTCTTCTACTTGCCTGTAATGATAAATAC
Source organism: Candidatus Fibrimonadales bacterium (assembly GCA_009786285.1). Lineage (GTDB taxonomy): Bacteria > Fibrobacterota > Fibrobacteria > Fibrobacterales > Fibrobacteraceae > Fibrimonas. Next base: position 13,704 of record WQTK01000298.1, on the reverse strand, counting down.
TATGTTCAATGCTTTTTACTTTATTTGCATTTTCGGCCAACCTTACATTCATAATCAAGTCCTCTCCCAAAATGATTCTTTTTGGAATATCAAAAATATTATCTTCAAAAAGAAACCTCTTAAATAATTTAGCAACAGGACCAGGATTTATTTTTCGTTTTAGCAGCAAAGAAGTATATTGTTTTGCAAGCATTTTTCCATAAAACTCAGATTTCCATCTAACATCAAGTTCTGCTATAACAATGTCAACGTCTAAAGAATTATCTATCAATATTTGCAAAGCATTTTGTTCTATTGTATCGTCTGCATCTACAAACATAATCCATTCGCCACAAGCATTTTTGACACCATTTTCTCTCGCTCTATTTGCACCAGCATTCTCTTGAAAAATATATTTTATTCTAGAATCTCTATTTTGGAAATCTTTGCAAATAAATTCGCTATTATCATTTGAACCATCATTAACCAAAATAAGTTCAAAGCTATTATAAGTTTGAGACAGAACGCTTTTTAGACATTCAGAAAGATATTTCTCTGTATTATAAACCGGAATTATTATTGATATCATAATTCTCCATAGTTTTTTCTATTAAATAAAAACCAACAATAATAAATAATAGATTTTCCGAACCGCTAAATTGAATTAAAGAGGCTGCAATATAACCGAGCAATACGCCAGCAAACGGACTAGCAAATCTTGTTTTAATTTCTTTAAATAAAAATAATAAAACTATAGTAGTATAAATGAGCAAGCCAACAAGACCAAAGTCTAAAGCATTTTGCATATACGTATTGTGTATATTAGGTTCTATAAAACTCCAACTCGTAAAAGCTTCTATTGCCTTCATTGAGTTTCCGGCTCCATACCCCATTAAATTACTCGCAAAAGCCTCAGGGAAAAGCACCCACATTGCCATTCTCCCTCTTGTACCAGCTTCCTCTACATTTCCAGACTCAGCGATCCTGTTCAAAGTTACATCCGCTAAAGGCGAGCTTAAGAAAAAGATTCCAAGCAAGAATATAATTAAAGAAGCTTGAAAAATTCTTTTTGTATTCAATCCATCTTTTAAATAAATATGATAAGTCAGCCAACAAAAACATAAAAAAGTCAATATCATGCCAACCCGGCTTGTATATAAAACTGATATAAGCAAAGAAATAAATAAATAGATATATCCTTTTTTCGATTTAAAAAAGAAACCGAACAGAGCAATCCAAGTTGCCTCTAAGTTTACTCCTCCTTGTGAGAAAGTCGGAATAATAGGATGAACGTCGGGATTTATAAAAAATATAATAAAAACTTCTTTGTAAATAAAATTCTTTACCCAAACCATTATTAAAAAAATTATAGCAACTTTTTGAAATATGGAAATTATTGTATCAAACTCAATATTTTTTCCAATAGTACAAATAGTCACTAAAATGAATCCCCCCCACATATACGCAATCGGATTGCCTAAACCATAGAAAGGCATCATGAGAGCCGATATAGAATAAATCAACAAAAAATAAAAACACATAATTGTTGGAGGAACTGTTAAAGTTAAAGAACTTATGCAACAACTAAATAATATCGGTATAAATATTAGGGAAAATATATGATAAAATTTTAAAGATACTCCTGCTACACTAACAGTAAATTCTTCTGCCTGAAGCATTGAAAGTAAAATAAGCAAAAAAAATGAAATATAAAGTACTTTATGAGCTTTTATTACCATATTATTTCCTGTTCGTGAACTTTGCATAAATATTCCAACTTACCGAAAATAATCTTATCCCTAACAATAATGTAAAAATTGCACATTTATCTCTTTTTGGAATTTTTTCATCAAAAAGCAATCCTTTGCTATCTTTCAAAATCTTCTTTCTTAATAAATTCGCCTCATTCTTATCAAAATCTTTCGATTCAATCAACTGCCTTAAAACTCGAATTTGAGCTGAAATATAACGCCTTGTACAAGGTTTTTCCAAACCGACATAATGACTACTAATAAATTGGCACATTTCTTCAATGGCATTTATAAAATCATAGTTCTTTTCGGAAAAATTCTGTGTTATGATTGAGTTTTGGCGAATTTGATAAAAATAATGTTTTTCTTTGCCAAAAATCACTCTTTCGGATTTGTGCAACAATTGCGGAACAGTTCTAACATCTTCAAATAATTTGCCTTTAGGAAATCGAATATCAACAAACAAAGTTTTCTTATATAATTTACTCCACGCAGGGTCATAAATCGTAGTATTTTCCTCATATAACATTATTGAAAACATTTCTTTAAATTTTTCTTTATTATAAAATTTATCTTCAGTAAGCGAATCACTGCTTTTTATTGCCACACCATCTTCTCTTACCGGCAAATAATTGCAAGAAGAAATATCTGCGTCATATCTTAACATTAAGTCATAAAGATATTTCACATAATCCGCAGAAACGTAATCATCGGAATCAACAAATGTTATGCAATCTCCATTCGCAGTTTCTATGCCAACATTCCTAGCATCGCTCAACCCGCCATTATCCTTATGCACAATTCTAACACGCCCATCTTTCTTCGCATACTCATCGCAAATTTTTCCGCAGTTATCCGGTGAACCGTCATCCACCAAAATAATCTCCAGATTAGTATAAGTCTGCGCAATAATGCTATCCACGCATTTTCGCAAATAAGGCTCTACCTTATACACCGGAACTATAATGGAAATAAGAGGGTAGCTAAACAAACTTTCTCCATAAAAAATTCATGCCCTTTACAAACCAATTCTGCTGCTCCATAAACTTAATCGGTACTTCTTTGAATTTATATTTATTTGCATTGGCATAAAGCCACACATCAAACATTCGCTCGCTTATATGCCCTAAAATACGGTTTTTTTCAAGCTGGCTTTCTTCTATCTTTTCTAAAATTGAAAAAAGCCAGGAACAATAACTGTCCAAAGCTTCTCTTTTCATTATGCACATATTGAACTTATGCCCTTTGGTGCTTTTGCGCATTATGTCTAAATTCAAAGAATACTCAGGGCTTTGCTCTCTTACAAGCACAAGCATTTTTTCCCAATCCTCCTTTGGATGAGCGTGAATATACTGGCTCTCGTTGCTCTCTATAAAATAATTTCTTTTGACAGGAACTATTATATCATATTCCTCCATCAATCTTTCGATTTCCTCGCCGCCCAAAATTCTTTGCCATTTATTGCCTTGCTTATTTTCCAAACTCATAAAATGTCGGCGATAATGAACCAAACCTATTACATCCGCATCTTTCAAATTTTTCCAAGCCCAGTAAAGTCCTGTGAGTTCGCAATAGTTGTAATTTTTCGCAGATATGTTTTCTCCGGTATTGTCACCTTCAAAACCTATGCTCCTTTTGCCTTCCCTTCCAACATGCAAAGGCAAGTATATACTGTCTTTGGGCATTTTATATGGTTTATGAGTAGCCACAACTATTTTTATATTCATTTTTTATCCTTTTCTCATGGTATTAAATTAGAAAATCCGCTGCCTTCAATGCCTCTTCAATCACATCATCCATATCATAATACCTATACATACCCAAACGACCGCCAAAAACAACATTGCCAAGAGTTTTCGCAAGCTCAGAATATCTTTTATGCAAACCATCATTTTTTTCATCGTTTATCGGATAATATGCCTCATCTCCTGCCTTCCAATCTGCCGAATACTCTCTGGTTATCAACGTTTTTGCATTGCAGGAGCATTCAAAATGCTTGTGCTCTATTATCCTTGTGAACGGAGTTTCCCTGTCCGTATAATTCATAACTGCACAACCTTGAAAATTCTCGCAATCCAAAACTTCCGTCTCAAATCGCAAACTCCTGTACTCCAGCGTTCCCAAGCTATAACCAAAAAACTCGTCTATGGAACCCGTGAAAATCACTTTATCTGCCAAGGAATTCAATTCTTCGCGATTTTTTAAATAATCAATGTTCAAACGAACTTCTATGCCATTTAACATCTTCTCAAAAATAGAAGTATAGCCGCCAATAGGAATGCCCTGATATGAATCATTGTAATAGCAATTGTCAAATGTGAAACGGAGCGGCAAGCGCTTTATTATGAATGCAGGCAATTCGGTAGCTTTTTTACCCCATTGCTTTTCAGTATAATGCTTTATCAGTTTCTCGTAAATATCCATGCCAACAAGGCTTAAAGCCTGCTCTTCCAAATTTTTCGGCTCGCCGTTGAATTTCTGCTCATTTATTTTTTTTATCGCTTCTTCTGGAGTTTTAATTTCCCATAACTCGCAAAAAGTATTCATATTAAACGGCAGATTGTAAAATTCTCCATGATAATTCGCCGTTATCTGGTGCGTATATCTGTTGAATTCGGCAAAACGGTTCACAAATTCCCATACTTTTTTGCTGCTCGTATGGAATATGTGCGCTCCGTATTTGTGAACATTAATTCCGCATATGTTTTCGGTGTATGCATTGCCGCCAATATGGCTTCTTTTGTCTATAACCAAAACTCTTTTGCCTCTGTCCTTAGCCTGCCTCGCAAAAACAGACCCGAAAAAACCAGCGCCCACAATTAAATAATCATAAGATTTCATTCCAGCTCCTTGCCGCCGCAATCTTCCTGCCAGTTGGCAATCGCAGTTTCCAGCGTATATTTTAGCGGGTAATCCTTTGAAAGCTTTTCGCCGCTCACATTCGTTGAAACCATAATTTTGCGAACCCGCTCAGGGCAAATTCCAAGACCTAGCCCCCCAAGCAAGCCTGCAAGGGAAGCTACCGCTACAAGCAAAACCTTTGGAATATAAGGAATAAAGCGGTTCAAGCCGGTTATCTTGTTCACAGTTTGCGCAATATGCTCGATATTTGGCGCAGGAAAAAAGCTGCAGTTATATGTTTGAACCTTCTCCTTGGGATTCTGCGCCATTTCCAGCAAAATACGAGCTAAATCCTTAACATAAATGCACGCTTTGATAGTGTCTTTACGGCCGGCGTACGCAAATCTGTGTTTTTTCAAGGCTTTGTATAGCCTGGTCATATTGCCGTTTTCGCCGTGGCCAAAAATTATGCCCGGACGCGCTATGCTCAAAAAATGGCTTTGCGAGAGCGCTGCCCATTCCTTGTGAATATGCTCCGCCACAAGCTTTGAAATGCCATAAGGAGTATTGGGAGTTGGCAAGTCCTCCTCCTTTTTTTGCTCTTCGCTTGCGCCATAAGGAGATATGCTTGATGTAAAAATTATCGTATTTATGCCGTGTTTTTTCGCAAAATCGCAAACATTCCGCGCGCCCAGCATATTGGTTTCAAAATATTCATTGCCGGGATGCCCTGGCGTTCTGTGAATTGCGGCCAGGTTGAAAATAACCGTATTTTCGCCAAAATCGCCTTGAATATCAAATGGTTTGCGAATATCAATTAACTGTCCTCCGGGCCGAATATCCGCAACAACGGTTTTAATTCCATTTTCCCGCAAAACTCCGCAAAGATGCGAGCCTACAAAGCCTGCGCCACCAATTACTATTGCAGAATTGAAATTTTTCACGGTAATAATTTAGTAAATAAAAGGTTCCTGCTTAGACAAACAATGCAAGCTGCCCCCCTCCTCAATTGGAGCCGTACAATCCACGCCTATCACCTCCCTGTCCGGGAAAATGCCGCTAAAGTATTCCAATGCGGCGCAGTCTTGCCCGCAGTTATACACAGGCACAAGCAACCCCCCGTTTACGAATATGAAATTCATGTAAGAAGCCGGCAAGCAAGGGGGGAGCGACAGAGTGTCAACCTTTGCCCCTTCGTAATGCTCGCAAAGCCACGCTTCAATTTCCGCCCTCTCTTGCTCAAAGCCCTGAGCCATAACCACATGGTTTTTTGCTACAAAGCGGGCAAGGTTGTCTATATGGCCGTCTGTATGGTCTCCGTCCAGGCCTTTCGGCAAAATTTTAAGCGATTTAAGGCCAAACGACTCTTTTATATCTTCAATCAATTCCCGCTTCTCCGGGTTTCGCTTCTCTCCAAAAATGCACGGGGCAGTTGTCATGCAAAGACCATCGCCGTTGAATTCCACGGCTCCGCCCTCCAAAATCCAGGGATATTTTTTCAGCGGAACTTTCATAAGCTCTGCGACTTTTTCCGGAACTGATTTGTCCAAATCCCAAGGCGGAAACTTCTCCCCCCAAGCATTAAACTCGTAGCCAACTATACTATGTTTCATAAAAAACGGGCCGTAATCCCTAATCCAAATGTCATTGTGCGGAATTCGCAAATCATCCAAAATTTTCACCTGCTGAAATCGGGAAACATTGTCTATTAGCTTTGAATAAAAAGCGTCAATTCTCTCCCTGCGAGACGCCCAGTTTTGCTCATTTATGGGCAAAGCCAGCCAGGTAGCGGCCTGCCTTTCCCACTCTGCCGGATAGCGAACTGCGTTCATGGCTCATTCCACACGTTCAAAATATCGTAATACAAATCAACCCTGCGATCTCTGAAATGCGGCCAAATTCTGCGATTTTGCTCAATTTCCTCAAAATTTATAGCGACGCTCATTGTCGCTATTTCCGTTGAAAGCTGTTTTAGCACAAAGCCATCGGGCGCGCAAACAAAGGAGTTTCCCCAAAAAGAGAGCTTGTTTTCCTTGCCGGCTCTGTTCACAGCCAAAACAAAAATTCTATTGGCAATCGCATGGCCACGCATAACGGTTTGCCATGAGTCCAGTTGGCGGGCGTAAAGTTTCTTAGGCTCGCCGGAGTCCCAGCCTATGGCTGTTGGATAAATCAAAATATCGGCTCCCTGCAGTGCCAAAATACGTGCGGCTTCCGGGAACCACTGGTCCCAGCATATTAAAACTCCAAGATTTCCAACGCTTGTTTGAATGGTTTTGATGCCTGTGTCGCCGGGGGTGAAGTAGTATTTTTCGTAAAAGCATGGGTCGTCCGGAATGTGGGTTTTTCGGTAAAAGCCCGCAACGGAGCCATCTCGTTCAAAGACAAAAGCGCTATTGTGGTAAATTCCCTTTGCTCTTTTTTCAAAAAAGGGAAAAACCACCACACATTTCAAAAACTTGGCTAAATTTTTCCATTCTTCTATAATTGCACAGTCTTTTTCAATAGCGCAGTCAAAATATTTTTCATTTTCTTCAAAGGGAAAATAAGGGGTGTGGCAAAGTTCCGGCAGCACAAGCAAATCGAACTTGCCTTTTTTGGCCACGGCCAGTGTTTTATACCATTCAAGCGTTTTAGCGGCAGTTCCGAGCCACTTGCCTTGAAGCGATAAAATTCCTATTTTTCTCATAGAAGGAAAATAGAAAAACGTCTGAACCAGAATTCACAGAATTTTCAGAATTTACGGAATTCCCCTTGTAGAGACGCAACGCATCTCTGCGAAATCTTAAAAATAAACGCTAGCTGTGGCGGTTAAGCCCCAAAGGAATATGTCTTTTAACAATTCGCCGCTTTTCGCTTTGCCATCGCCTGAGGGGAAAATTTTTCCAAAAGGCATGGCCAGTGGCTTTGAAATGCCATACTGAATATGATTTTTTCCCAATCTTATTTTTTCTGTTCTCAGGTTCAAAACACAAAACGCAATGCCGCTGCCTTTGAACTTCACCGGATCCAAAACATCAAAGACTTCATCCATTCCGTAAAATTTTCTGTGCTTATAATGCATATTTCCTTTTAGCTCTCCGGCAAGCATGTAAAATATGCCAAAATCAATTCCGTATAAATTCGCCAAGCCATAAACAGCCTTTGCGTTCATATAACCATCTGCTATGTAAAACAAGTATGGGAAAAGAAAATACTGCTGGTTTTCCGCAGTCAATGCACCGCTTGCTTCCAAATTCAACCCTGCGAAACCAGCCGAGAAATCAATGTTTTCGCTTGCGCCAAATTTGTAGAATGCATTATAGGCATAGAAATTCGAATTGAACAATTCCGTTGTTTCCGAATTATTCAGTATTTTCAGATTGCCCGTTATATAGCTTGCGCTGAGAAAATTTGAACCATGGCTAAAAGAAAATGAAACGCCAAGAATGCGAGGAATGTCCGGCTTTCCGTAAAAATAGTCAAAATCGCCTTTTTGCCAATTCCCATTCGCAAACAAAAAAGAAGCCTCAAAAGAAGAAAAAGGAATACCCAGCGAAAACAACGCAAATTCACCGCCATCGCTCTTTACATCCGCTGAATTCCAGTTTAAAAAAAGCCTGTTTTGATGCAGCACGCTTGCCCCTAGGTTTATTTTATTGCCATGTATTTGCGCGCCAAATGCTTTTCCCCAGTCATAAACAAAATAAGCGCTTGCCTCATTAAAAGCAAACGCCAATTCTGCGAAAAACGCAAAGAAAATTAAAAAAACTTTAGTAATATTTCTCAAACAGCACCTTTGCGGCATCTCCGTCAAGATCTATGTCTAAAAATTTAAATTCATCTATTTCGTCTGAGCCTATAAGCCCTTTTATGTGAGAAATATTGAGTTTCAATTCCAGGTTATCGCCATAGTCTATGAAGTCTTCGTAATTTGCCTTGGTCAGTTTTTCGCCGTGCATATAAAACAACGGTTTTCCGCCTTCCGTTTCAAATATATTTTGCAAAGACAAATAACCCTCTGTAAAGAAATTTCCAAAATCTATGGTGGCGGCAACGTCGTTGCCATCCTTGGTTGGCCAAGAATTTATTTCTGTAGGGTCATCTTCCGGAATGTAAAACTTGCTGCCGTTTTTGATGGCTTTAAGCATTTCGGAAAAACCGGAATTGATTGTTTTGTAAGATTCCTTTGCTTTTCCTGAATAAAGATCGCTGTTTTGAATTGAAGTGTAAGAAGCCTGCAAGCCTTCTATTGCTTTTATAAAATCTGCTTTTGAATTAGCCATTTTTCCTGAGCGGGCTTTAAAAAAGTTATTGTTAAACGGCAAGTCATTTGCTTCCATAGCTTTAAAATGATTCAAAATATCATCTATGTCGTCTTTCCATGTGTATTTAACCGGGTTTAAATTATTATCCAAATTATATGATTGCACCCATTCCAAAGAAGCTTTCATTAAAAGCATGGCAGATGTGACGACGTTAACTTCTGCCCACCCTATTTTGTCGTATTCGTCAAAGAGGTCTTCCAAATCGAGTTGCTCTATAAAATAAGGATCCAGGCTAATTCTCGCATTTTGCCTGCTCTCCAGTTTTTTAATGCGCTCGGCAGCCTTATTGTAAGAAGCTCCGAACACTCCATCTACAACCTCGTCCATAAGGCTGTTCAACCCCGATGTATTTTTATCTATAAGGTTCGCTATCAAAGACAATGCCCAAGCATCCGCTCCAAACGCAGTGCTATACGCAGAGCCTTCGCCCTTAATCCAATTCGGAGTCTCTATGCTCGGCAATGATTCATCGTCGTAATCTTCAAACCAACTGTCGCTGAAAAGAGCGTTTAGCTTGTTTGGATATTTTTTAAACCCGAAATTGTCTTTTATAAGAGCCACTACCTTAGGGTCTATGCTTATTTTCGCTAAGTTGGCAAGAGTGGAATAAATTATGGCGCTTGGGTCGTTGTTGTCTTTGTCGTATGCGTTGTCGTAGCACTGCACCGCCTCGTCCCATTTTTCAGCCTTCAAAAAGCCAATGCAACTTCCCAAAACTTCTACAACTTCCGGGTTGCTGGTGTAATTCCCATCGGAAGTGCTGCCGCCATCATCGGAGGAGCAACCGGCAAGCACAAGCGCGAAAAGCGCAAAAAAAAGCGCAATAATGCGAAAATTCTTCATAAAAACCTCATATTTAGCCATTATTGGGGAAGATAGAAAATTTCTATTTTCATAGAAAATGCAGTCCAAACTTCTCATAGCATTCACATTTTTGGCGTTGCTTGCCTGCTCAGACGACTCAAGCAACCCAACTTACCCTTTTGAAAGAACGGTTTTGGACGTGTCCATTGCAAAAAGATGCAAAGACGGCTCTTTTGCGCCGGGAGCCAACTGCTACCTTATGAGATGGAGCCACCCCATTGAAAAAAAAGATTTGCATAGCTACTACGTGTGGCTGGACACAATCGCTGTAAAAGACTCAATTCAAAAAGTATCGCAAGCGCAAATAGACCAGGCTGCGGCAACAATTCCCTACAGCAACAGAAACGAAGGAGATTCTCTGGATTTAACGGATTTAATAAGCCAATATCTGGAAAGAGACAGCCTGCACATTGCTATTTGGGCAAAATATTCAGGCGATGACCAAGGCGTGGTTCAACATATATATGTTCATTTTGGCGACGATGTTAGGCCTTCGGTGGTGTCTTTTAGCGACTCCGCATCTGCTAATACCATTTGGATAAACTGGATTCGCCCTACCGACCAAAGGGATTTTTACTTTCCGGATGTGATAAACGGGCCAATAGCCGGTTATAACGTTTCCATAAAAGCTGAGGCAAATGAAGACATTAGAGGTTTATCCGTATATGCGAGCCTCGCAGGAGGTTCCGTGAATTCAAATTTGTTATTCTTTCAACGTTTCAATAAAGATGGCCGAGGGGTGAAGCTGGAAGAAGTAAGCAAAAGCGACCCCAAATTTTTAAGGCTAGCGATTCTTGACGGAAAAAGCTTTAACGATGACGACAATAACTGGAAAATGGAAATTCAGGGGTTAAAGCCGGAATATTCCTACAGCATAACAATAACCGCCTACGACAGCTCCGGAAACTCGTCCAGCGAAGAAAGCAGAAGCGTAAAAACCACCGATAACAGGGCCCCAAGCATAGCAAACAAATTTTGGCTTTACCTTGACTCCGGAGACAGCCTTCCCAGCCTTGATTCGAACCGCTTGATTTTATTTTGGCCCCGCAGCCTTGACACTCTGGACGACAAAAGATTGGTTGATGTTCAAGGTTATTCAATTGAGCAGTTAAACGGCAAAGCTTGGGAAGCCATTCCAAGGGTTTCCGCTGTTAGAAGCGGGTATTATAACGCTAAATACGAATTGGAAAACGATTCGATGAAGTTAGCGGACAACGGAAGTTATGTTAGCGATACCCTGCGTTGGATTTTGCCCGGGGATACGGTTATTTTGCGCATTCGGGCAATTGACAGTTCCGGGCATTATTCAAAAGCGTGGATAGATACCATTGTCGTTTCAAAGGGTGCGTTATGGCAATATGCCTGCCCGCAGAATTTTGCCCCGGTGAAAATGGATTCTACGGTCTTTTGCATGGAAAAACTGCAACACGGATCAAATGGCAAATTTGAAAAAAATGTTCTCTACATTGAAGCGAAAAACAGTTGCGAAGCGCAGGGATATCGCTTATGCAGCGAAAATGAATGGAATGCAGCCTGCCATAGCAGAGGGTCAAGCTACGGAATTATAGAAGAAAAAAATGAAGACGGAATTTTCTCTCCGGACCAGTTTTTATATTTGAACTGCGGAGTTGGCACCGGAGATTCGCTTTCTGCGGTTAATGCAGCAAAGAGAAATAAAATTTGCGCAAGCCCTGACGGCATTAGGGATTTGCCGGGGCAGTTGCAGGAATGGGTAATTGGCAAAGGGGATTCTGCCTTGCTAAAGGGAAGCAGTTATGCAATTTTTGAGGGAGCTTCAAGGGTAGAGCTTGCGCAGTGCAGAAACAGGTTTACGCCCACGCGCATAAGACCAAAATACACAACCGACAGCGTTTATTTATACAGAACAGGTTCTCGCATAGACACTCTGCTCATCAGAGATTCGCTCAGAACCGTTTACGCCGTTTTGTCGCTGAAAGATTTCAAAGACACCCTTCTGTTTTATTCCTTAAAAAGTTCAAGCGGCGAATTGCTTGGAGAAGATTATGTAAACCAGGCTGAGTACCGCAGGCGAGGCGACACGCTTTGGCTTAAAGCGCTTTGGCAAGGTTTGCAATACGAGTTCAAAGAACCACCGAAACAAGTCCTGATTTTGGGCGATACAACCGTAAACGCTTCCGATTTTTTCCTGGACCCGACTGTAGGGTTCAGATGTTGCGCAAATACAAACTGATTTTTCTATTTTACTGCGATGAAACTTATATTTCCTGCTCTTTTTTCCCTATGCTTCCTTGCGTGCATAGATGAGTATTCGGATTCCATTACTTTGCATAGCGACGGCAGCGCGGCGTTTTTTGCGAGCATTTATCCATGCGAGCCGGACGGGAGCCTTATTGAAAATATAAAAGCCAATTACGATTCCATAGCAGGGCTTAAATTTGACTCCGCATGGTTTTCGCAAAAGGATTCTCTTTATGCACTGGCTTTTAAGCTGTCTTTTGAAAACCTGTTTTCATGGCAAGGCGACAAAAAATTTGAAAAAGATTTTATAGGCAATATTTCATTGAAAAAAATAGATACTTTGAAAAACGGATATTCGTTTGAAAGAGTTATCAATCCTAATACCGTGAGCGAAAACGGCGACGTTGTGCCGGAAGAAGGCATTTCTCCTTTTGTGCTTGAGCAAATATCGGGAAACGACTCTGCTTACTGGGAATACATTTTAACCTTGCCGCAGGGCACAATGCTTATAAGCAGCGACCCAATAGACACGGCTTACATCAGCCAGGGTGCGAAGTCTGGCGTTCTCCGCTGGAGATTTCCGGCCAGCGAAGCCATTTCAAAACGCATATCATTAAAAGCGGATTTTATTTTGCCGGAAGTTCCGCAAAAAACTGTTATTCATTGGCCTTCGTTAATTGGCGTTGTTTTGAGCTGCGTTGTGATGCTGCTTGCGATAGCTTTATTGATACGCAAATTGTTGAGGGTATCTTTGGCTCTTAAAAAGTTGAAAAATGAGGAAAAAAATTTAAAAGGAGAATAAAATGCGCGGGATATTGGAAAAACTATTGGAAAAAGGGTTTAAAGTGACTTTTAGCAAAGAGGCTGGAGTTCCGGTTCTTTGCATTCATAATGGCGAAGAATTGGTCTATACCTGCAAGCTGGGCATTGGCCGTTTCAAAGAAGACATTGAAGACACTTTAAATTCTGCGTTTATGGAATTATGTAAATAAAGGCTTGTCAAATCCGAGCCAAGTAGAGTCACAGGTAGCAGGTCGTTTTGCAGGTAACGTGCTTGGACTGCGATGGAGCAGTACGTACATTTAGAAATTACATTGCTTTTTGTCTGAACCAGAATTCACAGAATTTTCAGGATTATCAGAATTAGCTCGGATTTCATTGCTTGGCTAGTGGAAAAAACACTAAAAATGCAAACACTTGTTTGCAAAATGAGGGGTACCCCCTTGACAAAATGGAAAAACCTTTTTATATTTGCTTGAAAATTTGGAGGCAGATTTATGGAGCAAATAAGCAAAATAGAATCCCGGATATTTACGATTCGTGGATTGCAGGTTATGTTGGACAGGGATTTAGCGGAGTTGTATCAGGTTCCTGTTAAGGCTCTTAATCAGGCTGTTAAGAGGAATATAAACAGGTTTCCTGAAAGGTTTCGTTTTCAATTAGGCAAAATGGAAACTAGTGAACTGGTCACAAATTGTGACCGGTTCAAAAATCTGAAGCATTCGTCTGTTTTGCCTTGTGCGTTTACAGAATCAGGCGTTGCCATGCTATCAACAATTCTGCGTAGCGAAACTGCGGTTTCCGTATGTGTGAAAATTATGGATGCCTTCGTAGCCATGCGAAAAATCCTGTCAATCAACACAGGTTTCATTCAACGTTTGGAAACGGTTGAGATAAAGCAGATAGAAACCGACAAAAAAGTAGATGCTGTTCTCAATGCTTTGCAAAACAAGGATGCTATT
>WQTK01000297.1 GCA_009786285.1 Candidatus Fibrimonadales bacterium | reverse complement strand
TGGCTGCCACGCTTATGACTTTTGGGAGGCTTTCCGCAGACAGGGAAATAACAGCCATGCAAGCCGCAGGCATTTCGCCGCTCTCGCTTATGAGGCCTGTTATCATATTTTCGGCGCTGCTTATGGTGCTTTTGATGGTTTTCAACAGTTGGCTTTTGCCGGAGGCAAATTACCGCAGCGCAATGCTAATGCAATCCATAAGCCGCAAAAGGCCGCACGCCTTGATAGACGAAAGCAAGCTGATAAACCAGTTTCCGGGCATTCAGCTTTGGGTTTCCAGAATAGACAACCAGACTGCCACGCTTTACGGCATAAGAATTTTTGAAATAGGCGGCAATTACCCCAGAGTCATTACCGCAGACAGCGCATCCATGGAATATGTGGATATGGGCGCAACCTTGATGCTCCACCTGAAAAACGGCGAAAACCACTTTGTTGACCCAAAGGACCCGGAGCGATATTTTAGAATTCGCTTTGCAAACCAGGATTTTGCCGTGCAAAACGTCGATGCTCGCTTTGAGCGCACAGACGCAAAAAATCGAGGCAGCCGTGAAATGCCTATAGAAGATATGGTAAAAGCGTTGGAAGAGGCTCGCAGCAATTCGCAAAAGCTTGTGGAAGAATTTGAAGAGCAAATTTGGAAACACGCAAACGGCTTGGTCGCGATTCTTAAAAGCGATGCCATTTTGCCTGAGGAGCTAAGAGACAAGGAAATTAAGCCAAATGCGCAAAAACATAGCAGAATCGCGAAAAATATAAAAAAAGAGGAAGAGGAAATTTTAACGACAATAAGCCGGATGGAAGCGAGGCGAGAAGCCTTTTTAAGGCAGATAGCTCAATTCAAGGTTGAAATTCACAAGAAAATAAGCACAGCCGTCGCCTGCATTATATTTGCCCTTATAGGCGCGCCGCTTGGCATAATAGCGAGGCGTGGCGGCATTGGCCCCGGCACTGTTTACAGCCTTGGCTTTTTCACTGTTTACTGGGTGTGCTTGATTGGCGGCGAAAACTTGGCTACCCGCTTGATAATTTCGCCGGAACTTGCTATGTGGGCTTGCAATGCGTTAATCGGTACAATCGGTTTATTTTTAACATGGCGGGTTGCAAGGCGATGAAATTTTCCCTTTATCTTCTTGGAAATTTTTTGAAATCTTTTACCTTGATTTTGGTTGGCAGCGTTTTGGTTTTTATAATAATAGATTTTGTTGGCAACATAAAAATGTGGCTTTCCAGGGAAATGGGGCAGGTGGCGGAATATTATTTGAATTTTTTGCCATACATAGTATATTTGGTTTCTCCTGTTGCAATAATGCTAACCGCCATAGCCAGCGTTGGCGCAATGGCGAGGCATTTGGAAATTTCCGCGATGCACGGAGCGGGCAAAGGGCCTTTTAGAATTCTTTTGCCTGTTCTTGTGAGCGGCATCGTAGCAACGGCAATTCTTTTTGTTATTGGGGAAGAGCTTTTGCCAGATGCAAATTACCGCCGCTTGGAGATTACGGAAACCAGAATTGAGCAGAGAAAGAATCCGAGAATCAAGGAAAAGCATCAGTTTGTGTTCATAGGCTCAGACCATTCCGATTGGTATTTTAAGTATTACAACGGTATTTCAAAAAAGGGGGATAGGGTTTCTCTGGTTTTGCAGAACAACGGCAAGCCCATTGCCCGTTATGACGCAAAAAGCATAGAGTGGGGCGATTCTTCGTGGGTTTTGTTCAACGGCTGGGCCAGGTTCTTTACTCCTGACGGAGGGTTAAACGCCTATGAGTTCAAAAAAATGAATATAGGCAAGCAAACAAGCGTTTTGCCGGAAGACATAATAAACGAGAGGCAAAGCCACGAGGAGATGAACACGAAGCAGATTAGCCGCCGCATTGAAATTTTGCGAAGAAGCGGCGAAGACACTGATAAAATGCAAACCCAGTTGCATTTCAAATATTCAGGTCCGGTGACTGCTTTGGTGACTTTGATAATAGCGCTTTCTCTTTCCCATAAATACAGGCGCGGCGGTTCGCTTAGCCACCAGTTTGGCATAGGCATAATTTTGACATTCAGTTACTACATAGTTATAAGGGTTGGGGTGCAGATGGGCGAGAACGGTATCTTGGAGCCGTGGCTTGGCGCATGGATTGGGCACATAATTTACGGCACGATTGGCCTTGCTATGTTGCTGAGGTCATTCAGGTTGTGAGCGGCAGCCTATCATTCCACAAACCACGAATTTATATCCTCTCCCTCAGGCAAAAGCCTGAAAGAGCGTGTTTCCAACCCAGCTCCTTTTAGCAAAGCAGAAATACGGGCCTCGCCTGCTCTTCCGGCTTCATCGTTGTCCAGGCAGAGTATCACTTTTTTATTTTTAAAAAGACTTACCCATTCGGGCTTAAAGGTATTCACGCCGGGAATGCCAACGGCGTTGAATCCCCGTTCCAAAAGAGTCAATGCGTCTATTGCGCCTTCGCACAAATAAACTATTCCGTGCTCTCCATCCAAAGCGGCTTTGTTAAATGGAAACGGAATTGTGCCCTGAAAATTCAATTCTTTTGGCTTTATGTCTTTATCAATCGCTCTCGCCTGAAAGTAAAACGGGCGATTCTTTTCGTCTATGTACGGAATTATCAACGGCCGCCTTCCGTAGCGCAATTTTCCGTAGCTGTTGAACAAGCCGCCAATCTGCAAATCGTCCAAGGAATATTTTTCAAGCAGCTTGCGGCTCACAAGGCTGTAATCGTCTATGCACCGCAAAAGCATTTTATCCCAAGTGGGTTTGTAAATGCCCCTGCCGGCAAGCCACCAGCCTGTTGCGCTGTATGGCTGTATTGGCGAAAGCAGCTTCAAAAAATCGAATATCATCTTTTCCTTGAAAAACTTAGGCTTATCTTCACCTTTCGTTCT
Source organism: Candidatus Fibrimonadales bacterium (assembly GCA_009786285.1). Taxonomy (GTDB): domain Bacteria; phylum Fibrobacterota; class Fibrobacteria; order Fibrobacterales; family Fibrobacteraceae; genus Fibrimonas. Next base: position 14,572 of record WQTK01000297.1, on the reverse strand, counting down.
TTTTTTCAAAAAGAATTTCTGGGAATCTCTGACTATTGACGGGGTGTCGCTATTAAGCCATTTTGCCGTTTCTTGCCGTGTTTTTCCCAGCACAAGCTGCACAAGGCTAACAACATCGCCTTTAACATTGTCGCACACAAAGCATTTAAAAAATCCCTTCTCCTCATTTATGCTAACAGAGGGCGTTCTATCCCCGTGAGCGTGCCGCTCCGGAAAAATGCAACGAAACCTCCCCTTAACAACGTTAAGCCCAAGCCTCAAAGCAACTGCGGTAATAGAAAGCATAAGTTAAACATAGAATTTTCTACATTGCATTTCCATGTCCGTTATCCAAACAAACATTGAGAATTTTGAGCAGGTTGCAATAAACGGCTCGGAAGAAAAAGCCATTGCTGTGGCGTTTGAAGTTTCCCCTGCGCTGGAAAAGCTCTCCGATGAGCTTAAATTCTCCGTGGCAAAGCTAGACCCCGAAGATCCCAACAACCAGCAGCTTGCAGGCTATTTGCGCATAAGCTCTTTAAGCGACATCCGCATTTTCAAAGACAAGCAGCTTGTGGGCGGCGCAGACGGCAATCTGCCGGAGAGCGAACTCAAAAAACAATTGCAGCCATTCTTTTTGTCCGAAGAAGACGCTCTGCTTTTAAATGCGGAAGACGCTTTGAATTTAGGGCAAACAAACGCAGCTTTGAAAACATTGCAAAAATTATTTGAAAAAAATCCCGGCAACAAAAAGGTTTGCTACCTGCTTGCTAAAGCCAAAACCATGAGCGGCAAAAGAGAAGACGCAAAATCCATTTTGCAAAGCATAAAGGAAACTGATGATTTTTACGCAGAGGCAAAATCACTTTTGGAACTCATGGAATTTTACGAAGATGCCGCTCCACCTTACAACAAGGCATACAAGCTGGCTAGCCAAAACAAATACAAAGAAGCTCTTGACTGCTTTTTGGAGATTATCGAAGGCAAGCAAGACGGCGAGGGTAAAGCGAAAAAAGGCATGGTAACTTTGTTTTCCGTACTTGGCCCAAAGCACGAACTTACATGGGAATATCGCGCAAAACTAAACAGACTGATTTATATTTAGTTATTCGCCCACTTTGATTTTCATGCCGGGATATATTTTTTTGTCAAGTCCCGGGTTCCAGTCCAAAAGCTGCTGAACGGTCACATTGTGATTACGGGCTATGTCCCATAAATTATCGCCGGATTTTATTTCGTAATTTGTTCCGCGATTATTTTGAGCAAAAGTTTCTTCCTTCTTTTTCACATCTTTTTTGGAGGGTTCTTGCAGGTATAGCTTTTGGCCTATCGAAATTTTGTTGCCATCCAAATTATTCCAAGCAATCAAGCTTTGCGAAGATACCCCATACCGCCTCGAAATAGACCCAAGGTTATCGCCTTTGCGAACAACATAAGTTTTAACATTGTTGCCGATGTTATCGTTGTTGCTGCTAACGGCTTTGCTATCTTTTTTTGTCACTATCGCTTCGCTCTTTGAAGAGAGCTTTGAGCCTGCAGGCATGGGAATAATTAAAACCTGCCCGTTTTTCAGCTTTGTGTTTTTCAAATTATTCGCCGCTTGAATGTCTGCAACCTTTATGCCGAAAAGCCTTGATATGGAACCGAGGTTATCGCCTTTTTGAACTTTATATTGCTGCCAGCGCACAAGCTGGGTTTTATCCATTTTTGCATAAGCTTGCAAAAATTTTTCTCTGGTTCCTTGCGGAACCTTCATCGTATATTTTTTGAGATTCGGCGGCGTGCACCAGCGAACAAGCTCAGGATTCAAATCGCGTATGGCATTTGCGCTTGTGCCAACCGCGCCGCCAACCTTGTCCAGAGGAATGCAGTCTTGAACTGTAACCGTATCATAAGGAGCACGGCTCTGCGGCTCAATCTCAATTGAATAATGTTCGGGATAGTGCCCTATAATCGCAGCGGCTATTATTCTCGGCACATAATGCATGGTTTCTTTTGGCAATTCCAAATCCCAGTAAGACACTTTTGCCGAAGGATCTTCAGCACGTTTTTCCCTGACCAGCCTTCTAATTCTGCCCTCTCCGCAATTATAAGCCGCCATTGCCAGGTACCAATCATTGAATTCCTTATGCAAGTCAGAGAGATAGCTTAGTGCTGCATCGGTTGCAGACTCGGGATTGTAGCGCATATCCAGCCAAAAATCCGAAGGCAGCCCATAACGCTTGCCGGTTGCCGGTATAAATTGCCACAAGCCTGCGGCTTTTGCCTTGCTGTAGGCATTGAACTTAAAACCGCTCTCCGCAAGCGCCAAATAAATCAAATCCGCCGGCATGCCTCGTTCTTTGAGCTTTGCGTAAATCATGCTGTCCACTGCTGTTTTGCGGGAAAGCGATGCTTTGGTAAAGCTTCTCACGCTAACGGTCAAAAAGTGAATTTCCTGCATAACCCTGTCGTTTATTTCAATGGGCAGTGAAAAAGTTGACAAATCCATTTCGCCAAAATGGCTTTCAATGGTCCTTATTTCTGCGCTGTCAAGAGGCATTTCCTCAAATGATTCCAAAGATTCAAAAATTTCATAATCCCTTAGCATTGAATGCGCATGCTCTGAATGCGTCAAGTCCATGAGCCTCGGGTACAAGCTCTCCATATAAAGCACTATTTGCAGCGGCATCGTGGAATAATACATGGAATCTTCCGGCAAGCCAAGTGAATCCTGCCGTTGCTCGGAGTAGAGCTCGCCCAGAGCCAAATCAAAATGATATATGGCTGTTAAAGGGTCTTCTTCATAAGACTGCATGGCTTCTTTGACCTCAGCCCACGAAGCTTTGCCAGCCGCTCCCTTAGGCTCCGGGAATTCCGGAGCCTCAAATTGGCTTGCCAGCGCAATCTGCTGCTCTTCGTAATTTACCGCGACAGCCTCGCCCTTGGGTGCTTTAGCGCACGCAAGCAAAAAAAACGCAAGCAGCCACACTAGGCTAAGAAACTTAAAAAGCCTCACTCCTCTTCCTCTTCTTCATAGTCCAGCCCTAAACGGCGAAAATGCGGCTTATCGAAGTTCAGCTCCTCGTCGAGGGCCTCTTCTTCTTCCATCATATCTTCCTCTTCCTCACCGAGTTCGTCGTACTCGTCCAAGTCGTCGTCCTGGTCAGAAACAGGAAGAAAATTATCACTGCCGCTTCCTTTGGAGCGGCGACCTAATTGCAAAGGGTACTTCATATACAACCTCCTGAATATAGCAATTTCTGAACACAATATATATTTTTTTTTCGCTAGTGAACAAAAAAAAAGCATTTTTGTGCATTTTTTTTAAATTATTTCATATGCGCTATAAATTTGCCTGTGAATACAATGGTTCTGCTTTTTCCGGCTGGCAGGCACAATTGAATGGAAAAACCGTGCAAAATGAGCTGGAAATGGCTTTTTCCACCGTTTTGAGGCAAAAAATCAACGTTGTGGGGGCCGGTAGAACGGATGCTGGGGTTCACGCCAGGGGTCAAGTCGCGCATTTTGACTTTGAGGGGGCAGAGCTTAACTGCAAGGCTCTTGAAAAATCCGTAAACGCCATAAGTGACGAAAATGTTTGCATAAGAGGCTTGGAACCCTGCCCAAGCGATTTTCATGCCCGTTACAGCGCAAAAGAGCGGTATTACCAATACGTGCTATGCACAGAGCCTATGGTGCTGGGAAGGGAGCTGGCATGGCAGTGCAATTGCAAGCTGAACGCCGGCCTTATGGAGGAAGAGGCAAAGACCTTCCTGGGCAGGCATGATTTCAACGCATTTTCAATTCCCAGAAACGACGGCAAAAGCACGATATGCGACATAACAATGTTTCGGTTGTCCGTAGTAGGGGCGTATTGCAATACGCCCTTACTACATACGTGGCATATACGTGGCAATCGTTTTTTGCACAAACAGGTTCGTTCCATGGTTGGTTTGCTATTCGATGTTGGCAGGGGTCGTTTTGAGCCTGGGGCTGTGGCTCGAATTTTAAGCGGCGAATTCATTGGGGAAAGGACATGGGCACCGGCACAGGGGCTGACGCTAGAGTCGGTGGATTATTGAATATTTTACATTTACCATTTAATGGGCCACCAGTGGCATTTTCTATATTCCACCCCATGGACTTTAAAGAGCAAAGAGAGAGAAAGGCATTTCTGGCACTTGCCAGCGGCGATGTTTTTTACGGTTATTCGGTTGGCGCCCCAGTCGATTCCTGCGGAGAGGTGGTTTTTAATACCGGAATGTGCGGCTACCAGGAGATTTTGAGCGACCCTTCGTATGCAGGGCAGTTTATAGTTATGACTGCGCCGGAAATAGGCAATTACGGAACCAATCCGGACGATATGGAATCCAGGAAGTTTTTTGCGGCAGGATTTATAACCAGAGAGATGAATATGCCGTCTAACTGGAGAAGCAAAGAATCCCTGCAAGACGCTTTGGTTCGCTACAACATACCTGCTATTGCAGGCATAGATACCCGTGCCCTTACTCTGTTTTTGAGAGAGCACGGCATTCAAAAAGCCTTTTTATGCACAAGCGGCAAAATAGACGCAGACACTGCGGTTGAAAAGGCAAAGTCATGGCACGGAATGGACAATCAGGATTATGCAAGCATTGTTTCCTGCGAAAAGCCCTACGAATTTGCTTTTGAAGGATTTGACGGCGAAAAATTGCCGCCTGCCGACCTTCATGTAGTAGCTTATGACTTTGGAATAAAATCAAATATTTTAAGAGGACTGTGCCGCTCCGGAATGCGAGTCACCGTTGTTCCGTCCAAAACTTCGGCAGAAGAGGTTCTCGCTATGAAACCCGACGGAGTGTTCCTTTCCAATGGCCCCGGAGACCCGTCTGCTGTTGGCTATGCTATTGAAAATACCAAAAAGCTAATAGGGAAAATTCCGATTATGGGAATATGCCTGGGGCATCAAATTATAGCTCACGCAATTGGCGGCAAAACACAAAAACTCAAGTTTGGGCATCACGGCTGCAATCAACCTATTATGAACAATGCCACTCGCGCTGTTGGAATCACTTCTCAAAATCACAATTACACGGTTGTTCAGCAGGGAATAGAAGGCAAGGCAGAAGTCACCTATTTGAATTTGAATGACGGAAGCGTTGAAGGAATGCGGTTGAAAAACGAAAAAGTATTTTCCGTCCAATTTCATCCTGAAGCCGCTCCCGGCCCACACGACGCCGCACATATGTTCGGAGAATTCAGAGAGATGATTTTAGCGAAGTAATATGGTTTTCCGCTCGCTTTCGCAGTTTTTAACGGAAGAATCGATAGAGGGGTTTAAAGCGCTGGATTTTCCCTCAAGCGGAGTTTCGCACTTAGGCAACTTAGGAATTTCAACGCAAGCTGTGTGGGTGGCTACGCAGTTTTTAAAAAAGTCAAAACCAATTTTAATAATAGCGAAAGACCAGAAATCAATCGATTTGTGGCTTGAAAACTTGTCTGAGCAAATTGAGGAATTTGATTTGCTCTCTTTGCCGGTTGCTAAAGACGAAGGCAAGGCCAGGATTTTTTACGGAATTCTGGAAGAGAGGCTGCGCTTTGTTCGTAGCGCGAGAGGAGCCAAGATAGCGATTGCCAGCTTAGAAGCTTTGCAAACAAGGCTGCCTTCCGCAAAAACGCTAAAAGAAAAAACCTTGAGCCTTAAGCCCGGTGAATCTATGGACGAAGACAATTTGAGAGAAATCTTTATGTCAAGGGGATTCAGGGAACAGCAGGTTGTGGAGGGCATTGGCGATTTTTCCATAAGAGGCTGCATTGTGGATGTGAATCCTTTGCTCTGCGAACGCCCGATTCGCTTGGAATTTTGGGGAACCACTTTGGAATCCATAAGAACTTTTGACATCTTTACGCAAAGGTCTTTGGACAGTTTGGAGAGCATTGAAATTTTTCCAATGAATTTAAGCGACGATTGCGACAGCACGGCATTTGATTTTTTAAAAGATTATTCTATAGTAACCGATGATTATTATAATTTACCACAAGATATTTTCGAAGAAATAAAAAAATACCCCGTTATAGATTTTTCCCCACTCTCAACTCCCAACTCCCAACTCTCAACTCCTCAGACACGTTCCAACTCCGGCTTCAGCGGCATAGAAAAAGATATTGAGAAGTATGGCGGCGATGTTTATTTGATGGCTCCTACGCAGGGGCAGGCACTCAGGCTTTTTCATTTGTCGCGAGGAAGCGCAGTCAAGGAAATTTTGGTTGGGCATATTTCCGAGGGATTTTGGTTTATTGATAATTCTTTCGCTTTGCTTTGCGACCACCAGATTTTCAATCGCTTTGGGCATTTGATTAAAAAGAAGCAGAAATCCTCAAGCTTGCACAACGCAGTTTTCGCGGATTCTCTGATGGGCGGAGATTACGTTGTTCACGAAGATTGCGGAATAGGGAGGTTTTTAGGTCTTTCCCGCATTGAAGCTCTGGGCGCTCTTGTTGATTGCGTTGTGGTTGAATACGCTGATAAAGCCCGGCTTACATTCCCTGTTGGCGATTTGCGCAAACTGGAAAAACTGGTAAGAAGCGAAGAAGATGCTCTGCCGCCTCTCAACAAGCTAGGCACAAAAAATTGGGAAAGGGCCAAGGAAAGGGCTAAAAAACGCATAGCTCAGGTGGCAAAAGCTCTTATAGACTTGTATGCGAAAAGGGAATTCATTCAGGGTTTCGCGTTTCCGCAAGATTCAAATTTGCAAGATGAATTTGAAAATGATTTTCCGTTTCCGCCTACGCCGGACCAGGTTCGCAGCGCAAAAGAGATAAAAGCAGACATGGAAAAGCAAAAACCTATGGACAGGCTTTTATGCGGAGACGTTGGTTTTGGAAAAACGGAAGTGGCCATGCGTGCCATGTTCAAATGCATAAGCGCAAAAAAACAGGTTGCTGTTCTGGTTCCCACAACCGTGCTAGCCGCCCAGCATTTTCAGTCTTTTACGGAAAGATTTTCAGCTTGGCCTGTGAACATAGCTCTTGTGAACCGTTATAAGACAAATTATGAAAAAAAGGAAATTTACAAAGGACTTTTGGAAGGAAGAATAGATTTGGTTGTTGGCACTCATGCCTTGCTTATGGACAGCATTAAATTCAAGGATATTGGCTTGCTTATCATTGACGAGGAGCAAAAATTCGGAGTCAAGCAAAAAGAGAGGCTGCGGGAAATGCGGCTTTCGCTGGATACCCTTGCGATGAGCGCGACCCCAATTCCAAGAACCTTGCAGCTTTCCATGACCGGAGTCAGAGACATTTCTTTTCTCAACACGCCGCCGCTGAACAGGCTGCCCGTTGAAACAAAAGTCATGGAGAGAGACGATAAAATTTTGGCTGCGGCGGTGAAGGATGAAATAGACAGGGGCGGCCAGGTTTTTGTGGTGAACGACCGTGTGCAGAGCATTGAGCAGCTTGCAGACGATGTGGAGTGCTGGGTTCCCGGCGCACGGATTGCGGTTGCCCATGCTCAACTCTCAGACAGCGATTTGGAAAAAACAATGGCTGCTTTTATAAACAAGGAATTTGATGTTTTGGTTTGCACGGTTTTAATAGAATCCGGGCTTGACGTTCCGAATGCGAACACTATGATAATTATCAATGCGCAGATGTTCGGAGTTGGGCAGCTTTACCAGTTGAGGGGCAGAGTAGGCCGGTCTGCGGTGCAGGCTTTTGCTTATCTTGTGACTCCGGAAGGCGGCTCTATTTCTAAATCTGCGCAAAAGAGGCTTGCGGCTATGGAGCATTTCACGGACTTGGGCTCCGGGTATCAGGTTGCCATGCGCGATTTGGAGATTAGGGGCGCAGGGAATTTGCTGGGAATGGAGCAGCACGGGTTTATAGAGGAAATAGGTTTTGAAACTTATGTGAGAATGGTTAAGGAGGCTGTTGAGGAGTTGCGGGGAGTTAAAGACGACTCTTTGGTTAAGCCTCGCTTGGAGCTTAGGGTGGACGCATATTTGCCGGAGATGTGGATAAGAGACGGTTTGGCAAGGATTTCCATTTACCAGCGCATTGCCAGAATTGAAACCTGCGAGGAAGTAGTTTCGCTTTTGGAGGAACTTAGGGACAGGTTTGGGCCGGTTCCAAAGCCGGCTGAGATGCTTTTGATGAGCGCAGAGATTGGCATTTTGGCGAGAAAATTTTCCATAGCTGGCATAGCCCGCAAGCAAGGGGTCGCAGTTCTGACCTTTTTGGACAAGATAGACGCAAAGTCTCCGGTTATCGCAGATTTATATGCCAAATGCGGCAAGTTTCCGCTTCGTTTTTTGGCGACTAAGCCTTTGCAGGCGGTTATTGAGCTTGGCTTTTCCACCTCTGAACAGGAAGTTGAGGGGTTATTTTCTATTCTTAGGCACAAGTAAGCATTGATAAAATGAATTTTCTATATTTCCATAGTTTTATAACAGAGGTCCAAAATGATTAAGAAAATAGATCATATCGCTATAGCGGTGCCTTCCATTGAAGAAGCCCGCAGCTATTATGAAAACGTGCTCGGCTTAAAGCTGGACCACATAGAAGAAGTGGCAGAGCAAAAGGTTAAAACGGCTTTTTTTGATGTTGGCGGCGTTTGGATTGAACTCCTGGAACCCACCACCCCAGACTCTACAGTCGCAAAATGGCTCGAAAACAACAAGGGCAAAGGCGGTTTGCACCACATAGCTTACGAAAGCGACAACGTGGCTGCGGAACTCTCCGCTGCCGAGTCTAAGGGTGTGGCTCTTATTGACAAGGCTCCTCGCAAAGGCGCCGGCAATATGAACATAGGCTTTTTGCACCCGAAATCCACAGGCGGCGCTTTAACCGAGTTCTGTTCCCCAGCTTAAGGTGCAAGGTATATGCCAATAAAATCAGAGCTTTTAAACGAATTGAACAAACGCCGCAACGAGGCTAAACTCGGCGGCGGCGAAGACAAAACCGCCAAGCGTCACGCAAAAGGACAGCTTACCGCAAGAGAAAGAGTGGAAACTCTGTTCGACGCAAACTCCTTTCAGGAATCAGGATTGCACGTTGACCAAGCCAAGCCCACAGCTCAAAAACTGCCCGGCGATGGCGTAATTACCGGCGTTGGCAATGTTGATGGCCGCCCTGTCGCTGTGTTCAGCCAAGATTTCACGGTTAGCGGCGGCTCGCTTTCTCAAATGCACGCTCAAAAAATAGCCGACCTTCAGGAGCAGGCTTGCGAGCTAGGCTTCCCAATAGTCGGAGTAAACGATTCCGGAGGGGCCAGAATTCAAGAAGGCATATGGGGACTGAGCGGTTACGGACAGGTATTTTACCGCAATGTTTACGCATCCGGCTTGGTTCCACAGATCTCCATTATAGCAGGGCCTTGCGCCGGCGGCGCGGCATACAGCCCGGCTTTGACAGACTTTTTGATTCAAACCCGTAAAAACGCTGAAATGTACATATGCGGTCCAAGCGTTATTAAAGCGGCCACAGGCCAAGAAGCTCCCGTTGAGCAATATGGCACTGCGGAAGCCCACGCAAGCGTAAGCGGAAACGTGCATTTTGTCGCAGAAGATGACAAAGATGCCATTGCTATCACAAAAAAATTGCTCAGTTTTTTGCCTCTCAATAATATGCTGAATCCGCCGCACGCTTTGCCGGACGCAATAGCAGATGCCAAAAACGAAAGCCTTAACGAGCTTATCCCGGAAAATTCCAAAACAGCTTTTGACGTGCTCAAAGTTATAGAAGCAATAACGGACAAAGGCCAATGGCTGGAAGTTCAAAAGGATTTCGCAAAAAACATGGTTGTTGGCTTTGCTCGCATAGAAGGCATGGTCGCAGGCATAATAGCGAACCAACCCGCAGTTAAAACAGGTTGCTTGGACATAGACAGCTCCGATAAAGGCGCGAGGTTTATTCGTTTTTGCAATGCGTTCAACATTCCGGTTGTGAATTTGGTAGATGTTCCGGGCTTTATGCCGGGTCTCGCCCAAGAAAGAGGCGGCATAATAAGGCATGGCGCAAAAATGCTTTTCGCATATGCTGCGGCAACCGTCCCAAAAATAACACTTATAATGCGCAAGGCTTATGGCGGCGCATACCTTGCTATGTGCTCAAAAGACATGGGCGCAGATTTTGTTTATGCCTGGCCCTGCGCAGAAATAGCGGTTATGGGCGCAGAAGGCGCAATTCCGGTTGTGCATAAAAAAGAGATAGATGCCGCAAAAGCAGAAGGCGGCGAAGTTGCAGCGAAAGCGAAAAAAACGGAACTTATTGAAAAGTATCGCGACAAGTTCGCAAGCCCGTGGCAAGCTGCAGAAACGAATATGATAACAGATGTGATAGAACCGTCTGAAACAAGATATCGCTTGGCTTTGGCTTTGCGTTTCTCGTTGACCAAACGCTCTACACGCCCACCCAAAAAACATGGATTGATACCACTATGATGAATGCTGTGTTATTTTCGCCCGAGGGCTTGGTTTTTATACTGATGCTCTGCATTATAGCTGTTTCGTTCAGAATAATGCTTTTTCTTGGTAGCATTGAAAATCTTCTCAAGCAGAAGATTGATGCTCCTGCGGCAAAGCCGCATGCGGCAGCTCCTGTAGCTGCAATGGCGGCGGCTCAAACCATACATCCCGGTTTAAGCGATGACAAATTTGTTGCTATAATAACAGCGGCAATAACTCACGCTTGCGGCGGGCCTGTTAATGTTGTCAAATTCAAACCCCTAAACACGATGGACTGGACTTGGGCTGTTCAAGGCAGAGTTGGGCTCCACACAAACAAGGTTTAACCAGAAGGAACAGTTATGAAAACTATTCGCATCACTCTAGAAGGCAGAACTTACGATGTAGGCGTTGAAGTTCTTGGCGAAAATGCAGCTCCAGCGCCCGTTATGCAGGCACCTGCCGCACCCATTGCTCCGGCACCTGTCGCTGCTCCGGCAGCACCTGTTGCGGCACCACCACCACCAGCCGCACCGGCTTCGACAGGCGCAGGGTCTCCTGTGCTAAGTCCAATGCCAGGCCAGGTTATGAAAATAAAGGTGGCTGTTGGCGCGACTGTTGGCGTGAACCAGGAAGTTATGGTTTTGGAGGCCATGAAAATGGAAACTCCTATATACGCTCCTTCTGCCGGCACAGTTCAGTCGATAAACGTAAAAGAAGGCGATGCAGTTTCGGAAAGCCAAGTACTGCTTGTTATAGGTTAGCTTATGGCATCAGCTTTTGAAGACAACGGGCTTGACAATTATACTATCACCATAAGTTTAATTTCTGGTGAGAAGATTAAGTTTTATTTTAAGGCTGATGTTACAAAGGCTAAAGAGGAGTATTTTCGTCTGTGTGAAAAGTTGAAATCCGAGCAAAAATTTATCTACATAATGAAGTATGGTAAATTCATGTTCATTCCAACTCCTCACATAGAGCTTATTGTTTTGGACAACCCAAGCAAAATAGACGCTGCTGCCCAAAGCAAAATAGAGGGGCGTAATTGACATGGCTCTTGGAATTTGACTGTATTGATAATGAAATCGCAGGGCATTAGCATTGATACTATAGCAAAGGTAGCTGGCTGGAATGAAGAGGAGCTAGCTAGTTTATGAAAATAATTTCGGCATAGCGGATAGCAATCCGTTTCAACAAAAAGAATTATCGCATTACGCAATAATCTTGCGAGGATTTTCTATTTCTGGAATCTTCGCTTGCTTAAATCAATGTGAGGCTATTTTGTATTAGACTGGTTACATCTAAAGGGGAATTAAAGTTTAAAGTAAGCGTTAATGGCTTTTGCCATAGCTGCATTAATATCGTTTCCAATGGCAACCCAATCAGAACGGATAGCCTTTATATCGGCCTTAACGCCGGTAACCGAATGAGCAGTGTAATTGCCTGCGATATTCAAAACACTGCCTGCGCCACGCAAAAAAATGAAGCTCTTCTCATACACATAAAAAATAGAAAATTTAAGAATTTTCTACATTAAAGATAGTCATTGGCGTGCTCTAAAGGAGGTTTTATGAATAGGGACAGAATTTTATGGGTACTGCGCATATTAGCACTCGCAGGTGTGGCTATTTTCGGCTGCTCTGATTCAGGAGGAGGTCAAGCGGAGGAACCACAAGTAGAGGATAAAGCAAAAGAATCCGCAGGCCTCACATCTGACGGGAGAGACCTTCTTGTTTTTAACAGAGAAGATTTGGACGAAATCCTTTTCAAGATAGACACCGTGCAAATCACAGACTCCAGTTTTTTGGGCAGGCTGTTTTTCAGGAATCTGCCTGCAAGCAAAACCCCCGAACCCGGGGATATTATAGCATCTTCCATAACAAAAAACGCTCCTTATGGTTTTCTGTACAAGGTGAAAGAAGTGGTTATGGAAGGCGAAAACATCACAATTATCACAGTTAGCTATGCCAGCCTTGCGGAAGCAGTCAAGGATTTGGACATTGAGTTTGAGGTTCCTCTTGTGTATGACGAAGAAAGCGGCACCTTGCGGCAGGCTCTTGGCAAGCCATGGTGGAAGAAAGTGGCTTCCGCTGTCAAGAATACGGTTGTGAGCATTATAGAACCCGTTGTTAAAGCTGTTAACGTGGTGATTGACCTTGTTGTTTTTGTTTTTACCGGAGATGCGGATTTGGGCGGAACCGATGGCAAAACTATTTCCGTGGATAAAAATAAAAATTTTGGCAGTGGAAATGGCAGTGGCACTTTAGGGTTAAAAGGCGAGTTTAATCTGTTCTTTACCACAAAGATTAAGATTAAAAACTATAGTCTTGACTATGCGAAAATGAGCGTTGCGCAGAACGCATATTTTAATTTGACAGGCAATTTGAAAGGGAAAATTGAGCGTTTCGAGGATTTTGAGTTGTTGAGCTCCGATTTGCCGACTATAGAATTTATGGCAGGCCCGGTTCCTGTTATTTTGTTCAATAAAGCGGTTTTCAAAGCGAAGGTTGAAGTCAATGCGCAAGCCAATATGGACGCAAATATAACTTTCACTGAATCTTGCGAGTTCGGTTTTGAGTACGACAACGGCTTTAAGATGATAAATACTTTTGACAAGGATTTTAGATTCGATTACAAGCATTCGACTTATGGAAGCGTGAGGCTTGGCGTTCTTGTTGGGATTAAGTCTATGTTTTACGGGGCCGCCGGTCTTGAGGTTTCGGCAGGGCCTTCTTTGGTGTTGAAAAGCCCGCTTTTGCCGCTTTCGGCGAACTCAGAAACTACTCTTGATAGCGATTTGGACGTTGATGTGAAAGTTAAATTGGAACTGCTTGGTTTAGACAAGAGTTGGAATCCCGGTTCATTTCGCACGTCATTGGGCAATCTTGCAAGGTCTAAGACTTTGCCGTCATTTGGTTTCAAGGGCTCGGATTTTGATTTAAAAGGAATTTCAGGCGGCAAGTTATCCTTCCCTTTCAATATTGACAAGCCGAATTTGGGATTTTCTGTTGTGGAGTTTGGATTTTGCATTGAAGACAAGGAGGGCGAATGCGTTAAGGGTTTTGGTTTTGGTTCTGGGAAGCAGGGAAAGGTGTCGGGTTCTACTGTGAGTTTTGAAGGTTTGGCTCCGGGGACATACAATATTATTCCGTATTTTAAATCTAGCGATGGCGAATTTTATTATGATATTGTGAATGCGCTTAAGTCTTTTGTTGTAGATAATTATTGTGGAGTTACTGCCTTTGATTCTAAAATTCAATTTTGTTTCGGTGATGTGCTTTACGCTTTATGCGGCAGCAGCGTTTATAGTCCGCAGATCCAGTTCTGTTATGATAAAGTAGTTTATTTAAAGTGCGGAGACAAGAGCTATAATCCATCAGTTGAATTTTGTTTTAGCGGTATTGAACTTTATGCTTTATGTGGCGGCAATAGCTATAGCCCGTTGGCTCAGTTCTGTTTTAACGATGAGCTTTATGCTTTATGCGGCGGCAAGATTTATGATTTGTCAACTCAATTCTGTTTTAGCAAGGAGCTTTATGATTTATGTGGAGGCAACAATTATAATCCATCGACTCAATTCTGTTCTAATAACAAAGTTTATCCTAAGTGTAACGTAACTTACGATCCATCAACCCATTTCTGTTTTGACAATAAGGTTTATGTTTTGTGTGGCGGTAACAGTTATAATCCGTTAACTCAGTTCTGTTTCAATAAAACATCTTATCCTCAGTGTGATGGTAAGAGTTATGATCCGGCAGAAGGGGAGATGTGTTGTGGCGCAAAAGTATATAATGTGAAGACGCAACTTTGTTCTGCTGGCGATAAAATAACGGATAAAACGGGTGAATTTATAAATGATGAGCAAGGGTACAGGTATGGGGTTGTGAAGATAGGCGATCAGTATTGGCTGGATGAGAATTTGAATGTCAATGCGCCAAGAAGCCGGTGTTATGATGACGATCCTATCAATTGCAGGATTTACGGAAGACTTTACGATTGGGCATCTGCTATGAATTTACCAGAAAGTTGCAACACAACTTCTTGTTCAAGCCAAATAAAAACTCCGCATCAAGGCGTTTGCCCTGATGGCTGGCATATTCCGACTCTCGTTGAATGGAATAAACTTATACTTTTCGCAGATGGAAAAGATGTTTCTGAGGCTGCTGCGAACGATAAGAGTGCTTATC
>WQTK01000296.1 GCA_009786285.1 Candidatus Fibrimonadales bacterium | reverse complement strand
TGGGGCTTGGCAGCCGCTGGGCTGCGTTTGCGTTATGTCGTTGCCGGTGTTGATGTTCAGTTTATTTATTTCCGTGCTAAAGAACGACATGCGATTTGTCCACCATGTTTTAAGAGTGTTTAGCTTGTTCCTGTAAGCTTGCTCGCTTGTGAGCGAACTCTTGTCTCCGCACATAGAGCCACAAGAATATGCGTTGAAATTGGCTACGGCACGGCCAGCTAAAACATTGGCCAAGGAATCTACAAAGGCAGAAATTGCATTGAAATCGCTTTGATGATTATCCCATGCTTTTTTAAATTTAGCCATGAAAACAGGATCGTCCCAAAGTTTCTGGTAAAAAGGATGTTTTGGCTTTATAGGCTCGTTGTAATAGGAAAAAGTATTTGGCCAGGTGCCATACATATTCGTGCCAACGCCTGCCGCTAAATCAAAATCCCAAAGAGGGCCTGCATGAATGCGCTTGCCGCAATCTTTATACGCATAGTTGGAAGCGGGTTCAGCTATAGTTGAGCCGTTTACCGCCGTGCCGGATGCCATAGCTTTGTTGTTGAAATCAAAATTGTCCATAAGCTGCTGTATCAATACGTATTTTGCCCAGCTATCGATATCCATCAAGTCGCGGTGGCTGTTGTTGCCCGCAGAGAGAGCATTGAACATGGCGTTGACTTCGTCTTGTACAAATTTCACTTGGGAAATAGAAACCGTAGGATTTTCATTGCTGCCGGAGAAACAATTCGGCAGGCTGCTAACGCTGTTGCTGCAATCAACTTCCGGCGATCTTATGCGTGTATACATGGTCAAATTGGTAGCCGGCTTGAATTTAATTTCATCCGGGGCGGCTTTGTGATAATCAAATTCAACGAGCCATCCTAGGTCTTCATCTATGTCAATCCTGTTTGGACCAACCTGTATTTGCTCTGTCAATAGATAAATCCCTTTGTATTTATCGTTTATATATAAATCTACGTATTGAAAAGTGTTAGTATAGGCAATGCCTAATTTTTGGCCGAGCCTGAGAGCAATGGAGTTCAGCATAAGGGAATTGTCATAAAAATTCGCAAGCAAAACCCAGCTTTTCGCAGCCGGTTTTCCAAAGAGGCCTTGCTTTTTGTCGAGCTTAATCCTGTAAGGTTTTTTGTTCGTGCTATTGGTGGAGTTTCCACGTATGCGAATAGAGTCTGTTTCGCCTTGAGGTTCCGGGGTTAAAGGGCCTAGATTGTTTCTAGAATTGGTAGGGTCTGTCAACTGAAAGCTCGTCATGGAAACATAGTTCATTGTAGCGAGTTCGCTGGAGCCAGACACCGTAGGCTCTTGGTTATTTTTGGTTGTTATCTTGATGGTGGCAAACGAGTTATTCGTTTGCGCAAGCGAAAAAACATTCAGAAAAGCCAAAGCCGTCACTGCAAGTTTTATCGCTCCGCACATCATAGCTATCTCACAGTTACTCTCAAAATCTGCTTGCCAACTTTCACAATGTACATTCCTTTTGAGAGATCATGGTTTTGCACACGATTGCCACGCAAATTGTAAACCTCAACCTTAGCACCCTGCGGCACGTTTTGCAACACTATTGTGTTAGATGCTACGTAAGCGTGGACTTTGAGTTGAGAGTTGAGAGTTGAGAGTTGAGAGTGAATTGGAGTGTTTCCGCCATTCATGGGCAATGTGCATGTTGCGCTCATTCCTTGGCAACTTTGAGCGGTCTGAGGCCTTGCAACGGTAATAGTGAAGTCTGCAGTAGATTGAGGAGTTAGGTTAGTTGTTGGCCATGTGACATTAGAAGTCGAAATACCATTGCAATACGTGGTAAAGATATTTGCCGGAACTATTGCAGTACCCACAGTTCCTTTTGTATCCGCATTTTGCAAAGCGCAAACAAAGCCTGTGTTGCTAATGCTGCTGCTGCTGGGTGCGCTGCTGCTGCTGGGCGCGGTTGCAACAACCGGCACTGTGCAAGTAGTTGATTGGCCTGCGCAAGTGTTGGCGGTGCTTGGTCTGGTAACGGTAATGCTAAAGTCTCCTGTAGATGTAGGAGTGAGATTGGCTGTTGGCCATGTGATATCAGTAGTTGTTGAAACTCCGCAACGTACGCTAAAAATATTTTGCGGAACTATTGCCGTGTTTACCACTACTGTTGTTCCTGAGTTCATCAAATTGCAACTAAGCTGAGCTTGATACCCATCGCTGCTGCTACTGCTGCTGGATTGCGCAGGAACGCTGCTGCTGGAGCTTGGATTGGTGGTAGTGTTGCAGGTAAGCTTATTAACCTCGGTTTCAAAGAAAGTCATGCGATTGTTCCACCAGGTTTTCAGCTTTCCGGTCTCTGTTTTATACTCTGCTTCGGTTTTCGGAACAACAGGATCGTAGCTCATCATGCCCCAACCGCCAGTATTACCACCTGCAGGATAACCTACGGAGCTTGTTGTAAAGTTGGCCTGCGCACGAGAACCAAGAGCATTCGCTATGGAATCTATGAAAGTCGGTATGGCGCTGAAGCTGCTTTTGTTAGCAGTCCAAGCGTTTTTAAATGCGCACATAAATTGAGGATCATCCCAAAGCTTCTGATAAAAAGCGTGTTTGGGCTTTATAGCCTCATTGTAATTATAAAAATGCTTTGGGAAATCGTTCATCGTCACGCCTGCGGCCAAATCAAAATCCCAAAGCGGGCCGGCAAATATTTTTTGATTCATATCTTTATGTGCGTAGTTTGAGCCGGGCAATCCTCCGGTCTGCGTTTTGCTGTTGAAATCGAAATTGTCCATAAACTGCTGAATCAATACGTATTTGGCCCAGCTATCAAGATCCATCTTTCCCCAAATAGTACTGCTATTGCCTTGTTGAACTGCAGTGAACATCTCATTAACCTCGGTCTGGACAAATTTTACCGTATCGTTGTTAATGTTGCAGTTTTTCAAAGGATTGGTATCGCAGCCTCCCACTTCCGGAGATCTTACACGTGTGGACATGGTATTATAGGCTGTTGGCTTAAACCCAATTTGATCCGATTCCAAATCGTGATAATCAAATTCGGCAATCCAGCCCTTCAATTTGTCTATTTCAATGCGCCCCGTATGAGCTTGTATCTGTTCTGTTAACTGGTAAATTCCCTTATAGTTATTATTTATATACAAGTCCACAAACTCGGAACTAGGCGTAAAACCGGGCATAATTTGCTTGCCTAGCCTGAAAGCAATGGCATTAAGCGCAAAAGTCTGGTCATAATAATTGGCAAGCAAAACCCAGCTCTTTGCCTTTTCTCTGCCAAACAGGCTCTGCTGTTTATCGAATTTTATTCTGTAGGGTTTTTTGCCGTTGCCAGCAGTGGAATTGCCACGCACACGAATGGAATCGCTTTCGCTAGGAGCAGGCTCCGGAGTTAATGTGAGATTGTTTCTCGAATTTTTTTGGTCATTCAACTCAAAATTCGTTATTTTAACATATTTCATTGTTTGGGCGCCGCCATACATGCCGCCGCCAGAGACCGTTGGGTCTTGGTCGTTTTGGGTGGTGATTCTGATGGTGGGAATCTGCGCCATTGCAATGACGCTTAGGCAAGCCACGGCTGCCAGTGTGAATTTTAGTGAACCGTATCTCATAGGATACCTCCTTTGTTAAATAAACTAGAAAATAACCACAACCTCGCTGTCATAACGGCGGTGAGTCTGCTTGCTATCTCCATCAACTACTTTCAAGCGCGTTCCATAGGTGTTTCTCCACTGAAACGCAGAATTTTTCGCAAAACCCAGTGTAAAGCCAGCCCTTAACTGAGCTTCAAAATCCTGGCTATCCAAATCTCCCATATAAATAGACGCTTCCGCAATGGGAATAACTTGCCGCAAACCCTTAAACCCGGTCTCTATCGGAAAATATTCCTGCATTCTCGCACCCAAAATCAAAACATCCTTATCGTCCATGTATTTTATAATAGGATTGTTGCCAAAAGTGAACTCCGTTTCGCTCACAAAAAGCTTTGCCGTGTATTTAAAAGAAAGCGAAGTTGCCCATGCGGTTAAATCGTAGTCCGAATGCGTGAAATGCCCTATTATGCCGGCTAAAATCAAAGTTGTGCTTGGAGTCTCGTACTCAATGCTATAATTTTGGTGGTAAAGTTCCCGCACGGTATCCGCAGCCCACGAAAACCCGCCTATCAAACGCCAGCTCTCGCTGAGTTTGTGGCGATACTGCATAGTTAAGTCATGGCCTAAATGGTGAAAATTTTCCAAATTATCGTTTATCACTGAGCGCTTATGAAAATAACGCTCGGCAACTCCCGCTTTTTCCTCCAAGCCAAAAGCCTTCTTCATATAACCAACACGAATGCTGCCAAAATCTGTGAAATTGTATTGCCCCAAAAGCTTGTCTATAACCAGCGTGCTGTCTCCGTCTTTGTATTCAAAGCCAAATTCTGCTCTCACTTTCTTCACAGGACGGGCAGAAAGCTCAATTTTTCCATAACCTATTTTATTGTAATTAGTCTTATCCTTATGCATTTTGTTGTTTATGTCAACGCCAACTTCCAGAACTCCCTCTACTTTTACTTCGGTTTCATTTTTTTCTTTATCCGCTTTCTCTACGAAAACAGTATCCGCTTTTGCCGCTTTTTTCGGCTTATCAGATTTATCCGGTTTGGCGATAGCAATGGCCGGAAGAACCATTGCCAAAATCAAAATGCCAAGCCGCATGCCTTAAGTCCTCTTGTAAACAAGCTTAACTTCTGCGCTATCAGTCAAAAAATTCATTTTTATCAGAGCTACCTTGACAACATCATAGCCAAAACGCTTTTTTATATCCTCGTGAAGCTCCTTTTTCATTCCTTTTCCGAGCAGTTTAGTATTATCATACAGCAAAACAACGGTGTCTGCATTGCCCATGAACGCTCTTTCACAAATGAACATGCTGCAAACCAGCAAAACATCTGCCAAAACAACCGCAATCAATGAAAGCTCATCGGTAGCAAGCGAATTTATAACACCCATGATTATGGAACCGAAAAGGAAAGTCATCTCCCTGATTTGTATTTGCTCCGTTCTGTAGCGAAGTATTGAGAGAATGGCAAACAGGCCAAAGGCAAAGCCGGTTTTCACCTTTACCGAGGCGAGCATTGAAGTCACCAAGAAAATCAAGATATTTGATATTATGAAGCTAAAGGAATATTCCCTTATGCGGTGTTCTTTTGCGTAAATGCCACATATTAAAATGTAAACAAATACAATGTTTATCACAAAGCGAACGCCAAGCGATGTGATAAAATTCAACTCCTCTGGACTCATCGACATATTCATACTGAACTCCTTTCATATGTTAATTTTTTTATCCTGGGCAAAAAACGGTTTTTCTTTGCCTCATCATGAGTAAGAGAAACTCCAATCGCGTATTTTGAAAAGCCGGTCGGATTCTTGTGGATTCCCCGGAAAAATTCCTGGGAAACCGTTCTATCCGGGCTTCTTTCTCTTTTCAACTCAACAATAGCTGTGTTGTTCAACTTGAATTCTTCGTTATTATAACCGTATTTCAAGCCGAAGTCAAGCGTCATTCTTTCCGGAAAATGTTTGTTCAAAAGCGTTATGCGGTTAAAGAAAACAAACAGAGACGGAACCAGATTATCAAAATTGTACCCATTTTTATGCGCTAAAAATGAAAATGCGTTATCGAACTCGGTAAAGTCTTTAAGTATGGGGATATTCGGAGCGTCTTCCTTGATTTTATCCCTGCGCTGGCGGAACTTAATTGTTTTTCCGGTGTTCAGCTTTTGCTTTATTTCATTGAAAATTTTCCCATTGCTCAAATATTGCCTGGTGCGGAATTTGAACCTGTTCGCACGCTTGTTGTGGTGCAGGTTAAAGCAGAGCAAATCCGGAGTATCAAAATAAACCGTTTTATAGCTTTGAATAACACTGTCGTTTATCTCAAGCAGCGAATAGTCATTTTGAATGCTTTTCAAAAAGTCAAGAGCGTTCTCTATTTTCAAAACGAATTTGGTATCGAATCTGTTTAAAAAAGACATTGCCTTTGATTCTTCAAGCGAAGAATGCGAAAAAGGCTGCAAGTTGTTTTGAAAAAGCTCTAGCATCAGAAACTCCCCGGATCTTTAGTGGTCAAGCTTCCCTTATTGCAAGTTGCTCCTTTACAATCTATCGCTAATTTTTTCTTTGAAGTAACAGAGCCGCTGCCACCGGTAACGTTTAAATTGCCATCGACTTTTATGCCGTCGTCATCAGCTTCAATATTGATGCTGCCGGCGGTCATATATATGTTTTCGTCCACGCTTATGCCTTTTGCCTTGTCTCCAAGGCTTTTTATGGTCAGCGTTCCGCCTTCAATCCATAATTCCGTATGCGACTTTATTCCAATGGCATTGCTTGTATCCGGCGGAGCCACGGTGTTATCTATGTCTCTGCCGCCGCTTGTCACTATGTTCACTGTTCCGCCCATAATCTCAGTATATTTATCTGACTTTATTCCCTTTGAGCCATTGCCGGAAACGTTTATGTCAATATTCGCATTATCTTTTATGCTTGTTTGGAAAAGGCTTGTTATTCCGTGGGATTTTATGCCAGTGGTTTTAGCCGTTATTTGCCCGCCGGTAACTACTACAGCCATTCCTTCGCTTTGAATGGCATCTCCTTTGCTCGCAATGCTTATTATTCCGCTTTTAATAGTAACATCGTCATTTGCGTGAATGCCGTCTCCCTCGGCTTCCACTACTGCTATGCAGCCTCCTTCAATGGACAAATAACCATCTGAAACCAACGCATGGCGGTTTTTCCCCTTTATCTCCAAATAGCCGCTGCCTGAGAAAACGAGCTGGCCTTCGCTGAAAATAGTGCCTTTCGCGTCTTCCGTTCCGGAGCTTGCATAGTTAGGTCCATCTGTAATGTAATTTTCCGTTTGCCCTACAAGATGCAAGGATATTTTTTTGTTGTTTTGAATGTTGATAGCGGGTCCGCTTGGGTTTGTTATGCTAACGCCGTTCAGGTAAATCGCTATTTTATATTCGCCGTAAACTTTAAGGGAGCCTCCGGAGGTAGCTCCGCTTACAACCAAATTGTATTCAGTAATTGTTCCGGGCGCAGTGGTTACAACCACGTTTTCGCTATTTGCCGAGACTGTAACCGCGCTTTGGTAAGGGTTGTCTATGGATGGGGCGCTTCCGCTGTTATATTTGATTACAATTGCATTTTCCAAGCCAAGATTGTCAAGGCCTCTGTTTAAATCGTCAGGAATTGCCTCGCATTTGGTTTTGACATTGTTATTGCCGCTGCTGCTGCTATTGTTATTATTGCTGCCGCCGCTGCTGTTGCCATTGCCGCTGCTATCGCTGCTATCGCCGGAATTTGGCGAGCTATCGTCGCCGCAAGACACGAAAAAAACAAAAAACACCATCAAAAACAGGGCTTTTAGCCTCATAACATAATCCTCTAATATAAAGTATCCTTATTAAATCTAGATTTTTTTTTTGAAAAGCGTTAAGAAAATGTTACAAAAATGCAAAAAATGCGTTAAGAACGTGATATTTGTGGCTTTTTTATGCAATATGCACCTATAAACATCAACGCTATCCCCATTGTAACCCAAGAATCGGCCAAATTGAAGGTTGGCCATCTCCCGGATTCAATGATAAATTTGGGAAAGGCAACGTCTATAAAGTCCACCACCTTGCCAATGCGCAGGCGGTCGCAAAAGTTGCCTAATGCCCCGGCTATTATCAAAACAATGCCCAATCTGGAAAAATAGTCCTGTTCGTGGGAGCTTTTGAAAAAATAAATAGCCCCTATGCAAGCTATGGCGGTTAAAATGCCAAAGAATACAGTTGGCGAGAGCCAGGGCAAAATGCTCTGCGGGCTCAGGGAAAAAGCGGCCCCTTCGTTATAAACAAGCGTAAAGCGAAACAAATCACCGATAAGAGACATGCTCCAGCCAAGATTATGCGAATCTGCCCAATGCTTGGTCATTTGGTCCAAGACCAGCGCAACAATCGCATTAGCTGCGTAAATGATGGTTTTCATTAAAGAGTAATATAGAATTTTGTATATTCATGCCATGCGTTTTATACCATTTATTGCACTGCTTGCATATGCGGCTTTTGCGGCTGATGTTTCTTTTGATGGAACTTTGGAGGCCGATTACGGAAACTATCTTGAAAAGGACTTTGTGGTTAAAAATGCCGCAAACCATGACCTGCGGCTCAAAATGAACGTGGAGATGGACGAAAACGTGCGTGTGATTCTGGGAGCCGCGTCTAAAAGCCCTTATTCATTGATGCGCCATAGGGATGAAGCCACTCCCATAAGCTCTGACGACCGCTGGAGCCCGTTTGTGTTTGACGGCATCTCTTTGGAATGGACTGTTAGCAGAGGCCTGACATTTATTTTTGGCGATCTTTTTTACTCGTTTGGCAGCTTTAACTATTATTACTGGAGAAATTCCGATTATTACGCAACCATTCTCACCACACAAGGAATGCGGGGCTTGGGTGCGAGGCTTGGAAATGACGGGTATGTTTATATAGGCGCAAGCGATGACAATAATAAATCCGGCAGAGTAGTCGCAAGCTACGCCTTTCCAATACCGGGCTTAAACCAAGTGAACAACAAGTTCACCATAGCTCCGATGCTTGACTTTATAAAAGGCGGTGGACGCGACCATCGCTATACTTTTGGCATTGACGCAAACTATTCCCGCAGCTATACGGACTTGAACTATGCGCTTCGCTTTGTTTACGGCGTTCATCCAAGCCATGGAAATTATGTGAACACTTTTGCGGTTGAGCCGAGCCTTAACTACAAAAGCTTTAGCATAGCAGGTATGTACTATGCAGCCGTGCTAGCCGATTCCACGGAAAGCGAAAAGTCAATAACAATTGATGATACTTATGCCGCAGATGAAATGCTTGTTTATGTTGAACCTTCTTTTGCGTTCAACAAATATTTCAGTTTAGGCGCTGGCTTTGAATGGCACGATCCAGGCAAAGAAAAAGACGATTGGTTTTTTATTCCCATTACAGGCTATGTCTATCCGACTGCCGGCATGAGTTTGGCTTTTTGGCTAGGCTACGCCATAACGGAAGGGCATAACAATCCGGGTTTTGGGATAAGTTCATCTGTTAAGTTTTAGCGTGTGATAATTTCTTTGATAGCCGCCGTTTCTGAGAACGGAGTAATAGGAAAAGACAACAAGCTGCCTTGGCATTTGCCTGCGGATTTGCAGTTCTTCAAAAAAACAACTCTTGGCCATTCTATAATAATGGGCCGAAAAAATTTCGAAAGCATTGGCAAAGCGTTGCCTGGCAGAACAAACATTGTGCTGACAAAGAATCCAAATTTCACAGCAGAAGGAATAGAAATCGCACATTCATTAAACGACGCATTTAAAATTGCCTGCAACAACGAATGTTTCATAATAGGCGGCGCAGAAATTTACAGAGAGGCGTTGCCGTTTTGCCAAAAATTATACATAACAAGAGTGCACGGCGTGTTTGAAGGAGACACATACATGCCGGAATTTGAAAGCAAGTTCCGCAGGGCAAGCTGCGAAAAGCATTTCAAAGACGAAAAAAACGCATGGGATTTTGATTTTGAAACGTATTTTATGGGCTGATGTTCTGGGAATAACCGCACTCCTCGCACTGCCTTCTGCTGAAAAAGTTAAACACTCTCCGCATAAATCGGCCTAAAGCGTAAGTTTTGTAAATCGCTTTTCCTCTGTAAGAATCCGGGAGCATCCAAAAAAAATCCTTCACCTTTGGAACTTCTTTCACCAATGCGTCTATGGCCTCTTTGCCGTATAAAACCTCGCCGCTTGAAAGCTCCAGCTTGAATTCCCGGGCTTGCTCGCCATCCTGCAATGGAATGGTTTCAACTTCGCCGCTCAAATGCTTTTGCAATAACTTGGCATAAGAACGGCAAACCGGGCAGTTATGGTCAAAATAAAGTTTCAAAGTTTCGCTTCGATAACCAATTGCGTAAATTTTTTGCCGTTAACCAAATTTAAATCTTTAGGATGAGTTGCCAAAGTTTGCCCGCTATTTTTTATACGCTTTTTGTTGTTGTTCACCCTCTCGCAAGAAGGCGGATGAGTGCTTAATACATCCAAAAAGGACTCATCCTTGCTTGGGTCTTCACAGAATCCCGTGATAGAATCGTAGCTTTTCAGGCCCCTGGAAAAAAAGTCACCTAAGCCTTCCGAGGAAATGCCCATTTTGTTCGTGTATGTGAAAGCCATTGAATCCGATTGCGATTCATTTTCCCTGCTGTTTCCCAAAAGCCAAAAAGATGTTCCCAGAGAAGCTAAGGTTGCGCCCATGCCATCTCCCAAAAGAGCATCTATAATTACACTTGCTCCAACCTGCTTTACTATTCCATTTCTGCTGTGATGCAACACCACATGTCCTATTTCGTGGCCCAAAACAGACGAAAGCTCCGATTCGCTTTTAAAGTTTTTTAAGATTGCGGTGTAAAAATATATATACCCGCCCGGCACGGCAAAGGCATTTACAGTCTTGCTGTTTATTATTTTGAATTCAAAAAAATTGTCTTTGGTGCATTTTTGCTTGTTATCGCTGCCGCATATGCTGCCGCTAGGCAAAAGAGCGTCCAAATCTTTTGAGTCAATCTTATTCACAATATCTTTTGCTCTTGCTTGAAGATAATTGTAAAGAGCTGTTTGCTCGGCGGTTTGCGGCACTAAAATGGATTCGCCTGGTTCCATAACGTCTTTGTGCCCAATTCTAATAAGGCTGTCAAATTCTCGCCCCATTTGCCTCTCGTCCGCAGTGCTGACAATCATCTCTTCCCAGCTATGCATTCCGCAAGCTTGGAAAAACGCAACGAACATCAACGCTGCCACCCAAAAAACTTTCCATCTGTTAGACATGGCTTACCTCATTGGTTAATTTAGAAATTACTGCCCACCACTCTTCGCTGGTTGCCTCGTTGCGGACTGTGAATCCGGCTTCACAAAACCAGTCCAGAATATAATGCTTTTCGCTTTCAAGCTGGCCGCTTAAAATAAATTCTCCGCCCGGTGCCAAAAGCCGCTCAATGTCTGTTCGGAGCGGCAAAACTTCCGTGCGAATCATATTGCAAACAATTATGTTGAATTTAGCGCTTTCGTTAAAACAATCCAAAAAACCAAGAACTGCGCAGGGCGGTTTTTCGCCATTTTGCTCAAAGTTTTCCACAAGGCATGGGATAGTCATTGTGTCAATTTCTGTTTGAACCGCAAGCTTTGCGCCTCTTTTTAAGGCGAACAGCGAGAGAATTCCTGTGCCTGTGCCTATGTCCAAAACGCTTTTGTTTTTAAGGTCTGTTTTTTCCATCAATTGAACTGCCAAAGCGGTGCTGCTGTGCTCGCCTGTGCCAAAAGCGGTTTTCGCTTCCAAGGCCAAAACCGCACAACCTGCGTTTGGAGCAGAAAAATTTACCCAAGGAGGCCGCACCCAAAGACCATCGCTCACTTTAACCGGAGTTTGCCTTTCCCTCCACCACAAATCCCAATCCTTTGCCTCTTCTTCGCCGCATTCAAAGTTTAAATGCGAAAATAAAGCCGCAATGCGATCTCGCTCGTCTTTTGAACTCGTGTAGAATTTGAATGCCACATCACCATCTGTTTCCGCCTCAAGCTCTTCCAAGCTCACAATTCCGGCCTCAAAAAGTTTGAAGCTCTCCAATTCGTAATCTTCTATTTTACAAAACCCTATTAAATAATAGTTTAAATTATCACTCTCAACTCTCAATTCTCAACTCTCCACTTAAAGACCCGGAGTGTTCCAAAAGTTTGGCATTTCGCGATCTTCCCAGCGTGTTCTTCCCATTCCCAGCCACTTTTTTATGGATGCAAGGCTTTCTACATTAGGCGTTTCCGATTTTTCCAAATCTTGGCGGCTTTTGTCTAAAATTCCCAAGTAGTCATAGGCTTCTTTTGCTTTTCCAAAATACAAGTGAAGATTGAATAATGTATAGATAGTTTGGCATTCAAGGTCCACTTTTGGGAAATCAGACATATAATACGCTGTTTTAAAATGCTCGGTTGCTATTTGCAATGGCTGGCGGTCATCCATACCGGCTTGCCTGCAAAGAAGAGCTATGCGGGTCCAATAATTTCCGCGCTTGAAAAACGCGCCCTGTACTTTCGCGCCGGCTTCAACTTCAGCTCGAATATCCGCGAACTGGTAGCTGACTATGGCAGCAGCGTAGCTTCTTGGAAGTTTAAACAAGGCATCGCCAATTCCGGTTTTTTCAAAAAAAGCCTTTCGCTTGTCCGTTGTTTCCTTTAATTCTCTTACTACCTGCGGAGCAAGCTGGCTATCTTGGTTTTGCCTTGTTGTTCTGTTATAAAGCACAAAATCTTTGCGATCCGGGCTTGCGAGCAGGCAGCCATCACATACGGTCACGCAGGCTAAAAGATAATTCACCTCTTGAAACAACCCCGTAGATTTATATACAGGCGCCATAAAAGGGTCGGTCATAACGGAGAGCGATTTTGCTCTTAGCTCTTGGGAGTTCAGCCCCCATTTTTGGCAAACCGGGCAGTCAACAACTCTTGGGTAAAGCGGTGATTCTCTGGTTGGGTCGCCTTGCGGAGTCTCAAAAGATTTATCATTGAATTTGAAAACAACATCCATAGTATTTTGGGGAGGAGCCTGTGCCTCAGGCTCTTCCGTTTGCGCAGAAGGCATGGAACTGGTATCTCCAACTCCGGGAAACTCCGCTCGGATTGATTGGATGTTTTTCATATTTATTTCTGTGCCGAACTTTGAAATATAGGCATCAGCCATTTCGCTGTGGTTTTTGAAGAACACCATCAATCTGCGGTGTATTTCTTGCGTTTTGTCTTCGCTCATGTTCAGAAATATAGTAAAATTTTGTCCAGCCAAAGCCATCCCTCGCCATTTAAGGCTAAAGAGTCCTTGTTTAGCATCATCCATCCTTTTTTTATAAAAGGCCTGGCTTTTTCAATTTCAAATTTTTTCCCGAATTCCTGTTCGTAGCTTTTCAGCGACAAACCTTCCTTTGTTCTCAATGCAAGCCAAACAGCTTCTATTTCTTTGCCTTCTGCGCTTGGAATATCCTGTGTTAAGTTGCTTTGCAGGCAACCGCCTAGAACCCATTTTTTCCAGGGAAGGTATTTTCCCTCCACATAATAGCGAATACCCTTCAAATAGCTGTGAGCTGAGGGGCCAACACCCAAATACGGGCCTCTTTTCCAATAAACCAGGTTATGCTTGCTTTCATGCCCACGCTTGGCAAAATTTGAGACTTCGTATCTATAAAACCCGACAGACTGCAAAATTTCAGTTGCTTTTAAATACATTTCTGGGTATAAATCTTCGGGTTGCGGCGGCAGCTTTGAGTGTTTTTTAAGTGTTAATCCGTAAAAGCTGATATGCTTTAAGTCTATATTTGCGAGTGAGTTAACATCATTTAAAAAATCTTCCGTGCTTTGACCGGGCAGGCAAAACATCAAGTCGCAGCTTCCGGTGTTAAATGCCGAGTTTAATTTTTCCAGAGCGTTCAGGGCCATTTTCGCAGAGTGCCTTCGTCCGAGCGTTTTGAGCAAGTTGTCGTTTAGGCTTTGAATTCCGAGGCTAAAGCGGTTTACGCCAAAGTCCTGCGCAAGTTTTATTTTTTCGTCGGTAACTTGTTCCGGGTTCCATTCCATTGTGAATTCGCCGCTTGTTTTTAGCGATGCGAGCAATTTTTTCAGGTTGTTTGTGCTAAGCGCAGATGGCGAGCCGCCGCCTATGTATATAGTGGATGGCGTATCGCAATGCGCCCTTGCGGATATCTCTTTTAGCACCAAGCTTACGTACTCATCGTGCAGCCGTTCCGGCGCAGGCATTGCGCAAAAGTCGCAGTAATTGCAGATTGATGCGCAAAAAGGAACGTGAATGTAAAGCGAGGGCACATGGGGAAATTTAGTATTTTCTATATCCCTTCAAACAACTTATAATTTTTCTTTTTATGGCCTCTGTTGAAGGTTTTTCTTGTAAGTATTTTATTGCACTCCAACTGCCTTTTGGAACATCGTCAAAATAAATCAGGCTTCTCTTAATAATAGACACATCTATTTGGTTGAATTTTTGCCTGAAATAATCAAACATCTCGGTTAAACTCATTTTCTTTAACAGAAAAAATATATCCACAAAATCTTTCGCATGATTGCCTCTGTTTGCTGTAGCCAAAAGCTTCATAGCAGAAATATCTTTTATGCCCAAATATTTAACTCCGTCTTCATTGAAAACCTCTTCTATCAAAGGAAAATCGTATTTAACAAAGTCAACTTTTACTCCATTCACTACCATTTGCAAAATAAGGTTTTGAATATTGGTTATCTGAACATTTCCTGCAAATTTTTTATTCATAAAATCTATGATTTCATCTTTGTTAATATCTTGCCTTGTAAACAAATCTATGTCTTCCGAAATTCTATGGCCAATTTGCAAAGATAAAGCCGTACCTCCGACTAAAAAATAATTTTCAAAGATACTTGATTTATTCAATTCTAGCAAGGTATGCCAAAGGGCATGGCTGATAGAGTCTGTTTGTAGCATTTAAAGGCCTTTTTTGGAACTTCTAAAATAACGCTTAAATAATTCAAAGTCTTCTTGTCCAAATTGCGAATTTCAATTATGGTGTTTTTAATATCCTTCTTTTTATAATATGAAAAAACTGCCATCTCATCTTCTTCCGAGCCTCTGGTAAAGACTCTTTCCAGAATAATTTTTTTATCATCTTTCTCGTTCAATGCGGAAATATCACAATCCCAAAACAAATGTTTTGAGAGTTTTTGCAATAATTCTCCTTTATGAGCAATACAATTCATATTTAAAATATATAAAATTCCGAAAGAAAAGGCAGTGCGATGAGTGCGGTTTTTAGCCTCAGGGCGAGACTTTTGTAAAAAAATATCTATATTATTATAAGATTTTAACAAAAGGAGATTTTTATGGCTTTTACCGCACAAGTGTCCAAATTATTGGCTGCAATAGCTATTGTTGCGCAAATGGCAATGGCACAGACTCAAGGCAACCCTTTGCCGTATATTTCGGATAATTTCTCTTCAACAACTACTCCACCAGGTTGGGAGGAAAATCATGGTTTCTATAGAACCTCGGGATATTTATTTAATGATTTTAATATAAACAGACTCACAGGATATGTAGTTACAGCTTATTTCAACTCAGGTGAAAACCCCACATTGTCTTTCAAATATAAAGTTACGCAAAGCAATGGCACTAAGGCTGAGGTAGGTGCTATGAGATACCAAGTTGACATATCGACTAATGGTACCAGTTGGAGTACAGTAGGATCAACGAGTTACAATGTTTCCTCAGACGGCTATACAACGGTTAACCGAACCGTAACATCATCCATGTACATCAATAAGGCTGTCATGGTGATGATATCCTTCCAACTGGATACTACAAATGCGCACTATGTATATCTTGATGATTTTCTCATGGGAACAGGGTACAAGGTAACTTTTGACGCAGGTGAAGGCTCGGTAACTCCTGCGTTCGGCACAACCAGTGTTGGTGGCGGAGTGCTTACTTCGCCAACTTCTTTGCCAACGCCTACTAGAGATGACGGCTACACATCTGCCGGCTGGTTCACAGCAAAGACAGGCGGCACCGCAGTAACAATGAACAGAACATATAGCGCAGACGAAACTATTTACGCCCAATGGAAACCCACAAATTACACCATAACTTATAACCTGAACGGCGGAACAAACAACGCCGGCAATCCCACTTCTTATACAATAGAAAGCGAGCCAATCACTATAGACGAACCAACTCGCGATGGCTTTATCTTCACCGACTGGTACAGCGACAAAAACTTATCTATTCTGGCAGAAACGACAATTTCTACCGGCTCAAAAGGCAACATAACACTTTACGCAGGTTGGCAAGCTATTCCCTATGCGATCACTTATAATTTAGACGAAGGAGAAAACCATGCATCAAATCCAGCGTCTTATACCGCTGAAAAAGCAGTAACCCTGCATGAAGCGACAAAAGATGGTTACGGTTTCGGCGGCTGGTATGATAATTTTGAGCTTACAGGAACTCCTGTGAATTCCATTCCGCTCGGCAGCATAGGAAACAAGGAGTTTTGGGCAAAATGGATACCGGCATATACCGTAACATTCGATGCCAATGGCGGCATTGTAACAACGGAAACCGGCACAACAGATGAACAAGGAAAACTCAAGTCTTTACCAACGCCTACAAGAGCAGGCTACACATCTATCGGTTGGTGGACAGAAGAGACTGGCGGCGACTCAGTGACAATAAACAAAACTTATAGCGAAAACGCCACTATTTACGCTCAATGGAAACCTATAGCCTACAACTTGTCTTATATCCTTAATGGCGGCACAAACAACGTCGGCAATCCGGCATCTTATACAATAGAAAGCGATACCATCACTATAGGCGAACCTACTCGCGATGGCTATATCTTCATCGGTTGGTACAGAAATGGAGCCTTAACCAATCCATATCCGGAAGAAGTAGTAATTCCTACCGGCTCAACAGGCAATATGGGATTTTATGCAAGCTGGCAAGCCGATCCGGTGCCTGTCATCTTTAAGCCTGCGCAGGCATTGTCTGCTGCAACGCCGCAATACTATAGCCTCAAAGGTATTCTCCTCGGTACGCAAAAACCCACAATACCGGGAGTGTACATTGTCAGAATCGGAATAGGTCAAGATTTGAATAATTTTCAAAATAAGCTTGAGGTTGTAAAGTGAAGGTTTATTCAGAAAATTCTG
Organism: Candidatus Fibrimonadales bacterium; assembly: GCA_009786285.1. Taxonomy (GTDB): domain Bacteria; phylum Fibrobacterota; class Fibrobacteria; order Fibrobacterales; family Fibrobacteraceae; genus Fibrimonas. Next base: position 206 of record WQTK01000296.1, on the reverse strand, counting down.
TCTAAAATTTGAACACAATTACTGCGCCATTAACGCCTGATGGAATTTCTGCAGGCGCATTAGGCCAGTAACCGATAAAAAACAAGAATATGCAGATTAAAAGCTACGTTTTTCTATAGTAGCCACTGATTAACTCAGACTTAGTTGCTTGGCTAGTAGCTAGTGGGGAATGGCTAGTGGAAAAAGCATTAAAATTTGCTCATATT
>WQTK01000295.1 GCA_009786285.1 Candidatus Fibrimonadales bacterium | reverse complement strand
TTTTAACCGGGCTTTTGGCAACTGGCAATATGCCGAATTTGCAGGCTTTGGCTGGAGGTCTCCCTGCTGATTATTGCAACGCTACGGTTTCCGGTTCTCAAATAGACCAGTTTGCAAAAGCCGGTTTAAGCGAAGACGACAAAAGCTATGCGAGCACATGGGAACCTTGGTATGCATTTACAGATGCAGAGGATAAAGGCTCTTCTACAATAACGAACTCAACGACAAAAAAAATAGTTTGGGATAAAAAAACCGGGAAATGCGTTGAAAGAAGCGATAACTATAATGTGATTGCGCAAGATGGCAGCGATTGGGTTGCCAGAATAAACAGCTATACACTTAATCAGGGAAACAATGAATGGCATCCTTATGTTGCTCTGGGTTTAGATGCGCAAAACAATGGCAAAGCCGGTTATTATAATTTTTCAGGTTGCACAGGTGGATTCAGCTACCAATACAAAGGAGCTGCTCACAATTTCAAAGTTCAGTTAAGCACAGTTACAGACTACGGTTACCATTTTATGCCGGTTGGAAGCGGAACCACCAGTTCGTGGACAACTGTAGTTGCGGCGCCAAGCGATTTGCAGCAAGAAGCTTGGCCGGTTAAAGTTACATTTGACCTGAGTAAAATAGTGGAATTCGCTTGGGAACTCAAAGGCGATGGAACAAATGACGGAAAAGCCATTACAGGAATTTCTCCCAAAACAGGTTCTTTGGCAATAAAGGATTTCAAATGCATTGGCACCATGACTTTCCCTGCTGAAAAAAGATTGAAATGCGAAGAAGGCGGCACTACTCCCAGCAGTTCAAGCAAAGCTTCATCCAGCTCGGTAGCCTCCGGTACAAGCTCAAGCGCAGGAAACTCAAGCTCCAGCGTTAGAAGTTCAAGCTCTGCCATAAGCAGCAGTTCAGTAGCCTCAGGTACAAGTTCCAGCTCAAGCAGTTTGAGAAGCTCAAGCTCTGCCATAAGCAGCAGTTCAAGCAGCTCAAGCGCGGCAAACACGCCGGTTTTGGTTGCTCCGCTAGCGCATAGCAATGCCTTGATAGCGATGCAAAATGCCGTAAATGTGCAGGTTACAGGCAATGCTGTCCTTCAAATCTATGATTCAAAGGGCAATGCTATCCGTTCATTGAGGGTTGCGCAAGGCAGCTACGTTGTTTCGCTTGCGGATTTGCCACGAGGTTTGTATATAGTTAAGGCAAGTAATGCTTCATGGCAACAGACAATTAAGCTGGCAGTGAATTAACTATATTTAAACTATTCCCGGGAGGATTTTGTATGAAAAACAGGTTTTTTTCAATCACTTGCTGCAGTTTGCTGCTACTAATCGCTGTCACGCACAGCCAAACAACAGTCAATTACCCGTATCCGCAAAGGAAAAACTACGGGAACGGTACTATAAATACCGATAATTCAGCAGCAAGCAACAGCTTAAAGGCAAAATTTGAAACTTTTTTAAACGAGTTTTATGTAACAGGCACCTGCGGTGGCCAAAATTGCGCCCGCATTAAATTCGGCGCGCCCGGCGATCCCACGGAAACCGTTTCGGAAGGCATTGCTTATGGCATGATAATGATGGTTTATTTCAGCGATAAAACCAAAAGCTATCAAGACAATTTTGACAGATTGTGGAGATATTACAAACAGTTTTCCAACGATGGCATTATGAATTGGAAGATAAAACACGGCGGCACTGGCACTTTTAGCGATGGAAGCGCTACCGGTACAGGTGGTGCCACAGATGCTGAATATGATGCTGCTCTCTCTCTTATAATGGCTTACTATCAGTTTGGCGGCGATAACTACCTGACCGAAGCGAGAAGCTTGATTGGAAAAATCTGGAGCAAGGAACACAACACCGGCACAGGCATGCATTATCCTGGTTCCCAGTGGCAAAGCGATTACAATCCGAGTTATGTCGCTCCTGCGGCTTATGAACTTTTCAAGTCATATGGTACCTCTACGGATTGGACCAAAGCTCTTTCGGCAAATTATACTTTCCTAAAAAACAACCAAAATGGAACTACAGGCTTGGTCTCCGGCTGGGCAGATGTAAACGGCAATGCTAAAGTTTGCGGAAACAACTGCGGCATTACCACAATAGCTTATGACCAAGACGCAGTGCGTGCCCCTTGGCGCTGGGCCACAGCCAATGCCTGGTTTGGCCATGCCGACGCAAAAACTCTGTTGAACAAATTAGGCACTTGGGTAAACGGAAAAGATCCCAGCACAGTCAAAGGCCCCATTACCTTAACCGGCACCATGGGAGAAAACGGCAATTCCAGCTATGTTGGTTCTTTGGCATGCGCCCTTACGAATAACGCATCTTATCAGAATAGGTTAAACGAATATTGGAGCGTTTTGAATAGCATTGAAAGCGAACCGTATTTTAACCAAGCTCTGAGAATTTTAACCGGTTTGCTTATCACCGGCAATATGCCAAACTTAAAAGCTTGCAAGGAAAGCAGTTGTGGAACAGATATGGGCAGCGGCGGCGGCGATGGCGATAAAGGCACCGCAATTGACAGGTTTAAACAGATTCGCGAAAGCGACCCTGAAGATTCAAGAGGCTATGCAGCAACTTGGGAATCATGGTACGTTTACACAGACGAAGGAGCCAAAGGCAAGTCCACAGTAACCAACCAGCCGGTTACAGGAAAAGACGAAAGTGACAATTGCGCTACAATAAGCGGCTACCGTACGGTTATGCAGGATGACGGCGAATGGGTTGCCAAAATTCCAAGTTATAACCTTGACAAAGGTTGCGGCAAGACTTGTACTGGTACTGGTACTGGTCCTACTGCCTGCCCGGAAACTTGCAATCCGTATGCGCCTTTCGTGGCTATAGGCTTAGATGCTAAAAAGAATGGCTCTGCTTACAATTTGACAGCTTGCACAGAGGGTTTTAGCTATGAGTACAAAGGCCAAGGCCACAATTTCAAAGTGCTGACAAAGGCAATTATAGATGAAGGCTCTGACCATTTTACAACATTTGACAAAAGCACAGGCTGGATGCTTGCTGAAGTGCCAATAGCAAATTTAAAGCAACCTACCAATTGGGGAGAGAAAGTTGATTTTAAACTGGATGGAATTTATGGTTTCGCTTGGGAAGTCAAAGCCAAGGATGATGGTACTGCCGGTGTGTCTGAGCTTACCGGAAATTTAGCTATAAAAAATTTCCGTTGCCTGGGAAGCAATTTGGCTTTGCCGTCAAAACCCAACTTGGCATGCAGCGACTGGGACGATAACTGGGAGCCTTCACGCATAGGCATGTCTTTGTTTGCAAACAGCAACGCTTTAATCGCAATGCATAATACTTTGAATGTGCAGGTTACAGGCAGCACAACGCTTCAGGTTTTTGACTTGATGGGCAATGCTGTTCGCACACTGAAAGTTGACAAAGGCAGCCACGTTGTTTCGCTTTCCGACTTGCCTAGAGGCATGTATATAGTAAAGGCAAGCAACGCCTCTTGGAACAAAACGGCCAAATTGACCGTAAAATAGTTCATGGGCGATGTAATTATAAGAGCTACGGGAACACACGCTCCATTCAGGTTCGTGCTTGTTTCCGCGAAAAATACAATAGCAGAAATCGGCAAAAAACACGAGGCCACAGGCAATGCCCTGAAATTCATGGCAGAAACCTCAGTAGCCTCGCTTTTGCTTTCCAGCGGGCTGAAATTTCCCGGCACAATATGCTTAAAAGCAGACGCAGAGGCTGATTCCACACCGCAAGGGCTGCTCAGAGCCAAACCCGGCACCGGCAATGCGCCGCAAAAAATGACGGTCATAGCGCTGAATGAAAAAGCCCAAAGAATAAAAGAAAGCATAATAGAAGCCCCGTCTGCGCAAATGGGTGTAAATTTAGCGGCATACCTGCGCCAATCAGAGCAAACAAAAAGCGCAACAGGAATATTTTTTGATATAGGATTCCTAATAGAAGCCTATCCCGATGCAACAGCCAAAGACCTGGAAATAATGGACGCTGTGGTTCGCACCCTGCCGCCTCTGAAAAATTTCACTGATGTTCGTGAACTGCTGGACCAATTACGTGGCCCCTATGAAGCGCAGATTATCAAGGAAATCACGCCTCAGGCTTATTGTCCATGCAGCCGCGAGCGAGTTCTCGCAAGCATTAAATCCTTGCACGAGAGCGAAAAAAAAGAATTGGCGCAAAAAGGCGAAGCCTTAGAAGTTGTATGCGACTTTTGCAAAACCCGTTATGAGGTTTTGCCGGTAGAATTATAGCTTTCCGCCTTCAACAACAAAATCCTCAGGATTTGCTTCTGCGCCCATGAATGGCCTGAGCGTTGCTTCAAAGTTCTTGTGAAAGAATTGTTCCTTTGCCAAGCCTTCAATAGTTTTGTTTATAAAAGCAAGCAACTCCGCATTTCCCTTTTTAACTGCGGGAGCAATGCCGTCTACCGAACCTAAGGAGGGAATGCCAACTTCAAAATCCTTGTTTTCCTGCGCCCATATGAATAAAGGACCATTGTCTTCTGCCAGCGCAACTCCCCTACTGTCTTTCAGAGCTTGGAAAACCTCGTTTATCTGCTCAAAAACCAAAAGCTGCACCTCCGGATAATTCTTAGAGAAATACTCTTCCGCAACCGTGCCTTTTGTTACAATCAGTTGTTTCCCATTTAATTCTTCCGCATTTTTGATAGGAGCAGACTTTGGCGAAACCACGCTGACAGATACCTTCATATAAGGATAAGCAAAATCAATTATGTTCGCCCTTTCATCCGTTACCGTGAAATTCGCAAGCACAATGTCTGCCTCATCGTTCAGCAAAACCTTAAAACGGGCAGACGGCTCAACAATTATAAACTCAATTTTTGAAGTATCGCCCAAAAGCTCTTTCGCAAGCCGCTTGGCAAAACGAATTTCATAGCCCTGGTTTTTGCCCCTGGCATCTATATAGCCGTAAGGCGGGTCATCGCCGGAAACCGCAACCCGCAAAGATCCGCGTTTCTTTATGATGTCGAGAGCACTCTGCTCTTTTTCCTCGCAACCTGTCAAGAGAGAAAAAAAAGCCAAAAACATGGCCAAAGCCAGCGCATGACTGTTCTGCTTAAGCATATTACTTTACCTCCAAAAAAGGCATTGGACCATTGCCACCTGTGTAAATAGGCAGTTTGCCATCCCACTTTTCAATGGCCTTAAGATTAACATATTCCTTGCCGCCCTGCGCGCGTATAGCTTCTGCCTGAATGCGAATAGACTCTGCCTCGCCCTTTGCCTGAGCCACTTTTTGCTCCGCCTCAACCTTTATTCTCTCAAGATTGTTTTTTGCGGTTAATGCTTTCTGCTCGGCAACTTGCTTGTCTTCAATGGCTTCGTTGAAGCCCCGGCTAAATTCAAAATTGGTTATTTGAACGCCGCCTGCGCCTACAACTATATGATAATCCAAAAGCTGCCGGGTGAGACTCTCCGATATTTCATTCTTGACCTGCTCCCGCTGGGTCAAAAGCTCCTCGGCGGTGTAGCGGGCAACAACGGCTTTAACTGTTTCCTGAATGCGAGCGGCTATTATCTTGTTTTCAACTTCCATACCCACGGTTGCGTATAAAATATCCAGCTTGCCCGGTTCCAAATGATAGTTCAGCGTGACAACGGTGGAAACGGTTTGCATATTTTTGGAAGCCGCCTGCGCAGGGGCTTCGGCTTTTTGGGTGCGGATATCCACTTTAGAAATGGTTTGCATAACAGGGACTTTGAAGTGCAAGCCCTCGCTTGTCACCGATGTTATTTCCCCCCAAGTGAAAACAAGGGCTTTTTCGCCTGCTTTGACTGTATAAAATGAAGATGAAACAACAATTGAGCCTGTAATTATTACAATTAAGGCAAAAGTGAGATACCTATAAGACGAAGGAATATTTTGCTGATTTGACATGGTTATAATATAGAAAATGCGGCTTTACTCCTCTTAGTTGAGAGTTGAGAGTTGAGAATTGAGAGTTATTGTTAGCATATACCGCTTAAATTCGCTAAAAACAACGTTTTCAAGTTTTTTCATTCTCCACTCTCCACTCTCAACTCTCAACTAAGCAATGAAATCAGAGTTAATTTATTTACTATATTACGTCGCATGAAAATAGTTTCTTTAGTTTTGTTAATTGCTTTTTCCGCTTATGCGCAGCTCCTTTCCGGCGGGAATTTTGATGTAATTAAGGTAAATGGCGTTGGAATCAGCCAGGGAAAAGTTGACAGCGTGACAAATACCCTTAAACAGTTCGCGCAAGCTCAAGGGCAAAATGTCTCTTCCGCAGAATACACAAGCCAGTTGCGCTGGGTTGCCATTAACCAATTGGTTGGGCAAGAGCTTGTGAAAGCGGAAATAGCAAAGCAAGGCTTAAAAGCAAGCGCAAAAAAAGTGGACAGCCTTGCTGCTGCGCTCAAAAGCCAATTCCCAAGCGATGCCGCATTCAAGCAGGAACTCAAAAAAACCAACTCAACAGAAGCGGATTTCAGAAAATATGTTGAAACCCAGCTTTTAGCTGAGCAGCTTTTGGAAAAAAACATACCCATGCCCCAAAACCCCACGGACAAAGAAAAAAAGGATTACTGGGAAAAGCATAAAAGCGAAGCCGTTGTCAGCGACACCATAGGCGGCGTGAGAATTGTCTTAAACATAGCAAAAGGCGAAAGCTCCCAAGAAATCCAAGATAAAAAAGACATTTTAAAAGGCTTGGCAGCCCAAGCTCGCTCGGCAAAAGTAAGCCTTATGGTGCTCATGGAGCAATTTGCGATGATGGCAGCCAGAACCAGCGAAGACCCGAGCGCAAAAAAAGACGGCGGAATTATGAAGAAATTTTTGCCGAAATCCCAGGGAAATGAATTCGCAAACGCAGTTAAAAATTTAAAAGTCGGCGACATCAGCGATCCTTTTGTGCAAGACGGCAACAAGGTTATAATATTCATGATGACCGAGAAAAACGACGGCAAGTACGAAAGCTACGAGCATGAGATAGATTATATTTTGCGGCTTGAAGCAGAGCGCCAGCGCCAGCTATCCACTAAAGACTATCTGGACAAGCTTGCCAAAACATACAAGGTTCAATACCTGAACAAAGACTACACGCCGCCTGAGGCTATTGGGCAGTAATAACAAATTATGGCTGATAAAGTCTATATTACGAAATGGTGTTTTTGGTCTCCAGGCAAGGGCAGTTCAGAAGCACCAGCATTACCTTTTGTTTCGCCAATGACCAAGAGGCGTTTGAGCCAGCTCACTCGTATGGCTTTATATGCCATTCACGAAGTTTCTGGGGGCAAATCAAATATAAAAATTACTTTTTCTTCAGAATATGGAGAAATAACGCAACAATTGAAAATATCTGAAGAAATTCTGGACAGTAATGCAGTATCTCCGGCTAAATTCAGCAATTCCGTTTTTAACACGCCGGTGGCAGTATCGACAATAGTTGAAAATAATACGGCAGGATATTCTGCGATATGCGCAGGAAAAGATTCCTTTTATGCCGGTTTTTGCGAATGCCTTGCTTCTCTGCGCTTTGGGGCAGATGAGGAGAGAATTTTTGTTCACGGAGACGAGCTGCTTCCGGAGCCTTATCAATTTTTAGCCGGCGGCCCGAATGTCCCATTTATTATTGCGCTTCTTTTCTCCTTAACTCCATCGGATTGCAGCGTGGAAGTTCCGAAAGATTTTCATTGTTCAGGGCTGGATTTTGCAAAAAATTTTTTACATATATAGAGTAATTGTTAAAGTACTGTTTTTTATAAATTTTGGAATTGGCAGCACAGTATTAAGCTTATTGCTTTTTCCCTTTTTCTTTCTTAAACCAAGAAAATTCGTCTCTCTGTCATTTTTGCTTTTTGTTTGGCAAATGCGAATTTTTGGCATTTTGACATTAAAGGTCAAGAATAAGGAAGTCCTTAAAAGTTTGCGCTCAAAAATAATAGTTGCCAATCATCCTTCATTGCTCGATGTTGTGCTGCTGATATCCTTGATTCCCAATGCGGATTGCCTTGTGAACAATTTGCTTGGCAAAAGAAATATTTTGCGAATAATAGTGAATACTTTGTACATTTCCAATGAATTAGCCTTTGAGGAAATTTCCAGCCGTGTTGCAGGCACTCTCTCAAAAGGGAATTGCTTTATAATTTTTCCGGAGGGCACACGTACAGTTCCCGGCAAAGCTATGGATTTGAAAAAGGGCGCTGCGCGCCTGGCAATAGAAAGCGGCTATGACATTATCCCAATACATATTGGCGGAAACGAAAAAATAGGGCTCCGCAAGCACGACCCTTTGCTCAGTTTTCATCCAACAGAAAGATATCATTATGCTTTAGAGGTGCTGCCACCAATCCACACTGAAGAATACAGGCAAATGCCAAAAGGCGCAGCTTCAAAAATACTCACTGAAAAAATTCAAGACGCTCTTCTAAATCTCAGCAAGGAATAGGAATTCGCTCCTATGTTATGATGCGATTCCTGCAACGCTACGCCGCCTTTTTCTATGGCATTCACAAGCTCGGCAAACCTGTACATCTTGGAATTGCCGTTTGCCATGCAGGTAAAATACAGTGATGTCGCTTGCAATGAATAAGAACTCGCTTCAAATTTCTGCATATCCCACAACGGCTCAAGCACATAGAAATTCGCATTTGGCATTGCCGTGCCGGCATTCTTTATTATGCCCGTGATCTCTTCAAGCGAAAAGCAATCCAAAAACTGGCTCATCCACACCGCGTCCGCATCGGTTGGCAAAGCCGGATTTGCGTTTAAAACATTCGTTTCGCAGAAAAGCACGCGAGCTGCGAAGCCTGCGCTCTCCACATTCCTTTTTGCAACGGAAATTTGCCCGGGCAAATCCGCTATTACAACCTGTACATCGGGATTGTATTTGCATGCGCTTATTGCCCATTTAGCGGTGTTGCCGCCTATGTCCACGAGCTTGCGAGGCGGATTCCTGAACACAATCGGCAATGCCTCTGGAAAGGCAAGGTCGGAATAAAAATGATCAAAAGCGAACCAGCTCTTTTGCGCATGTTGCGGCAACTGCGACAATCCTTCGTAAATGGTATTCCATTTGCCAAAAACCTTTAGCCCTTCCGGCTTTGAGTTTTTAACAGAAGCCTTTAAAAACTTCGCGCCCTCATAGCACACGTCCTGAACAAAGTCCATATTCACTTTTGTCATTTCGTCATGCAAAATAAAGAAGCCTGTTTTGCCAAGAGCGTATTTAAGCGGCTCGCCTTCATCTGCGAGCTTGAAAATTCCCATGCCAAGCCCAATCTCCGCAAGAACCTGCGCACCATATTCCGAAATAGAGCATTCCCTGGAAATTTCCGCAGTGCTTGCGCCCGTGCTGCCAGCTTTGCTCACGAACTCCAAAATCCCAAGCTCTCTCATTGAATATGCGCTTTGAAAAGCCAAAGGCATAAAGGCAATGCGCTGCGCCTCGAATTTGGCATCCACAGCTTTTATTTTTTTATCTGTGTAGAACTTAAACATTTTTGAACACCAATGAAGTATTTATTCCGCCAAAAGCGAAATTGTTAGACATAATGTATTTGGCTTTTATCTCCCTGCCTTCTCCCTGTATATAATCCAAAGGAGCGCACTCCGGCTCTACATTTTCCAAATTTATATTCGGGGCAAACCAGCCCTCGCGCATCATCATAATTGATATCCACGCTTCTATTGCGCCGCACGCGCCAAGCGTATGCCCAATGTAATTTTTCAAAGTGCTGATTGGAACTTTCCTGTTAAGAGCGTTGAAAGTCGCATGGCTTTCTGCCACGTCTCCCCTGTCCGTTGCCGTTCCGTGAGCATTCACGTAATCTATTTCGCTTGGAGAAATATTTGCATCCTTAATTGCGAGTTCCAAAGCTATTTGCATTGTCTCTTTATGCGGCTGCGTTATGTGAACGCCATCCGTATTGGTTCCAAAGCCAACAAGCTCTGCATAAATTTTGGCTCCACGCGCAACTGCATGCTCATATTCCTCCAAAATCAAGGTCCCAGCACCCTCCCCCACAACCAAGCCGTCTCTGGCTTTGTCAAACGCGCGGGGCGTTGAATTCGGAGCATCGTTCTTTGTGCTGGTTGCGAACAGCACGTCAAATACGGCCGAATGCGTAACGCTAAGCTCATCTGCTCCTCCTGCTACCATAATGTCTTGATGCCCGTATTTTATGGCTTCATAAGCATAGCCAATTGACATGCTTCCTGATGTGCATGCCGTGTTGGTGGTTATTATGCGGCCCGTCAATCCAAAGAACACGCCTATATTCACTGCACAGGTTTGCGGCATTGAGCGAATATAAGTTGTTGCGGTAATTCCATCGCACTTGTCGGAAGTGAGCATTGAAAAAAATCCAAGCAATGCATCCACATTTCCCATGGAAGAGCCATAAGACACGCCTATGCGGCCGCTACGCAGTATATCTTCTTTATCTGCTAATCCTGCGGATTTAAGAGCGCAATCAGCAGAATATGTTGCCATAAGCGCAACCCTGCCCATGCCCCTCGTTTTTTGGCGAGGGTAATCAGGAGTTGCAAAATTCACCGGCGCAGCAAGCTTTGTGTTCATCTGAGCATATTTTTCGTACTCTTCCATGCGAACAGTGCAGCATTTTTTGCTTTTCAAATTAGCCAAGATTTCCTGCCAGTCCTGTCCAAGCGCAGATATGCAGGAACCTCCGGTCACAACCACTCTTCTGTTCATATCAATCCTCCATTCACAGAAATAACCTGCCTGGTAATATAAGATGCAGATTCCGAAAGCAAGAATTCAACTATTCCGGAAACTTCATTGGGTTTGCCAATTCGTTGCATTGGAATTGTAGGCAGCACAATATCCATAGGAACATCTTTTATCATCTCGGTTTCTATTAAACCCGGCGCAACGCAGTTCACGGTTATGGAGCGGCTGGCAAGCTCAACGGCAAGCGCTTTAACCGCGCCGATTAACCCGGCCTTAGATGCGCTGTAATTCACCTGCCCGCGATTCCCAACAATGCCGGCAACAGAGCTTATAGCCACTATGCGCCCGGCTTTTGCCTTGCACATTGGCATAATCGCAGGATGAACAATATTGAAAAACCCGTTTAAATTTATGTCAATCACTCTGTCCCAATCATCATCGGTCAAAGCGGGAAAAGCACCATCCGAGCAAACTCCGGCGGCAGTGACAATGCCATAATATGTGCCATTTTGCTGAATATCTTTAGTGATAACTTCTCGGCACTGGGCACGATTTCGCAAATCGAATTGCAGTAAGTCCACAGAAAGTGATTTCAATGGTGCAGGGTTTTTATTATAATGCGCAATAACTTTATATCCGCCGGAACTGAGTTTTTCCGCTATTGCCCGCCCAATTCCGCCGCTGGCACCTGTGACTAAAATTCTTTTTTCAGAACACTCCTGCATCTTTTGCCTCCATTTTTATAGTATTCAGCGTGGCTTTTGCGAGTTCTGCGCCGTCTTGCTTTATTGAGCATTTAAATAAAAATACATTGTCCATCGCAAGCTCTTCCTTAACATAAACCGAAACAGTTGTATTCACCTTAAAGCTTGGAACCTCTGCAACAAAATTGCTAACGCTCAAAATAAATCCAAACCCGGGAACCTGCCCGTTTGCCAAATCACTTTTCCCGCTCAGCGCAGCAATTGCTTGCGCCATATATTCAAAGCCAACCCATACAGGAACGCCTTTCATATTTTCATCGTAAAAAAAACTGCTCGGCAAAATATCAACTTCAGCCAAAAGAGAACTTTCGCTTGCATCATAAGAAATGGCTCTTGAAAGCAGGAGCATTTTTCCTCTATGCGGAACCAGCGCTTCCAATGGCTCGGTGATATTTTCCATTACGAGCCCTCTACAATAACGCATGCATTGTAGCCGCCAAATGCAAATGAATTGCTCATGCATCGTTTCAACTTGCTGCATTTCCCGCCTTTCAGAACAAAATTCAAGCGAGGCAAAGAAGGGTCAAAAACTCCATCCCACAAATGAGGCGGCAAAAATTTTTCCGTATTGCGCTGGGAAAGTGCCAAACAGCAAAAAGCGAGTTCCACAGCTCCGGCAGCACCCAATGTGTGCCCGGTGAGCGGTTTTGTGGAACTTACAGGCAATGCTTCCGAGAATATTGAAGAAACAGCTTTGGATTCCATAGCATCGTTGAGCATTGTTCCAGTGCCGTGCAAATTCAGATAATCAATGTCTTCCGGTTTTAAGCCTGCGTCTGCCAAAGCAAGCGTCATTGCGATTTTTGCTCCTTCTCCGCTTTCGCTGGGAGCGGTCATATGCACGGCATCTGCGCTTTCGCCAAGCCCTGTTATTTTATATTCAGAAGAAAATTCATCTTCGTTTGTGATTAGAAAAAAGGCTGCGCCTTCGCCAAGCTTTATGCCGGAACGATTTGCGCTGAACGGATTGCAAATGCCTGGGCTAACAGCTTCCAAAGCTGTAAATCCCAGCATAATGGAATCGGAAATAACATCCGTCCCCCCGACTATTGCCGCATCGCACAGACCGGCTTCCAATAATTTTCTTGCGGATATAATTGCGCTGATGCTGGAAGCACAGGCAGTTGAATGGCTGAGAACCATTCCTTCCAATCCGAATTTCTTCGCTATAAACTGAGCCGGGTAATCTGTTTGCAAAGTTTCAAGCGTGCAATCATGCGGAAATTTCCCGGTCTCTCTGTAAACCCTAAGAGCATTTACTGCCACATTGGAACCCTTATAACAAGTTCCGCAAAGCACAGCAACACGAGTTTTGCCGAATTTTGAAATTGCTTCTTCAATTGCGGGAGCAACAGGCTCCAGGGCCAGGCTGGAGATGTAATTTATATCGTTATGTTCGCAGTTTGTCATGGGACCATTTGAAAGCAAATTACGCCAAATATCATCTTTTGAATTCCCAAGGGAACAAGCTATGCCAAAATCAATTATGTTCAACTGTCCTTTGATCATTGGGGAAAATTAGAAAAAATGACAGCACAAAACACAATGCAATCCCTATGGAAACAGAAATGCCCAAATGCGAAACCGGTGTAAAGCTGCTAAACGAAAGCAGGCCAAAGGAAAGCACGGTTGTTAGCATTGACAAAAACACGGCGAAAAATCTCACATCACGGCTCCCGTTGCCCTTGGAGAAAAACAATGAATAATCAATGCCTATCGCAAGCGTTAAAATCAACCCGGCTATTGCAAAAAAGCTCATGGAAATGCCAAGCAAAGACATTATTGATGCCGCAATTGCAGAAGCTAAAAGCGGAACTGCCAAGATTTTTACGGAAGACTTAAAATTGTAAATCAAAGAAAAAATGAACAGAGAAGCGGCGTAAGCAACAAGTATCATAAAAATAATCTTTTTCGAAAGAACAGTAAGCTCCGTCTCTATTTCATTTCTCTTGTCCACAAGAACAGCACCCTCTACTTGCAACTCTTTCAAAAATTCCCTGTCTTTCACATTAAGAAGAAGCACTGCGCTATAGTATTTGCCGTCAATCTCCCCTATCCATAATTTATCTGCCATTTGCCGAATCATAGCCGGCAACGGGCTATTTAGGCTCAAAATCTTATCCTCGTCTTTCTGGAAATTTGCCTCAATGCCAAGCAGCGCAAACTGCTCCGCATAAAGCGGCAATAAACGCTCGTTAATAGAAGCAAAAACTTCCGATTGAAATTTTGCAGAAGGCACAAATGAGCTAACAGCTAAATAATCGACCAAAGAATCCAATTGTGAGCAGAGGGCTTCTTCGTTTTGCAAAGTTTCCTGCGCAGAATTTCCCGTGACAATATAAAATAAACCGGTTCCGGTATTTGTTATTTTAGCGGCGAGCATCTCGGAGTTTTGCAGTTTTTTTGACATCGAGTAAAATTCCTGTAATTTGTTCTCTATTTTGAAATTCAAGCTGCCGAAAACAAGTGCAACAGCCAATGCAATAAGCATGGTTATGCGCACTTTTTTACTTACATTAAAATAAAATGTTCTAAATTTGCCATGTGCAGAGAATTTGAAATACGGAAACACAATATTTACAGATAAAAATACGCTAAGCAAACCGAAAAAAGAAAATACTGCCATCTGGCTGAGCAATGGGAACTGCGTAGTCATCAAGGCGATGTAACCCAACTGAGTTGTTAAACATCCCAATGCTATGCATGTAATTATTTTAGAACGTACGCTAAAACCATTTTCTCCGTTTTTCCAATGCGAAAAAAAATGAATGGAATAATCCAAGCTTAACCCTATTATGCTTGTGCCGAATACAAAAGTAAATACGTGAATTTGCTCAAAAATAAGCTGAACCGCCGAAGCCGCAAGCAAAGCCGCAAGCAAAGTTGTGCTAACCGTAACCGCCAGAGGAAAAACCGAGCGAAATGCAAAAAATAGCAACAATATCACAGCCAAAATAGATACTGTTGTTATAATTGTAACTTCCTTCGCCGCACCGGCAGAACTCTCATTTATATGAAACGGAATGCCGGAAAACGCCACATTTAAATTCTGCGTTTTTTCTCTTATTTTGCCGATAACGCCGCCCATGGAAGAAACATTTTTAGCAAGTTTTCCGTTGATTAAAACGTAATAATCATCGCCATCTTTTGCAACTCGCATGCCTTCCCTGATTTCCCAAGAGCCAAGCGCATGCTTTCCCATAATGCGCTCCATGCCGTTTTCACCCAAAAGAAAAGGATCGCTGTCTATGTTTTCAAGCGAGATCAATGGACTCGCTCCGTATATTTTGGCAAGTGCCTGCGAGCGAATAGCATTTGCGTCGGTGTTCAGCGTTTGCGCAAATTCCCTTGTTTGCAGCCTCATCTTATTCTCAAAAAAGAAATTTCGCAGGTTTTGCACGGCATTTGTATCTGTAAAAAGCTCAAAGGCTTCCAAGGAATTGTCTTTTGCAAAATCTCTATGCAATAAAAGCGCAGATTGCTTTGCCTCTTCAAAAGTTTTGCCGCCTGCCAAGATCATAAAATCAGCAGAATTATTTTTGCTCCATTTAAGCTCGGCCTGGCTAACATCCTTTAAGGCGTGATTCTGCGGCAAAACGGAATACATATCCGCATCTATTTTCCAAGGCAGGTTGCTCAGGGCTAAACCCACAACCAGCAAGTACAGCAGCAGATAAAGCTTAAGGAACCATGAATTCATAAAGCACGTAATCGTTGTTGGAACGTATTATTTTGCAACTACGCAAGTTATCTCCATCTAACACCATAACCGCAGAAGCCATCATTTCCTTAATGCTCTTTTCCTTAGCTATAAGGATTAAGGTATCGCCTTTTAATTCCAAATCAAATTTTTCCAAAAGCTCCTTAAAATCGTCGGAAAATAATTTTTTCATCTGAAACTCATGCCTTTCCTTGACCGGTTTTTCCGTTTCCAATATAGCCCCATCCTTTGCGGTAACAGTAAAAGTTCCCTCAGAAACAAACTGCTTGGATATCTTGGCAGCATACTTGGTCAAGCGAAATTTCCCGCTTATCCCCTGCTCCATTTTTTTTTGCATCCTTTCCCAAATCTGCGCAGGTTGCGCAAAGGCAAGCGACACAAAAAATATGCACAAAATTTTAAGAATTCTCATAAGCCTTCACCTTCTCCACAAATTCCTGCGGCAATTCAAAACACGTTTCTCCGGTTGCCATTTTCACAGCCATATGATCGCTCTCCGCTTTTGTAAGCACCTTTCCCGTTTCCAAATCCCTTATCTCATAAGCTATCCTCAAACGATTCTCCCATTCAACAAGGGTTGCCGTAATTCTGGCTTTTTGCAAAAAACGAAGCGGAGCAATGTATTTTATCTTAAGTTTGACAACAGGCCAAGCATAGCCATCCGCTTCCATATCATTGTAATTGTATTTTATTTTTGATAGCAGTTCACAACGGGCACGCTCCATATACTGTGTATAATTGCCGTGCCACACAATTTTCATGGAATCCACTTCGTAGAACTCCACCGTAAAATCAACGCTTGCAGAAAGTTCAGCCATATTTGCCTCCTATAATTTCCAATGCCTCATGCGGATTAAATTTACAATTTCCATCAACTCCTCATCCAGGGAACGATCCTCTTTTACCAGCGCAAAATCAAAATCGCTTTTTATTCCGCGCAAGCAAAGAGCCTGTGCAGATGCCATAAGCACAGAGGCCGTGACCTGCTCAGCCAATTCCAAAACGCGAATGCAATCCCTTGCCGCTATTGTTCCCATGCTCACCTTATCCTGATTATGGCACTCCGTTGAGCGAGAGAACACGCTTGCCGGCATTGTATTTTTCAAAGCCTCGGCTGCCCATGCAGAAACTGCTATCTGCACCGCTTTAAACCCGTGGTTAAAAGATATGTTCTTGCTGCCGGTTAAATTCGGAGGCAACCCTCTGCTGAATTTAACATCCACCAAAATCGCCAACTGCCTGTCTAAAAGGTCTGCGATATTTGCAATGACATTTTTCATCGCATCCATGGCAAACGCTATA
>WQTK01000294.1 GCA_009786285.1 Candidatus Fibrimonadales bacterium | reverse complement strand
TAGTCAGCGTTACAGGCTGTTTCGTTTTCGACGAGTGTTTTGCCGCCACCGACTGCGATGAGCTTCTTATATTAGAGCGTTTTTATATAAACAATAGCGGAATTACCGTAAAGCTTACTGCGGGAAAATACGAACAAGAAATAAAAAATAATGATACTCTGTGCAATTATTATCTTGAATCTGAAAATTGTTCTACCCCTAATTGGGATGCTATTCTGGGTTATGAAAATGAGGAATATACTCCTATGTATTTTAAGATCGAGTTTCTAAGTGAACCCAAAGTTTGTTTGGTATTTGATGGAGATGCTAAAGTAGAGAATGACATTCGTTATTGGGAAAATTATACTTTTATAAAGAAGAGAAATATGATACTTTTTTATTCTTACACCATAACCCCCGAACACAGGGCAATGGCTAAAGAAGAAAACTGCCAGGGTTCTGCAAACGAGTAGCTTTGAAGTTAAGGAGCTATGCCTTAGGAGAAACTGATTATGAAAAAAACTTTGTTCGCCATATTTGCCGTATGTCTGTTACTGATAGGATTGTTTGGCTGTGATGGCGAGCCGCCAGAGCCATATGGGAATTATGCCTGGGCAAATAAAAGCGGACTAGATGTTAAAATGATTGTTGTAAAAGATTATCCTGATAAAAGTAAATCCACTCATGAAAAATTTATTGCCAATGGCGATACTTTGCGCGGTTCTTCTTATGAGGAATGGCATCCCTATTCCGGCAGTTTGGATATTGCTAATAAAGTAAAGCTAATTTTTTTAGACGAACTGAAAAAATGTTTAATTTTCGATGGAGAAATAGAAAATTACTCCTTTGATATACGTTTTCGAGAGGGAACATGTTTTAATTCTCCATGCGAATTCGTTTACACCATAACCCCCGAACACAGGGCTATGGCTAAAGAAGAAGACTGCCAAAGCTCGGATTGAAACTAAGGAGTTATGCTTTATGGAAAAGTCAAAAGCCATTTTTTTTGTTTGTATTTTGTGTAATCTCGCTTTCGCACAACAAAAAGATATGCCTATTCAGAAAGATAACGAAAGATTCTCCGTTTATTTGCATCCTGTTTCAATATGTGGCTCTCTTCTTCCTCTTGAAAAAGGAGGTTTCTTCTATTTAACGGCGGAATACCCATTAAATGGATTTTATTCTATAATTATGGCTCCCTCTATATGGTCAGGGAATTTTCTGAGAAATGATCGCCACTATTTTAGATTAGGTTCCGGAGTTGGCATTCGCCGTTTTTTTAACGGCAAGTCAGATGGATTTTATTTGCAGTTAATGCCAAGCGCATATTATACTAGGCAGGAGGGATATTGGAGCAATACATTAAACGCATTATATCGTGACTATCCTATAGATAGACAATATCACGACAAAACTATTTCCGGCTCTATAATAGATATCCTAGGCTATGTTGGGTATTCGATGAAATTTTCTCACATAAGACTTTTTTTTGATGTTGGCATGGGTTATGCATGGAATTCCTTATATCCAGACCCCGAAGATGATTTGCCTTTTTTTTTGCAGGTTGGTTATAACAAGAACTATGCTACAACTTATTCTGGTGCTGTATCTATTGACTTTAATTTAGGGATAGGTTTTGCGTTTTAATTTTTGACGGTCCAATAAAAAATGATGGTATTGATATGCGATCTTGGAATTCATACAAAAGAGGGAATAAATTTTACCAAGTGCCGGCGAAAAAAGTATATTCCCATATATGAAAACTATCGTTATTTTAGCAGCTATGCAACAGGAACTGGATGCGGTGCTGGCGGCGTTTCAAACGCAAACGCTTGTCTTTGAACGCTACGGAATGAAATTCGTCCTTGCGCTTTCCGGAGTTGGCAGAGCCAATACAGCCATGAACACAGCTTTAATTATAAAAGAGCATAACCCAGATGAAATAATCAACGTGGGTTCAGCAGGCGGCCTGCAAACTCGGCAAAAAATTCTGGACATAGTTATTCCAGAAGAAGTTGTAGCAACAGATGTGGACTTAACAGCTCTAGGCTACGAATACGGGCAGGTTTTAGGATGCCAAAAGTCTTATTTCACAGACGCAAAAATTCGTGAAGAATTGCTCGAAGCCGCAAAAGGCTGCCCATACAATACGCATACCGGCACTGTAGGTTCTTCGGAAGCGTTTATTTGCCGTGAAGAGCAGGTGCGTGAAATTCGGCGGCGTTTTAATAACCGTGTAGCGTGTGTTGAAATGGAGGCTTTTTCCATAGCCGTGGTTTGCGAAAAGTTTAAAATTCCTTTCGCTGTGATAAGAAGCCTCTCAGATGTTCCGGCAAAAGGCGAAGGCAACGAAAACGATTTCAACGAGTTTTTATGCCACGCCTCAGAGAACGCCGCGCAATTGCTCCATACATTGTACAAGAGGCGCAAAGCATAACTTGGCTATTGCCTTAGTCAACCCTCCCAACTCACCGCCGCTTCTTGCTCTTCTATAATCTTTCGCTCACGGCCAGACTTCCATATAGCAAGTTCTTTCAACAGCCTAGATTTAATCTCATCAATGCCAATGCTTTCCAAAGCACTTACCTGAACTGCTTCAGGATATGCAGCCGCAAGCTCTTCCTTGCGCTCGGCAGACACTGCGTCTATTTTGTTGAACACACGCAGGCGCAGCACCGCTGTGGACAACAATTCATCCAAAACATTGCTTGAAACCTCAATATGCTCCATATAATCGGAAGCAGTAGCATCTATCACCTCTAAAATGCAATCTGCGTTAGCCGCCACTCCCAGCGTGCTTTTAAAAGTTTCCACCAAATGATGAGGCAATTTGCGGATAAAGCCAACCGTGTCGCTGAGTATTATGTTTTCGCCTTCTGCCAAGTGCATTTTGCGGGTTGTGCTGTCTAAAGTAGCGAATAATTTGTTTTCAACATAAACACCTGCGCCGGTCAAGCGATTGGTCAAAGAACTCTTTCCCGCATTAGTATAGCCAACTATTCCAACATGGAAAATATTTTCACGATGCTTTGCAAGCAATGTCCTGTCTCTCTCTATTTTTTTCAGCTTCGTTTTAAGCTCCTGAATGCGTTTGCGCACCAAACGGCGGTCAACCTCAAGCTGTGCCTCGCCCGGACCGCGCATTCCTATGCCGGGAGTGCTGCCGCCCGTGCCAACTTGTCTTGAAAGATGCACCCAGGCACGGGTCAGGCGCGGCATTAAATACTGCATCTGCGCTGTTTCCACCATAAGACGGCTCTCTGCCGTGCGAGCGTGTTTTGCGAATATATCCAAAATAAGGCCTGTTCTGTCCAGCACCTTGACGCCTGGCAAGCTCCGCTCCAAGTTACGCACTTGGGACCCGGTCAAATCTTCGTCAAAAATCACCATATCCGCCTCGTGCCGTTCCGTGGAAAGACGCACTTCCTCCACCTTGCCGCCGCCTATAAGCGTTGCCGGATTAAACGCATAAACACGTTGAAGAAATGTTTCCACAACGTCTGCGCCGGCAGTTTCTGCCAAACGCTGCAATTCCTGCAAATATTCCTGCGCCTGCGCTGCCGGAACCTTGAGCGTGGACACCCCAACCAAAACTGCTCTCTCCTTACCCATAAATCACCTCATACCCGTATCCCTGTTCCACCAGAAACAACTGGCGGTTCATGGCAAATTCCTGCTCACGGGAATCTTTTGAAACAAGGGAATAAAACATTGCGGGACGGCCATCTTTTTTCGGGCGCAACACCCTGCCCAATCGCTGCGCCTCTTCCTGGCGGCTGCCAAAGGTGCCGGAAATTTGAATAAGCACGCTCGCATCAGGCAAGTCTATCGCAAAATTGCCAACCTTGCTTACCATCAAAATTCTTATTTCGCCACTGCGAAACTCATCATAAATTCTATCACGTTCCTTGTTTGGCATTTTGCCCGTGATAAGCGGAGTGCCTAGTTCTTTTGCCAGCGCATCCAATTGCTCAAGATATTGCCCTATTATTAAAATCCTGTCATTTTCCTTGTTGTGCTTTTCCAGCAAATCTTTCACAACTCCGAATTTTTTCGGATTGCAGCCGGCGATGGTAATTTTATCCCTTAACGGAGCCACAGCATAAGATATTTTCATATCCATGTCCATAGGTATTCTTATTTCATGGCATTTTGCGCCGGCAATCCAGCCCTGGCTTTCCAAAATACGCCACGGAATATCAAACTTCTTAGGCCCAATAAGAGAGAAAACCTCCGTCTCTTTGTGGTCTTCCCTGATTAAAGTAGCAGTCAATCCAAGCCGCCTTGTGGCCTGCATGTCAGCAGAAAACCTGAACACCGGCGCAGGCAAAAGATGAACCTCATCATAAATCATTAAGCCCCATTTCTGCGCTTCAAAAACCGGAAAGTTTGAAAAATGCTCGCTATCCGTTTTTTTCTTTCGCTGGGTTAAAATTTGATATGTGGCAATCGTGACCGGGCCAATTTCTTTTACATCGCCGCTATATTCCTTAATCTGTTCTTTTTTCAAATTTGTTTTTTGCAAAAGCTCTCTTATCCATTGGCGCGCAGCGGTGACGCTTGGGGTTAAAATAAGCGTGTGCGTTTTTAAAAGAGCCATCGCAGCCATTCCTATAATGGTTTTGCCTGAGCCGCACGGCAGCACAATAACGCCGGAACCGCCTTTTTCCGAGCCGGATGCGTAAAATACCTGCGCAGCGTCTTTTTGGTAATCCCTAAGAACAAAGTTATCATTCAACTCTATATCTAAAAATTCGCCTTGAACATAGCCTGCCAAATCCTGCACTGGAAACCCTATCTCCGTCAGCACAATTTTAAGCTTGCCACGCACAAGCGGGCTGACTATAGCGGCTTTTTTTGATATAAAGCTTTCAATGTAGCCTTGAATTTCCTTTCTTTTGCAAATTTCAGCGAACAGGGCTTCATCATCGGATTCCAAAATCAAATATTTGTCTTTGAGCACAAGCCTTAAAGTTCCATAGCGTCCCATATATTCTGAGATTTCGCTTATAACGTTCACCGGTATTTCGTAGGAGCTGTATTTTTTCAGCCGTTTCACAACATCTTTTGCTGTTAGCCCCGTTGAGGCTGCGTTCCACAAGCTGAGGTGCGAAATGCTGTAGGTATGAAAATGCTCCGGGCTTTTCACAATCTCGGTAAAAGGAGCAATGGCGTCTCGTGCCTCATGGTGTAGCACGCTATCCACGTTCAGCAGCACTTCCATATTGCTCTGAACTATTACGCAAGGTGTTGTCATATATGCTGGGGGAGTAATATAGAAATTTTATTTTCTGCCCCTGCGTGAAATAATTAGTTCAACAACAAATTCTGCGCTCTGTTTATCAGGTATTTGCAGTCTTCAATGTCTTTGTAGTCCCTTTCAAGCTCACGGTAAAATTTGCGAGCCTCTGAAATTTTGTCTTGGGAAAGCAAAACACTTATCAAATAAACATAGGTTTTGGCAAGACGAAGCGTTGAATAGTTTACCTTGTTTTCCATGATTCCATAAAGCCATGCCAATGCCGTGTGCATATGGTCGTCAATGTCAATTTCCTTTAACGCGAATTTGCACATCATAAAATTGCTCACAACAATGTCAAAGCCATCCGTTGTGCGTTGCTCGCCCATGTGCTTCAAGCTGAATTCGTTGAGCAGCCACGAAAGATAAGCCGCGCTTTTTTCCCTTGGAACTCTGAAAAAAGACTCCTCGCTCGCACCGCTATAGCCCATAGCCAAGTTGCGGCGCAAATGCGTGGTGTTGGAAAGCTTAGCTCTGTTTTCCGGCGTTAAATGCGACTCATAGCGCCCTTCCGGAAACACTATTGTGAACCAGTCAAGCCTGGTGGAAGCATAAAAACACTTTGGGCAAACTGCAACCTGATAGCAGGAGAAATCTATTGCGTTGGGATCTTGCTCTTCAGGCTCAAAAACAGGAACTATTTCGTGCTCGCTCCATTTTTGCCTGTAATAAGTATCGTCAATTATAAAACCCGTCACATTATTGTAAGAACAGAGCGGGCAAATCATTCTCAAAGAGCGAAAAGGACCCTTGCCTTCGGAAAGTCTGAAAAACGTCCTGTTTAATTCCGGGTTTATTTCGTGAAAATCGCGTTCAAACTCCACTATTGTAGCATATACCGAAAAAGAGTTTATGCTATTGAGCTGCTCTTGCACCTCAGGCGTGCTGCCAAAAAATGCGATTTTGCGTTTTTCCTTGCTCAGTTGTTCATAAATATTTTTGAAAAACATCAGAGCCGCGCCGTCTATGCGCTGGGTTGAACGCATGTCAAAAGCCATATCCAGCTTGGAATCCTTAATTTCATCCATCAAAAACAACTTATATTTAAGCACCTGCGCAGAAGTAAACTCCTTGCCGGCGTCATAGCACATGTAATGCCCACGTATCTGTTTAGATAAACTCATAGCTAAGGAAAATATAGCAAATTAATTTTGAATCTTCCATTGCTGGCTATAGCTGTATAGCCTTCATGCACCGGATGCAGAGGTTCTCCTGCTGGGGAGAAAAGAGATTTTTCGCCGTTTAAAGTTGAAAACAAGCCTCCGGCTTCAGCAAAAATTAACGGATAGGGAGCTATGTCCCATAGCGATACTACAGGGTCTATCATTATTTCCGCCTTGCCGCACGCAACTTGGTAATAGCCAAAGCAATCGCCCCAGCCTCGGTAAAGCCTGGCGTTTTTGCGAATGCCGGCAAACCATTCCCCGTAGCCTTTGCTCTCCATCGTGTTTATTGTGCCGGAAAGCACCAAAGAGCTTTCAAGCTCGCCTACATCCGAGACTCCTATTCTTCTGCCATCGTCCGCAAAAGCGCCTCCGCCGGCAGTTGCCCAAATTTTGCTGTTCAAGGCCGGCAACTGAATTAAGCCTGCTACCGGGGTTCCCTTTTTAAGTATCGCGATTAAAGTTCCGAACAAGGGAACTCCATGTATAAACGATTTTGTGCCGTCTATCGGGTCAAGCACCCACTGGTATTCCGCGCCCGGGTTTTCTTGCCCAAATTCTTCGCCTATAAATCCGAATTCGGGGGTTTCTTTTTGCGCAAAGCTTCTCACAAGTTCTTCGGCTTTCTTGTCTGCAATGGTGACCGGAGTTTGGTCTGCCTTCCATTCAACGTTCAGAGAGGTTTGCCAGTGCCTGAGGATTTCTTTTTGCGCAAGATTGCCTGCGTTTAGCACAAGGGAAAGTAGGTCGCTTTTCATCAGTATATATCCTTTCCTTTCAAGCGCATATTTGTCAGCAAGCCTACAAGAATCATGCAGGTAATCACAAATGAGCCGCCATAAGACAAAAACGGGAGCGGCAGTCCTGTGACGGGCATAAAGCCGATGGTCATGGCTACATTCACAAAAGTATGGAAAAACAATATGGTAGTAGATCCTGCGACAACCAGGTTCACAAAGCCATCCGTGTGCAGACGGCAGATCATAATACTTCGCAAAAACAATATGAAAAACAAAGCGAGAGTCACAAATATTCCGGCAAAACCGAACTGCTCGCCCAAAACGCTGAATATAAAATCAGTGTGCTTCTCCGGCAAAAACGCCAAATTTGTTTGCGAACCTTCGCCAAAACCTTTGCCGAACAAGCCTCCGCTGCCAATGGCAACCTGCGATTGTATAACCTGGTAACCTTTGTGCTTAGGGTCGGAGTCTGGGTCCATAAAAGTTAAAATACGGTCCCTTTGGTGAGCCTCCATTGAGTGCCACGCCATTTGGCTAACGTAGCCTGAACCTACGCCAAGCGTCATTATCAGGATTATAAGCCAAAGAGGATATTTGAATTTTATTGAAATAAAGAACACGCATATTATCAACAAATTCCAATAAAGCGCAGAGACTGCGGAAAGTATAACGCTTGCCACGGGGCTTACAAACAAAAACAAATCGATAATCCTGAAACCTGCCCAGTAAAGCTGCACTAGCAGCATAGCAGTAAAAACGAGCGCAGTGCCTAAATTCGGTTGCTTGAGAATCAGCAAAAACGGAACCATGAATATTAGCCCCGGAATAATCAGGGTTTTTGGCTGCACAATGTTCACTCTATGTTTTGAAAGCCAAAGAGAGCTTGCGAGTAAATATGCTATTTTGGCAAATTCCGAAGGCTGAAACCTGAACCCAGCAATATCAAGCCAGCGCCCTGCGCCCTTTGACACGTGCCCGGAATCCATGACAAACAGCAGGGTTAAAATGGAAAAAGCATAAAAGGCATAAGCTATGTTTTTCCAAAATTTAGCCGGCAAAAAAACTATGGTCACTGCTATTAAAAAGCCTATCGCAAAATGCGCGATTTGTTTAAACCATTCTGTTTTGTACCAAGCCAGTTCCGTATTGTTGGTAGCGGAATATACAAGCGCTATCCCTATTCCTATAAGGGAAAAAAGCGAGCCTATAAACAACCAATCCATTTTTTTCATTTTAGAACCTTCCGCGAAGTGTCCGGATAAAAATAAGCATTCAAAATTTTCTGCGCTATGGGAGCGGCCATTGCTCCGCCGCCGCCTGCGTTTTCCAAAACCACGCCCACGGCTATTTCGGGAGCCTCCAGAGGAGCCACTGCCGCAAACCACGCATGAGTTTTGTCTCCGTGCGGATTTTCCGCGCTGCCGGTTTTGCCGCCGACTTTTATGCCGCGAACAATGGCTCGCCTTCCGGTTCCGCGCGGAGAATTTACAACTTCATCCAAGCCTTTTAGTATAGCTTGCCTTGTCTGCTCGGAAATTTTTCCCTCGCTTATTTTCACCGGTTCAAATTTTTTGAGCAGCTCTCCTTCCGGGCTTTTCACTTCTTTTAAAAAATGCGGCTTATACAAGCCTTGGCCCCATGCGATAGCGCCTATCATGGCTGTTTGCTGCAAAGGGGTTACCAAAAGCGCACCTTGGCCAATTGAAATATTCAAAATTTCTCCCTGGCTCCATTTCCAGCCTCTTTTCTCGAACCATTTTTCATAAGACGCAGAATCTATCACAAGCCCGGAACGCTCGCCCGGAATGTCCACTCCAAGCGCAGAGCCAAACCCAAAGCGCCTGCTCATATCGCTAATTCTCCTGTGGCCTATATCCAAACCCGCCTGGTAAAAAAACACATCGCAAGATTCTCTGAGAGCGCCTATTACGTTCAATACTCCGTGCCCGCCGCCGCGCCAGCATTTTGCGTATCTGTTTCCGAAATGAAAACCTCCAAGGCAAGTTTTATATTTGGTGTGCTCGGATATTACATTATTGTCCAAGCCGGCTGCCGAGGTGATTACCTTGAAAACTGATGCCGGCGGATACGTTCCGCTTATGGCTCTGTTCGTGAGCGGCTTAGCCGAATCAAGTGCCACAGAGGCCCACGCTTTGTGAAGCTCTCTTTTTTCCAAAGAGAATATATTCGGATCCAGCGGCGGCCTGCTGACCATTGCGTAAATCTCGCCGTTTTGAGGATTGAGCGCAACAACAGCCCCCTTTAATCCTTCGGGAATTGCCGCCTCTGCTACTTCCTGCAATTTCCAGTCTATTGTGGTTACAAGGGTGTTTCCGGAAACAGCTTGCATGAAAGGCGTTCCGGTCGCAGGCCCCATCACACGTCCCATGGCGTTTACCTCAACATACCTGAATCCGTTCTCGCCTCTGAACTCTTTTTCATAGCTCAGTTCCAAACCTTTTTTGCCAATTCTATCTCCCATGACATAGTAGGAGTTTTCCGGCGCTTCAAGCTCTTTTTCTGATATTTCGCTGGTATAGCCAAATATGTGGGAGCCATATGAACCAAAGGGATAGTCTCTTCTGGATTCCACGACAATTTCAATGCCGGGCAAGTCCTCTCCTCGTTCTTCAAAAAGAGCAACCGTCTCCAGCGATGCGTCTTCTATAAGCCTTTGGTATTTAAATCTTTGATACCTGCCTTTTTCAAAGGAGAACGCAAGCGCAGAAGAATCCAGCAAGCGTTTCCCATTGCTGTCTGTTATTTTTAAAAGCCTGCTGAATACGGAGTCTACGTTGGTTTTCAAGTTGCTGTACAAAAGCGATATCTGGTAAGACGGTCTGTTGCGAACCAGAATTACTCCGTTGCGATCCAGAATATACCCTCTGTTAGCTTTTATGTCTATTTTGCGAACGCGATTTTCTTCCGCTCTTTTCATGTTGTTGTCGTATTCAAAATATTGCAGTTGCAAAAATCTTAAAGCTAAAATTAAAAAAACAATAGCGCATACGCAAGCAAACACAAGCGTTTTCAAATTTATTTCCAATCTGATTTCTTCTGGCTGCTGGGAATTGGAAAGCATTATAACCCCTGTTTGTATATCTCTACTTTCTTTTCCGTTTTAAGCGACAGCAAATAAAAGAAAATAGCACCGAGAACAACAGTGTAAATTGATTTTGGAAGGAAGAGCGAGTATATTATTTTCGGAATGTCGTCTGTTATTGTTTCTATTGAAAAATAATATATTATGTCTTTTAAAAAATCTGCCAAAACAAGCACTACTATTTTCAGAAACAAATTTAAATTTATAAAGCTCTCTTCTATTTGCCCAAGCGCAAAGCCAACTATGCAATAAGCGAGCGAATAAGCGCCAAGCCATTCAACAGGTGCGTAAACATCGCAGAGAAGCCCGGACATAAAGCCCATAAAGCAACCGGCGAGAGAGCCGTGCCTGAGCGCGGTTATAACCGTTAAAATCAAAAGCAAGTCCGGGTACGCATCCATTATTTTTATATGCGGAACAATAACCGTTTGCAAAATTGCCATTACGAAAAACATGAATGCGTAAAGGATAAATTTAAGCATATTACTCCGCCTCCCATACTATCCAGTCTGTGTTTTTCTGAATTATAAAAGCTTCTTCCAAAGATTCGATGTGTTGCAGCAATTCAATGCTGCCGTAGCTTAAAACCTCCGAATTGCTTTTTTCCAGCTTTGTGACAACTCCAACAGGAATGCCCTTGGGATAAATTCCGCCAAGCCCGGAAGTCACGAGCGTATCTCCGGTAATGAGGTCTGCGTAGCTGGATATTTGAATTTGCATTTCTGCGTTGTCTCTTGAAAATACCGTTCCCTGCTCTCTGGAGCGTTGCGATATAACGGAGGTTCTGGAATTAGGGTCGGAGAGAAGCTGCACCATTGAATGGCCGGAATGTACTTTGGATACCTTGCCCACCAAGCCATTGGTGGTGAATACCGGCATTCCGTAAAAGATGGAATCTGCTATGCCGCTGTTCACAACAACCGTTGTCATGTATGGCCCAGGGTTATGCCCTATTATCTGCGTTAAAACAATGGGATAATCCCATTGGTTTTCAAAAAACAAAAGCTTTTTAAGCCTTTCGTTTTCTATGGCGTATTCCTTTGTTAAATCCACTTCCAATTTCAATTTAGCGTTTTCTTTTTTCAAAATAGTGTTTTCTTTGCTCAAATTGCCTATGTGCGCAACATATGACACAACGGACTGCGGCAAATAAAAAACGCTTGAAAAAATGGCATCGACAATATTTTGCTTGTGCTTAACCTGTACAAGCTGCATATATAGAGAGACGCAAACAAACAACGCAAACACAAGTGCCCCGCGCGCCCATTTGCATAATCTCACTATATACTTAAATAACTTCATTAAACGGAAGATGCCATAAGAACTTTACAATTGCGATAATAATCCAAACTTTCCAATATTTTGGCAGTGCCTTTGCATACGCACAGCGGAGCATCGTCTATAACGCTTACCGGCAGCCCTGTTTCGTGGCGGAGCCTCGCATCCAAGCCCATTAACTGGCTTGTGCCTCCGGCCATTATTATGCCTTTGTCAAGGATATCCGCTGAGAGTTCCGGTGGACAGCTTTCCAAAGCCTTTTTGACCGCCTCAACGATTTGCAGAACCGATTCGCTCAATGCGTCTCTGATTTCCTCGCTTTTCACAACAATTGTGCGAGGAATGCCGGCAGCCAAGTCTCTACCCTTGACTTCCATTTCAAGCTCTTTTTCCAGCGGATGCGCAGAGCCTATTTTCTTTTTGACGTCTTCGGCCATGGATTCGCCGATTAAAAGCCCGTGGGTACGTCTCAAATAGCTCACAATAGCATTGTCCATTTTGTCTCCGCCAACTCGCACGGAAGATTTGCAAACCAAGCCGCCAAGCGAAATCACCGCGACTTCCGAGGTTCCGCCGCCGCAGTCTATCACCATGTGGCCAGATGGCTCTGCTACAGGGATTTGCATGCCGATAGCCGTAGCCATAGGCTCTGCCACCAAGTGGACTTCTCTTGCTCCTGCGGCTCTGGTAGCATCCAGAACGGCTCTTTTCTCCACTTCTGTTATGCCGGACGGAACGCCCACAACAACTCTTGGCTTAACCAGGAACAGCGGGTATCTTTGAACTTTGCTTATAAAGTATTGAAGCAGGGCCTCAACCAAGTGGTAATCCGCTATAACGCCGTCTTTCATCGGGCGTACGGCTACAATTTCGTCTGGTGTGCGTCCCAGCATTTTTTTGGCTTCTGCGCCAATATAAGTAACCCTTTCACTTTTCCTATCTACCGCGACAACTGTAGGCTCGTTTATAACAATGCCTTTGCCCGCCACGTGAACCAAGGTGTTGGCGGTGCCAAGATCTATGCCTATATCGCAGGAAAACAATCCAAACATGTTAAATTCCTCTTTTAAAACGAAATATAATATAGAAAATGCGAAAACCGAATTTCTTCTATCAGAACCCCGACACCCCCGATTTGCCGATTTTTGCGTCCTTTGGGACGTTTTGGAGGATTATTGTGTTGCCTGTTGTGTAGGCGTGGATTTTGCCATTGGCGAGTTGCGGGAGGAGGCGTGATTAAAAGATTTGAAAGCTGATTCTACTCTTTCAGCAAATTCCAAATAAGACTTGGCTTCTTCTTCTGTAGGCAAAGAACCTTCCGGTTTTACTAACTCATCTCCAGGATAACAAGATTCCGTATATAAATTCCTTATGGTAATTAACATTTCTTCTTCCAAACCCCAATCTTGTATCTTTTTTACTTCTCCGTATAATTTCAGCAAATCGTGAATTTTAGGGATTTGTTTATTATATTTCAATAAATAAGCTTTAAAATATTTTTCAATAGCTTGCTGGCAATGAAAGGCAACTTCGCCAGTTAGCCTAGGGTTATAAAGCAATTCTTTTGCCGATATTATATCATTTTCTGCAAAAAATACCCATGATTTTAAATCATCTTCCATAAAGAATTTTTCCCGTTTTTTCAATTTCTTTTATGAAAAAATTATTTTTTTCTTTTAAATATTCAAATTCAATCTTAGAATAAACAAGAATATCCATCGCTATTTTATAATTTATTTCCAATAGCATTTTTGAAATACGCATTTTTCTTTCCATTTTTTCTTTAAAGCTTTTAACAAAATCATTGGAATCTAGAATAACCAGCACATCAAGGTCGCTATCTTCTGTTGGGTTGCCTTTAGCATAGGAACCGAATAAAATAACCTTATAAGGCTTCAACTCTTTAAGCCGTTCCGTCATCTCCTTTACCAAAGGCCAATTTTTTTCCAAAATAGACATATTGAATAATATACAAAAAATATCAGACATTTCTCCGCACCATAATTTTCAGCGTTTGGTTGCCTATTTTCGCAATGTACAGCCCTTTTGTGTGAACCTCGATTCGCAATTCGCCTTTTGTAGAGACGCGATGCATCGCGTCTCTACTGTAAACACGCTCTCCAAGTAAATTATAAACATCGATTTTTGCGTCTTTCGGGATGTTTACTATAATTACCAGAAACTCCGAGTTTCGCCTATTTGCGGAGTTAGCAATAAAACTCCTCTTTCTTTTGCGGCACGGGTTACACGCTCAATAGGCTCGCGCCAGTCGTGGGTGGATAGCTCAAAGCTGCCCCAATGCACCGGCAGCATGTATTTTCCATGCAAATCCAGATTAGCTTGAACGCCTTCTTCAGGAAAAAGATGGGAATTTGGCCACATCACATTGTATTGGCCATTTTCAATAATCGCTACATCAAATGGCCCGTAATGATGCCCTATTTGCTTGAAATGCAAGCCGTAGCTTGTGTCGCCGCTATAGAACAGCCTGTGTTCAGAACCTATCAAAACCCAAGATGCCCACAAGGTTGTGTTGCCTCCAAACAGGCTGCGGCCTGAACGATGGCGAGCGGGTGTGCAAACAAAGCGCAGGGTTTGGCTGGATTTGCCCTGTATGGTTCCTTCTTGCCACCAAGTGTATTCGCGAATTTTTTCGGGCGCTATTCCCCATGTTTTAAAACGAGAGCCTACGCCGGCAGGCATTAAAAAATAACCGACTTTTGGGGCAAGGTCGATGATCGTTTCTGCGCTTAAATGGTCGTAATGATCGTGCGAAATAAAAACAGCGTCTATAAAAGGGAGTTCGTCTGCGCTAACCGGGGCTTCTTTCTGAAAGCGCCGTACGCTTCTGAGCAGGGGCACCGGAGAGACTTCGTTTGTGAAAACCGGATCTATCAGTATGCGCACGCCGTCTATTTGCGCAAGCAGGCTGGAATGTCCAAGCCATGTTATATGCAAGCCGTTTTGTTTCTCGGGAAAAGCTTTTTTTACATCTGCGTATTGCGCAGGCAACAGTTTATCGGGCTTTGAGTTGCTGCTTTTAGTTCTGAACAAAAGTTTGAAAATGTTTATTTTGCGCGATTGCGAAACTTTAGAAGAGTCTATTGGAAACGGATTTGAATATTTTCCGTCTTGAAATACCGGCAGAATGCGTCCGGTATCGGAAAATTGCTCTGCCTCAGAAGCTTCATCGGCAAGAGCAAGGGAACACAAACATATTGGCAAAAATAAAGCTTTCAAATGGATATAATTTAGAAATCAAAAACTTGAATATTTTTGCCCTCCGACTAGAGTTTTGTTTTTATACGCAGCCATTTGCCCAACCGGTAAAATCCAGTAGCCTGCGGCTCGCAAATCGTCAATAAGCCCTTCTACTCCCGCCGCATTGTTGCCTGTTGCGGTGTTGAACTCGTGGAGATTCACTATTTTGCCGTCTCCGGCGCAAGCTTTTACATTGCTTCTGATTTGAGTTGAATTTATGCCGTTATAGTCATTGCTCCAGCAACTGACGTCTATCATGGGCAAATTCAAGGCCTTGCAAACGTTGTCAACGGCTCCGCCTGCGTAGTCAACGCTGGGCGCTCGGAAAAGCGTTGGATTTGAGCCGGTGATATTTTTGATTTTATCCGAGCAGTCTTGCACATTTTTTTGATTTGGGTTTGCGCTATAGCCGTCCGAATGGTTCGCAAGTTCGTGCCCAGCCGCATACATGGCTTGTGCCGCCGCTAAGTTGTTTGTTATGTTTTGCCCTATCAAAAAGAATGTGGTTTTTACTTCTTTTTTTGCCAGCGCAGCAAGCAAATTTTGCGTTTGGGCGCAAGGACCATCGTCAAAGCTCAGAGCTATAACTTTTGAAGGTTTTGATGCATAACCCAAGCGTTGCCAATTTGCATTTATTTCAGCGTCTATTGCAGCTTTGTCTGTAAAAGGGCTAAACAGTGAACTACTGCTGGGCGCAAGGCTGCTGGAACTGGGTGCCAGACTGCTGCTGGAGCTGCTGGGCGCCAAGCTGCTGCTGGAACTGCTGGGTGCCAAACTGCTGCTGGAACTGCTAGGTGCCAAACTGCTGCTGGAGCTGCTGGGTAGCAAATTGCTACTGGAACTGCTGGGCGTCAAACTGCTGCTGGAGCTGCTAGGTGCCAAGCCGCTACTGGAACTGCTAGGTAGCAAACTGCTTGAGCTGCTGCTTAGCTCTAAATCGCTTGATGACGAATTTTCATCTTCCGAACTAGAACCGTTACTTCCTCCTGTACAGGAGAAAACAAGAAATACGGGAATTAAAATTCCAGATAAAAACGAATTTTTAGTAAACATTTTATACCCTCCAATGTTCTATTATTAATATAGTAAATTCTGGTCAAATTTACAGAAAATGTCCATTTTGTGTGATATTTTAAGGCAAATTTTGCATTTTCAACGTGCGCCTACGCATTTTTCTATATTTCCTTCTAATATGGCAAATTTCTGCGAAAATAGGTTTGGCGAGCTTGCAACGCAGGTTCCCAGAATACGTTTTGGCAAGCCTTCGGTGCAGGGTTTGGGGTACGATTTTCGTTCCTTAGGAATGGCTAAATACTGTACATTTGTTCAGTATTTTACCC
>WQTK01000293.1 GCA_009786285.1 Candidatus Fibrimonadales bacterium | reverse complement strand
GCAACGGAATGGAAATGTTCAGAACCTAAACAAAAACTAGAGATAAGAAGTACAAACCGGATAGGCTTCCGCTACCTCCGCAAAACGCCAAAGTTGCACAAGCTGGATAAGTTTTAACCTCGTTTCTACCTTTTAGCTTGATATGAGGAAGTTACTCTTCCTCAGGCAATTCTGCGTTGTGGTAAACATCCTGCACGTCTTCGTTGTCTTCCAGTTTTTCAATTATTCGCAGCAGTTTTTGGACATCTTCGCCCTCAAGCTTCACAGTGTTTTCAGGAACATAAGTTAGCTCGGCAGAGAGCATTTCTATTTTCGCATTTTCCAAAGCCTTGGTCACAGACTCAAAAGATTCGGGGGAAGTTTCAATTTCGTGAACTTCGTCCTGAGTGCTCATATCGGTTGCGCCGGCTTCCAGAACCAAGTCCATCACTTTGTCTTCCGGATAAGCGGCAGCGTCTATGACTATAATGCCTTTGTGCTTGAAGGTCCAGGCTACGGAGCCTTGCTCGCCCATGTTTCCGCCGTTCTTGCCAAAGATATTTCTCACATCTGCGACTGAACGAGTGCGGTTGTCGGTTAGGCACTGCACCAGAATTGCGCAACCGCTTGGGCCATAACCCTCGTACATAGGCTCTTCCATGTTTGCGCCGGAGCTTCCGCCAATGCCTTTTGCTATTGCGCTTTCAATGTTTTTCGTTGGCAAGCTTTGCCCCTTGGCTTTGAGTATAGCCGCTCTAAGGCGTGGGTTTGCGTCTTGATTTCCGCCGCCCATTTTTGCGGCAACGGATATCTCTTTAATAAGTTTGTTCCAGGCCTTTGCCCTGCCAACATCGGTTTTTGCTTTTTTGCGTTTAATCGTAGCCCATTTTGAATGTCCGGACATATTTCCTCCTTTTAACCTTGCATTTGCGAATACTCATCGGAATCAATTGTTTCTTGGTTGCGGAAAATCAAAACCACTATCGCAAGGCCAATGCAGGCTTCGGCAGCGGCAATGGCTATAACGAAAATAGGCGCGATTTGCCCAGCCACGCTTTGAAGCGAGGGCAAACTTTTTGAAAATCCAATAAAACTTAGGTTTGCGGCGTTTATGGCTAGCTCTAGCCCCAAAAAGGCAAAAAATATGTTCCTTTTGGAAATAACCACGGCAATGCCAAGGCAAAACAGCACGGCAGCCAAAATCTGAATATAAAGAGGCGAAATCATGTAAGGTAAATATAGAAAATACATTGTTTTCTATATTCTCCTTATGTCAAAAGAACCGGAAGCAGAAGAAGAGATTGACCTGCTTGAGTTAGTGTTTTCGATAATAAAACGTACCTTGAAGCACAAGGTTGCGGCGGTTGTTGTATTTATTTTGGTTTCAGGCCTTGCGTTTGCCATTGCGCTTTTATCAACCCCTTTTTATAAAACAAACGCAAAAATTATTTATCAAACATCAGGCGGTTCGCAAAGCGGCAGCTTAAACGCCCTTGCGGCCCTCGCCGGGGTTTCCAGCTCAAAAACCGATGACCCCTCTGCGTATTTGAGCGATATTATATTATCCAACTACATGCTGCAATCAATTTTAGCGGAGAAGTGGAAGGTTTCGCTTGCCCTGCCGGATACATCAACTCCGGTTACATTGCAAACCCTGTGGAAAATTGAACCCGATACCACACAGGAAGACTGGCAAATACGGCTGGAATACGGCATGCTGGATGCCCTTAAAAAAGGCGGCTATATAGTTTTTAGCCAAGACAAAAAAAGCGGAGTGATAACGCTTGCCACGGAGTTTGAAGACCCGCAGGTTTCTTATGACGTGAATAATTTCGTATTCAAGCAACTCAATGATATTTTGCTGAATAAAATGCACTTTAAAGCATCGGAAAACAGAAAATTCACCGAAGAAAGACTTTCTGAGGTTAAAGAAAGCCTTAATAAGGCAGAAGAGGTTTTGCGCTCGTTTAGGCAAAACAACAGGCTTCGCATTGACCCTACCGATCAATTGGAAGATTCAAGGCTGCAAAGGGATGTTTTGATGAACCAGGAGATTATGATTCAACTGCAAAAGCAGTATGAGCTTGCGAAGATAGAAGAAGCGCGCGATATGCCGGTTTTGGATGTTATAGACATTCCTATGAAACCCATTGAAAAATCCAAGCCAAAGAGAAGATTGATTGTTTTGGCGGGAGGCGTGGCAGCGGTGTTTTTTGCGATTTTAACGGCTGTTCTTTACGATGTGTTTTTAGAGAAAAAATCTGCATGGAGAAAATATGTCACATAGCGAACTGTGGGTTGGCGTTGATGTTGGTTCCACTACAGTTAAAATCGCCGTTGTAAATCCGGAGACGAGAGAGCTGTTGCATAGCCGCTACCAAAGGCATAACGCCATGCAGGCAAAAACGGTTAGCTCTCTGCTCAGCGAGGCTCACTCCCTGTTTGACGGCAAAGACTTTGTAGTTTCTTTTTGCGGCTCTGGCGGACAGCCTTTCGCAGAAAAAGCGGAAGCGTTTTTTGTTCAGGAAGTTGTTGCAAATGCTTTGGCCGTGCGCGAAATGCATCCTGAAGCCAGAGTTGCCATAGAGCTTGGCGGGCAAGACGCGAAAGTTATATTTTTTGAAAAAGACAAAACCACCGGAAAACTCCTTGCCAGCGATATGCGGATGAACGGCGTGTGCGCAGGCGGAACCGGTGCTTTTATAGACCAGGTCGCAGAGCTTTTGCGTGTAAAAACAGAGGAATTTGAAAGCTATGCTTCAAAAGGCGAAAAGGTATATGAGATTTCCGGCAGATGCGGAGTTTTTGCGAAAACCGATATACAGCCTCTTTTGAATCAGGGCGTTGCCAAAGAAGACATTGCCCTTTCTAGCTTCCATGCTATTGCAAAGCAGACAATAGGCGGCCTTGCGCAAGGAATGGAGATTAAGCCGCCTGTGCTTTTTGAGGGCGGCCCTTTGACTTTTAACCCTTCGCTTGTGGGGGTGTTTCAGCAACGTTTGGGAATTTTAAGTTCGCAGGTTCTGGTGCCCAAGCATTCGGAAGTTTTGGTTGCGTGGGGCGCGGCGCTTTCTGCCGGAACAATTTATAAGGATAGAAAAAACTGTTACAGCAAGGAAAAAAGTCTTTACGCCCTTGAGCATTTTTCCGCAGGAAAAGAAAAAAAGGAAGAGGAAAGATCTTTGCCGTTTTTTAAAGATGAAGCAGAGAAAAATGAGTTTGCAAAAAGATACCCTCTTTTTGACGGCAACTACGAGCAACCGGAAAGAGGCTCGGTTGTAAAAGCATATTTGGGCATAGACGCAGGCAGTACAACCACAAAATTCGTGTTGCTAAACGAAAACGAAGAGGTTATAGACAGTTTTTATTCCGGCAATCAGGGCGATCCTCTTGTTGTGCTGAGAAGCGCGCTTGTTCAGCTTAACGAGCGTTACAAAGAAGCCGGCGCAAAGCTGGAAATTTTGGGCGTTGGAACAACCGGTTACGGCGAGCTTTTATTTTACCGCGCTCTAAGAGCGGATTACCATACTGTGGAAACAGTTGCCCACGCAAAAGCCGCAAAAAAAATATGCCCGGACGTGAGTTTTATTTTGGATATTGGCGGGCAAGACATGAAGGCTATTTCTGTGGCGAGCGGAGTGGTAACCGGCATAATTTTGAATGAAGCTTGTTCGAGCGGCTGCGGTTCGTTTATAGAGACTTATGCTCGCAGCCTTGGCATTAAAATGGAGCAAATCGCGGAAATGGCGTTTCGTTCCAAAAATCCATCAAAGCTTGGAAGCCGTTGCACTGTGTTTATGAACAGTTCTATTATAACGGAGCAGCGAGACGGCAAAAAACCTGAAGACATAATAGCCGGAATTTGCCGTTCAATAATAGACAATGTTTTTACAAAAGTCATTCGTTTGAGAAATTTGGATTCTTTGGGCAAAAAAGTTGTGGTGCAGGGCGGCACATTCAAAAACGATGCCGTTTTGCGTGCTTTTGAGCAGTACACGGGTTTAACGCCAATTCGTCCGGAGCGTCCCGGCGAAATGGGAGCCATAGGCATTGCGCTTTTGGCCAAGGAACATATGATGGAGAAGGGAAAATGAGAAAAGCAATTATAGCCTTGCTGTTTGCGGCAAGCATTGGCATTGCCCAGGATTTTGGCATTCGCTCAGGATTGGGAGCTAGTGCTTTGCGTGGCCATAAGGCAATTCAGTCCCTTGCTTTTGGCCCCAACGCAATCAGGCTTTATCCGAATTTTTCGGCAAGCGCAGGCCTGGTCTTTGCTTTTGAAGCCAATGAATTTTTCAGCATTGTGCCTGAGCTGCAATACACTTTGTATCAGGCAAAAGGTTATTTAGTGCTAAAAACAGGAATGGACAGTGACGATCTGTACGAAGCCGGAGTTATTCTGCATTCTTTGGAGCTTCCGATTTTGATGCGTTTTAGCATTGGGCGTGCTTATGTGGAGGCAGGCCCTCAAGTTGGCGCGAATCTTTATGCCAAGCTTTACCAAGGCAACGAACTTAAAAAGCCCGATGTGAATATTCTTGCGTTTGGCCCAAGCGTTGGCACAGGAATTAAGATAAGAAACAATATTTTATTGGGTGTTAGAGGGCATTTCGGTTTGCTTGAATATGCAAAAAAGATGAATGGGCATCCTTGGACTGCGCAGATTGGAGTGAGCGTGTTTTAATTCATCTTCGCATCATAAATTTGTTCTTAAATAAATTCTCAAGAGTAGCGTTGTCTTTTACGCCAAAAGAGCCGTCAACCCATGCGTGATATGTGTAGGACACGCTATGCGATTTCAAAATATCCAGCATATCGGAAATCCATGTTACGCCGCCTTTTTCCGGATTCACAGCGAATTCAATGACTCCGAATTCTCCAAGATATACCGGCAAATTTTTCTCCTGCGCTATTTTCAAATAAGAATCAACCTCTTTTGCCAAAGCTGCCTTGTCTCGGCCAATCCTCGGATCCGGGTACCTGCCGCCATCAGTATTTTTAAAATGCTCTACCCAACTGGCATATTGATGCGTGTATTCTATTGGAGAATAAAAATGAAATGTAAGCCCCCATTTATTTACCGGGTCGTTTATAAAAATATAATTCATTTCAGCATCGTTTGAATAATTTCCAGGAATTATCGCATTCATGCGCTCTACCAAAATAAGATGGTCGGTATCGACTTCCCGTATTGCGTTTACAATTCTTTGCGCAAGCTTTTGCCATTGGGATTTATCTTTGCTGACAACGGGTTCGTTGAGTATATCGTAAGCGGCTACGGTGGTATCTTTTGCGTAGCGTTTTGCTATTTCTCTCCACAGAGCTATTAAGCGTTTTTGGTTTTCCTCATTGTCCCACAACGCCGCTCCTTCGCCGTTGGATTGAAAGCCGCCTTGCGGGACGTGCATATTTAAAATGAATTTTATTCCATTTGCTTTTGCGAACTCCAAATTCCTGTTCAGAAAATTCCAGCCGCTTTGTTTGTAGGAATAGGGAGACGCATCGTTTTCAAAAAACTTGTAGCTCAAGTAAAAGCGTGCCGCATTGAATCCCAGCATTTTTATTTTAGCATAATCGGCAGAATCGTTGCAACCGAGGTTAACGTCATTTGCGCTCCACACGCCATTTCCAATAGCAATCCCCCGCAGCATTTTATTTTTGCCATCCCAAAAGGCCATTTTAGACTCAGGATCATTTGCCTGCGCAGCGCACAAGAGAAAAAGGCAAAAAAGGAATAGAATGCGGGTGAACATTGAGAAAAATATAGAAAACCGCCATCCGTAACGTAAGTTTTCTATATTACCCCTATCCCATCAGGGCAATCTTGTGTAATCCAAGAGCAGTCCCGCTACCGTGACGGCAAAAGCAAATGCAAAAGCATGTGTAAAAACCGAAGCCGGAAAACCTGCCGGGGGGTGAAGCTCCATAAGGAGCTTTGCAACTGCGTTCCGAAGGAGAACAATGATTAAAGGCCTATTCCTCTGCTGTTCGCTTTCCATAGCCGCAGAGCCTGTTATTTCGGTTTTGCCTGCAAGCGATGTTTTTGGCACAGAAACGGAAAGCGGCAATGGCGTGGTTGAAATAGAAAGTTCCGAGTGGGAAGGCAAAAACATGTCCTTGGCAGACATACTCGCTACATGCGCCGGAATACAAACCAGGCAAAAAGGCGGAATGGGAAGCTTTCAAAGCATATCGATAAGAGGAATGCAAGGGAACCAGATTGCCATTGCCATAGACGGCGTGCTTTTGCAAAGCATTGGAGAGGCAAACTTGGGCGCGATAGATTTGAACAAATATGAAAGAATTGAAATTTACAAAGGCTATATTCCGGCAAAATTCGCAGCAAACGGGATGGGCGGCGTTATAAACCTGGTTTCAAAAGACGCAGCGGCAAAAGGCGGCAAATTTTACGCTTCTTACGGAAGCTACAACAGCAGGTTTCTCTCAATGCAGGCCGGCGCTCCGTTAACAGATTCCGTGCTTTGGACAAGCAACATAAGCCACAGAGCCTCAGACAACAATTTTACATACCTTAACCGCAACGGCACCTCATACATAACAGAAGACGATTTTTGGACAAAGAAAAAAAATGCGGAATACACGCAAACATCCGGTGTCCACTCGTTCACTTTTGTAGGCAAAAGAAATAATATTTTAAGAATAGAGCATAACTCCGAGGCAGGCGGAATTCCCGGTCGCGAAGAGCAGGAAACACGAATTGCAAATTCAGCGAACAATTCTGTGACTGCGAGCTTTGAAATTTTGCCTAAGAACGAGAATCTTGATTTTGGGCTTCTAGGCTTTGCCGGCGCGGAAAATAGCGTAAGCAAGTGGCATCGCACGCTTGATGTGTTAAATTACGGAGAGCGCAACCAACTGACGGAAATAGGGTTGTTAACAAAAAACGGCGGCGGGCAAGGCTCGTTATATTTGGAAAATTCAATTATAAAAACAGAATTTCACGCTTATGTGAATTACCAGTACTTGGAATCGAGAAACCACAGCACAATGTATCCGAATTACGAACTTTCAAATTCGGTTGCTCAAGGTTCTTTTGCCGGAACTTTTGCTCCGGCAGATTTTTTTAGCATAACTGCAAATGCTGCCTCCAGATTCAGCATGCAAAAACATGAAAGCGGAATTTTCTCGGATGTTTCTTCATCAGTTGACAGCACATTTAAAAAAAGAATGCAAAATTTGAACTCCGGAAGAGTATCTGTGGATTTTGAAAATGTTTTTTTTGCCGTTGGGCACTATTTCAGAGACCCGTCTGTTTTTGAATTGTTCAGCACGGGTTTTGGAATTTTATCAAATCCGGATTTGAAAGCAGAACAGGGCGAACAGGCAGAAATAGGGCTCTGCTACAAATCAAAAAAGACCAAAGCTTCTGCGGCTTTTTTCGCAAACCGCATAAGAGACCGCATATATTATCGTCAAAGCGGGCAGTGGTCAAAACCGTTCAACCATGAAAAAGAGGGCAAAGTTTATGGAATTGAAGGCGAGCTTTCTGTCGAGCTTTTCAAATGGCTGAAAATAAACACAAACGCAACTATACAAGATCCTGATGATTTGCCAAACGAGCCAAAAGAGCAATACTACAGTTCCCTGCTTTTCATTTTCCCATATTCTTTTGAACTTTCATTGGAAGGGGAAGCGCATTCCCTGATTTACCGAGACAGAGCGCAGAAAAAAGAAATTCCCGGAAATGCATTTTACCATGCCATGCTCAGCTATAAGCCAACCGGCAAAACAAAAATATCCTTTTATGCAAGAAACTTGACTGGAGGCGAGCATGAACATATATATGATGCCATACCAACTCCGGGCAGAACATTCAGCGTGAGTTATTCGCATGCATTTTAAATTTACTATCTTACCCAATCAAAGTTCTCTATAATACTCATCCACAATAAATTCTGCACTTTCTGCCCACATCAGGCAGTTCGTTTTTTGCAAAAGCTTATATGTATTGGAATCCAAAAATTTAAGATACGCTTTGTCAAATGAGGTTTTTTCTTTTTCTGCAATAATAGAAACTATATGCTCTATCTTGAATAAAATATCAGTTGTTATATCTTGCCCTTTGTATAAATACTTAGTTTGCATTTTTCTCTTGCCAGGTTAATGTTAAATAAGAAAGAGACTTTTCGGTATGAAAACTAACTTGGTCATTCAAATTATTATATTTCAATAAATCCAAAGCCATTTCCGCTGTATAAATACCTGCGATATAAAGTGCGATTGTTCGGTTGGTTTTATCGTTTGCGACAGGGCCAATTACTATGTCAAAATCGTGTTGCGTTTCGCCTATGCTTCTGTTGGTGGTTACAAATTCCAGCCAATCCTTATTTGCTTCTGCGAATTTCTTGATTTTCAAATCGTTATTTATTTCAAAAGTAAATTCATAAACAAATTTGCCTTCTCCGCCGTAGCGGTCAAAAATTACTTCTGCCCAAGATACCGCCTGCTCTTTTATTGTTGTTGTGTAAAATCCCTTGCCAAAATCTCTTTTATCTCTGGCTTTTGTCAAGTCTATTTTTTCAAACAAGCAATTTGAGCCGTGATACAGTTTCATTTCAGCTTCCTAGCCAAAATATCTTCCGCAAAATGAAAACTCTCGTCTAAATCTTGAGTATGCAAGGCTCCATAGTTCTTGCGAATTAAATGGTTAATATTATTTTGCGTAAACAAAATTAATGTGTCTTGCGGAGCAAGATTATATTTTTGGGAATATTCCTCTACGGCAACCACAAGCATTAGGTTTG
The DNA here is from genome assembly GCA_009786285.1 of Candidatus Fibrimonadales bacterium. Classification (GTDB taxonomy): domain Bacteria; phylum Fibrobacterota; class Fibrobacteria; order Fibrobacterales; family Fibrobacteraceae; genus Fibrimonas. The sequence continues at coordinate 7,309 of WQTK01000293.1, read as the reverse complement.
CATCTCTTTCTGCTTGAGTCATTTTAAGGGATTGATTCTGCATAATGAGTAATATAGAAAATACCAAAATAATGAAGGAATACAACCTAGTTTGATGTACAAGGATTTTTTACATTCTTTTTGAAAAAATAATCTAAATTACTCCTATCCCATCAGGGCAATCTTGTGCAATCCAAGAGCAGTCCCGCTACCGTAACGGCAAAAGCAAGTGCAGAAGCATATGTAAAAACCGAAGCCGGAAAACCTGCCGGGGGGTGAAGCTCCATAAGGTGCTTTGCAGTTTTTTGTTCCGAGGTAGAACCATGTTCCAAAGAATCTCTTTGCTTCTCGCAATTTCAGCAGCATTGTTTGCATGCTCAAATAGTAATGAAACGGAAGTTTCATCTTCAAGTTCCGAAAGTAATTCTTTGCTTTTGAATTTCACAAGCGATTATGCAACAGGACAGCTCCGTTGGATGAACATTGACTCCGCAAGCCTTTCGTCCGGCGAACTTTTATTCGACCAGGATTCAAAAATTTTTGCAAACGGCAAAGATATATTTGTTTTGGAACGCAAAAATTTTGGTGCCACCAATATTTTATCTTGTATGCAGGCAGACAAAATCGGAGATAAAACACTTATAAAACAAACCCGGCTGGAAGATTTATCAAATCCTTACGAAATCGCTGTTGTTGGCAATAAAGGATACATAGCTCTGTATGATTTGGATTATGCGCAAATATTCAATCCTGCCACGTGCGCACTGGACGGCAAAATAAATTTGCCGATAACAGAGGCCAATGCCGCTTCCATTAAAGCCAGTGGAGACACTTTGCTTGTTATTGCGCAAAGATTGGAAAATTTCAGAGCAACGAAACCTGGCCTTTTGATTCGCATAAAGGCAAGCACGGAAACTGTTATAGACACAATTCAATTGAATTTCTATAATCCGCAGAACAGCGCTTTAGGCAACGGAAAACTTTATGTTTCTTCGCCTGATGATTGGTATAATTTATCTTTTGGCAATGCCGGCGTTGAAGTTGTGGATTTGAAAACGGGAACATCGGAGATTCTAGTTACAGGTACCATGCTTGGAGGAGGGATTAATCATATTGCCTTAGACGAAGCAAACCAAGTTCTGTATGTTAGCGTTTATGAAGATTTTGGAAGGGAGCCTGTTAAACCTGTGAATATAAGCAGCAAAACAGTTGGAGAAGCATTGCCGAATATAACGGATTCTTTTGGCGGTATATTTTTTGACAAAGTGACAAAAAAGCTTTTTATCGGAGATAGAGGTTTGGGTGCTGAAGGCTTAAAAATCTACAATCCTGAAACCGGATTAATCACAGTTATAACAAGCAATTTGCCACCATATTCTTTAGCTGTAGCAAGTTGGTAAATTTGATTCATGCCCCTACCCCACGGTTCAAAACAATATTGCATAAATATGTGGGACAAATACGATGTTTATCGGCATTTCGTAGGAGTAAGGCGAGCCTTACCCTGAATATAATTGCGAATCATTCAAAAGATTAAATGATGAAAAAACAAAGGCAAAAACAGGAAAATTAGTTGCGCAACAGACACAAATCGGGGTTCAGATGTTTTACCTCACCATAATTTTCAAAGTTTGTTTTCCTACTTTCACAATATACAATCCTTTTGTCTGAACCAGAATTTTAGAATTTTCAGAATTTGCTGAATACACTTGCCTTCCTTTCAAATTGTACACTTCCACTTTTGCGTCTTTTGGGACGTTTTGGAGGATTATTGTGTTGCCTATAGCTTTTGCAGTTATGTTTGCTGTAATAATTTGCAGCTGACGAATTGGCGTTGTGCATTGGTTGTTCTCCCACACCTTGCCTTCAGCCAAGCAAGCTTCTTGCGCAAGTTGAGCATTGCTCTTGCATTGGCCGTTTACCCAGTTGTTGCCGGATTCGGTACAAACTTCCGCAGACGTTTTGTCACGGCATATGCTGTTCTCCCACATCTTGCCGTCTGCCAAGCAAGCTTCTTGCGTAAGTTGAGCATCGCTCTTGCATTGGCCATCTACCCAGTTGTTGCCGGATTCGGTACAAACTTCCGCAGGTGTTTTGTCACGGCATGTGCTGTTCTCCCAAACTTTGCCTTCTGCCAAGCAAGCTTCTTGCGCAATTTGAGCATCGCTCTTGCACTGGCCGTTTACCCAGTTGTCGCCGGATTCAGTGCAAACTTCCGCAGGCGTTTTGTCACGGCATATACTGTTCTCCCAAACTTTGCCTTCTGCCAAACAGGCGGTTAACGTATGCAAATACGGATAGCCATCGTTCGCTTTACTGTCTATTTTCCAAATTGGAGTTGCAAAATCCCAACCAATGTAACTAGACTGAGTTTTCATTTGAGCTGTTGTTCTTCCAAAGCCGTTAGATCCGCCGCCAAGAGTTTCCGAATTGTAATAACTGCCTGTAATTGTACCTGTTCCGCCACCTGTCAATCCTCCGACATTGGAAGTTCCTGTCACATTTCCTGTGGCGTAACTTTGCGTAATTGCGCCTGAGCCTCTGTTTCCCGCCAAGCCGCCGATATTTGATGCTCCAGCAACATTTGCCATGGAGTAGCAATATTGAATTGCAGTGTTGCCGTTTCCTAGTAATCCTCCGACATTATTGTTGCCTTTGACATACGAAGCAACAACGCCGAGTTTCTCTATTTTTCCGCCACTCGCAACACCAAACAATCCTTGATTGTCATTTGTGTTGTCGATGTAAATTCCGCTGACGGTAAAGCCGTTGCCTTCAAAAGTGCCTTTGAACGGATTTGCCGCTGTTCCTATCGGAGTCCATAGCTTGATTTCTGCGAATGTTGCTGTTGCCCAGTCTTGCCAGCTATCTGTGTTGTTTAACGAAATATCGTTTCCTAGCATTATTTTTTTGTTGGAGAAACTTTCGTGCCCTTCGTTGACTATGTACGCCAAGCCAGCCAGCTGTTCGGGAGTTGTTATTGTGAATTCTGACAGCGTATATAGATACCAGCTATAATCGGCTTCGTCAATCCAGTTGTTTTGCTGGAAGGTTGTAATTTCCAGCGGAGAAGACGCTGTGTTTATATCACCTGCTATGCGAGCAAAAATATAGTGTGTTGTGCTTGGCGCAAGCCCGGTCAATGTAAGCCCTGTTTGCCAACCGCTTGCAGGTGCTATGTTTGATGTGCTTATGGCGTATTCAACTGTTTCCATGGTTGAGGCAGTGACTGCATTTATCGTAATGCTGTTGTGTGTTTTGCTTGCCAGTGTTGGAGCATCCAAATCTAGAGTTGTCTCTTCCAGTGCCAAAGAAGCGTTTCCGGCATAATAATTAACGTTCTCTTGTGAGCGGGCAAAGATATAATAAACCGTGTTTGAAGAAAGACCGGCAAATATAAGTCCGGTTTGCCAACTGCTTAGAGGTACGTTATTTTCTGTGTTTATCGCATATTCAACAACTTGTCCGCTTGCTGGAACCGCAACTGCGTTTATTGTGATGCTGTTGTAAGTTTTGCTTGCGGTTATTGGCTTCGAAATTTCCGCACCGATGATTTTATCTGTTGTAACTTGCAATGCGCTGGAAGTCGTGCCAGCATAGTAATTAATGTTTTCCTGTGAGCGTGCAAAGATATAGTAAGCCGTATTTGGAGAAAGACCGTTAAATGCAAGCCCGGTTTGCCAGCCGCTTGCGGGCGTGATATTTTCTGTGCTTATGGCATATTCAACCGTTTGTCCCGTTGCCGGAATCGCAACAGCGTTTATTGTGATGCTGTTGTCGGTTATGCTTGCGGTTGCAGGAGTTGAAACATTTGCGCCAAGGATTTTATTTGTTGTAACCTGTAATGCTATGGAAGCCGTACCTGTGTAGTAATTGGAATTTTCCTGTGAGCGTGCAAAGATATAGTAAGTCGTATTTGGAGAAAGACCGCTAAATGCAAGTCCGGTTTGCCAGCCGCTTGCAGGTGTGATATTTTCTGTGCTTATGGCATACTCAACCGTTTGTCCCGTTGCCGGAATCGCAACAGCGTTTATTGTGATGCTGTTGTCGGTTATGCTTGCGGTTGTAGGAGTTGAAACATCTGCCCCGATGATTTTATCTGTTGTAACCTGCAATGCTATGGAAGCCGTGCCTGTATAGTAATTGGAATTTTCCTGTGAGCGTGCAAAGATATAGTAAGCTGCGTTTGGAGAAAGGCCGCTAAATGCAAGTTCTGTTTGCCATCCGCTTGCAGGCGCAATGTTTTCTGTACTTATGGCATATTCAACCGTTTGTCCCGTTGCCGGAGCCGTAACAGCGTTTATTGTGATGTTGTTGTATGTTATGCTTGCGGTTGTTGGCTCTGAAACATTTGCGCCAAGGATTCTATATGTTGTAACTTGCAACACAGAAGCAATGCCGGAAGCATAAATATTATTCTCTTGCGAGCGTGCAAAGATATAGTAAGCTGCGTTTGGAGAAAGGCCGCTAAATGCAAGTTCTGTTTGCCAGCCGCTTGCAGGCGCAATGTTTTCTGTACTTATGGCATATTCAACCGTTTGACCTGTTGCAGGAGTTTCAACCGCATTTATGGCGATGCTGTTATACGTTTTGTTCGCAATCGTAAGTGACGAAACATTAGCTCCAGGCTCTGAAAAATATGGATAGCCGTCATTTATATCAGCGAGTATTTTCCATATGTTAACAAAATCCCATCCTGCATAAGTGTTTTGATTTTTCATTTCTTCTGTTGTTTTCAATATTCCGAATCCGTTGTTCGCGGAAGTCAAATCGGAGTTGTAATAGGAGTTTGCTGCAGTGCCGCTGCCGATTATGGCACCGACATTGCTGCCTGTTCCCGTTACGTTTCCAACGAAGTAAGAATTCGTCACCGTGCTACTTCCGCCGCTTATGCCGCCGGCATGGTCAGTGCCGGACACATTGCCTATGGCATAGCAATTGGTTATCGCACCATCCTGCTGGGCGTAAGCCACAACAGAAAGAAGAATTGCAAATGCAAAATTGAAAGTTTTCATATTTTTCTCTCCTAGTTTTTCAAGCATCTAACGGAATGCAAGGTCGACTTGTCGTTGCCGTAATTGTCCATGAACGCACTGGGGCTCCCTTCTATGCGCAGACGCCAAGCGAAGCCAGGACCGATATCCGACTCCGTGCTGCTCCACCAGATACTGATGGAACCGGCATTGGAGAAGCTACCATTAGAGCTAAAGCCAATGCCACCCGGTAGGGCTGAAAATCCATAGTCATCCGTGCCATTGCCGTTATTCCAACCGTTCGTTGCCTTTAATTTCTCCCCTACCGATGAACCACCATTATAATTGTACAAAATTGTCCACTCTGCATAGCTGGGAATATGCCAGCCATCGGGGCAAACGCCTTTGTGCTTAGCCGAGGCCGTGTAGCTACTGTTGTTATATGCTGCATCAATATTCATCGCTGTTGCCCAATTATACAACCGACCATACTTGGTGCAATTGGAAGTCAAATTGTCATAGCACACATCTGTAGCATTGTTTGGCACATCGTAATTCAAATTTTCCGCCATCCATGTCTGAGTACCAATTACAACCGTCTTGTATGTTTTGCCATCTCGGCTGTCTATCACACAATTTGAGCAAACAGATAAAGTACCGCAACTAGCCGTCAAACCTTCTATGTCATCACAAGTTCCTGTAGCAACTACATTGTATGTCCCATCTGAAAGATCGTTCCAAGATGGCGCATTTGTCCAGCCCAAATTCGAAAGTACGCCTGTGTTGCAAGCCACCTCAGGCGTACTGATTTCCACGCCTGAATATGATTTTGCTGTCAAACCGGTGCACGAAAGCGTAGGCAACGCTTTCAAGCGACCGCTTATGCCACCAGCATATCTTCCCCCCTTAACATAAAAGCCTGCCAAGCCAAGATTGTTTATGCCACCCTCAAACGCAATGCCAAACAAGCCTTGGTAATCAGCCATACTGTTTATATAAAGACCAGTCACAATCTTGCCTTTGCCATTGAAGGTGCCTCTAAAGCTACGGGTGGCATTGCCTATGGGTATCCATTGCCGCAAGCCAGTTGTAGTATTATCCCAGCTTCGCCAGCCAGTGGTGTCGTTCAAGGCAATGTTTGCTCCGAGATTTATGGTTTTGCCGCTGAATGTCGCAGTGCCGTTGTTCACAAGTTGCGCCAAGCCAGCCAATTCCTCAGCGGTTGTGAGCGTGTAGGTGGTAGCAGATGCGTTGTACCACGTGGTGTTTGCTGTGCCATCCCACAGGGCTTGGGCTGACGCTCCAACAGCAATAACTAGAATTACTGCTAATGACTTAAACAAATCATTTTTTCTCATATGAATCTCCATATACCAATACCCTATATTTATTTATCAACTTAATAGTTTCATCAATATTATTATCATAAGAATCACTTTCTCTACCGTAATCTTCAAGAAGCTTGCGCATTTCATCATCCGTAAAAATCTTAAAAAATTTGCTGCATCTTATTTTTGCCTTTTTATAAACATCTTGATTCGTTTTTTTCTTTTCTCGATTCTCCATAAAATGCAAAAATACTACCGAAAATCTACTAATTGCACTATGTCCCAGTTTAATAATATCATCTTTTTGCTCTTCGTATCCGCTTATAAATTTTTCAGACATTTCTAAAAATGCTAATTCTTTTTTACTAAATTCTTTTATTTCGTTTACAGTGATATAAAAATCAGCTAAATTCATAAAATGCTGATACCATTGTTTTTTTCCGTATCCATCTTCTGCAAATAAATAGTAAAATTCTGCTATACTTCTATTCAAACTTTTTCTATCATCTTCTAATATTTTTTCAAATTCTTTTTTCATTTCTTTTTTTAAATCCACTAGTGGCATTTTAAAATTGAAATGAACCCAAAATCCAACAATAATAGCAATAAGTACGCTAATAATAGCAATAGATATACTAACAATCGTCAGAAATCTATCGTAAGAATCATTTTCTGGTGATTTATGCAACTCATTAACTGCAACACTACTGCTGCTACTAATATTAACAGTATCTTTAACAGTTTGTTCCACTGATTCTGCCGAACAAACAGAAAAAGCCACAAGAAGAAATGCTACCACTAACGTCTTTTTTTGCCTCCAAGCTGCTTGAGCAAAAAGGATTGACAGAATGGAAAGCTTTTTAGAAATGAACTTAGAAATGTTCATGGGAAACTCCTTTGAAAAAGTTGAAAGTTGAAATCAAGTAAATCCTTGAATCATGTGAATCAAGGTTCAGACAAGAGAAATGTATATTACAATCTAGTTTAAACCCTAGGTGTCTCCATGACCGCTTGACGCAGAGAGCGATT
>WQTK01000292.1 GCA_009786285.1 Candidatus Fibrimonadales bacterium | reverse complement strand
ATATAACTTTTTTCTGAGGAAAAGTCAAGGGACAACGAGAAATATCTATGGCTATTGAACAATATGATTTCGTTCAGTTGGCATTAATTAGGCCTGTAGGGGCAAGCTTGGGTTAAAAAATCTTCAAAAATATTTACTATATTATCATAAAATTTAGAAATGAGGTTTTTGAGATTTATGGCATTTGAAAAAAATACAAGAGTCCGTTATCCTTCCGAAGGGAAATTGGGCATAATAACTGGAAATTTTACAATTTCAAGCTATGGAAATGAATATGAAGTAGATTTTCTAAATCATAAAGAATATGTACCAGAAATTTTATTAGAAGAAATCCCGGAAACCACATCTGTAGAGGGTTTGTTGAACAGCAGAGTATTTGCCGGAATAGAAGACTTTAGGCGAATAATATCTCATCACCGATTGGAAGGAAATTTAACTAACATATTTTATTCTATGAAGAATTCAAATACTGAATTTATGCCTCATCAATTCAAGCCTGTAATAAAATTCTTAGAATCTGTATCTGGTAAATTATTAATTGCAGATGAAGTTGGTTTAGGAAAAACAATAGAAGCTATTTATATTATGAAAGAATTGCAAACTAGAGAAAATGCAAAACATTTTCTCATTATTTGCCCAAAAACGCTCTGTCAAAAATGGAAAGATGATTTAAAGAAGAAGTTTGATTTGGAATCAAGCTTAGTAACAGTATCCGAACTTGCAAATAAGTTAAAAGAACCAAATTCTAAAGATTTTATTTTAATTTGCAGCTTGCAAGCAATTCGTACCAAGTACATAGAAACTGAAACTGATAAGGTAAAGTTAAAAAATGCAGAAAAATTAAATAAGTTCCTTTTGGATTCGGCAGAAAAAGAACCAAAATTGCTTGATATGATTATCATTGATGAAGCACATTATTTGAGAAATAGCGAAACTGCCAGTTTTAAAACAGCAGAACGCTTTATGAATGTTTCTAAATACGTGTTACTGTTATCGGCAACTCCAATTCAAACAAGCTCTGAAAACTTATACAATCTTTTAAACTTGCTGGCCCCGGAAAAATTTAATAATAAAAAAGTTTTTGAAGAATTTTTAAATAACGATAGATTAAGAGTTATATGTAAAGCAAATGCATATAGAAAAGGCGAAAATAAAGAAGAAATTCTTGACATCTATAGAAAGCAATGTACTCCATTTCTCAATGTTCTTTGGGGTATGCGCATTAATGAATCTCTATGCAAAGACTTGGAGGATGAGTTAAGCGGAATAGAAATAACACCGGAATACAGAATACAGAAATTTATGGAATTAAAAGAAGAGTCTTTTTACAGTCAATTCTTTACCAGAAGCAGAAAAAATGAAGTTTTTATAGAAAGACCAATGCGTTGTCCAAAAACATATAATTACAGTTTTAGCGAACAAGAAAAACAAATTTATGCTCAAATTACAAATTATCTCAAAGAACAGGGCAAAGCAACAAAAAATGCCACGATTTTTGCTTTAATAAATAGACAAAGACAATTAACAAGTTGCTTGCCTGCAGCCTTAGCATATTTTAATCAAAATATTTCAACGCAAGATTTAATAGACGGTCTTTATGAGGATTTTGAAGATATTGATTTAATTGATGCAGATGATTCTAACGTTTGTTCTGGTTTACAATACGATATAAATGCTGATTTTTTAGATCAAATTCGGGCAAATGATTCAAAATTCAATGAATTGAAAATACTCTTAGAAAAATCATTTAAAAAAGAGCCAAAGAAAAAAATTATTATTTTTTCCTATTTCAGGGGAACCGTAGATTATTTGCATGAAAGATTTGAGGAATGCAAGTTCGGTAGTGTAAAAATAAAAGGCGGCGATGAAAATAAAGAAGAAATTGTAAATAAATTTAAAGATGATGATTCAATAAACATTTTAATAACAACCGAAGTTTTGGCCGAAGGTATAGATTTGCAGTTCGCAGATACGGAAATAAATTATGATTTGCCTTGGAATCCCATGCGCTTAGAGCAAAGAATTGGCAGAATAGATAGAATTGGACAAAAAAGCAAGAAAATACATATACTTAATTTTATTTGTAAAGACACCATAGAGGATAGAGTACTGGAAAGAATTTACGAAAGAATGGGTATTTTTAGGGCTTCTATAGGAGAGTTAGATGATATTTTAGGACAGGAGATTTTAAATTTGAGCCAAGAAATTTTCTGTTCACCATTAGACAAAGAAGGCGAATTGGAAAAACGCCTGATGGAACAAATGGAAACAAAAATTTTAAAGCAATTTGATCAGCAAAAACTCGAAGAGAAAGCTAGTTTAACGCATGAATTTAGTGATTATATTTTAGATAATGTAAGCGAAGCAGAAAAAAATAGAAGATATATTTTACCAAGAGAGTTGATAAATTATGCTCAAGATTTTTTTGGGCGTTTTTATCAAGGTATAAAAATAGAATCTACGCTCAATCCTGATACAAAAAAAATTACCTTTTCAAATAAGGCTAGAAAAGACCTAAGGGATTATATAAGGATAAATAATCTTAATAATAGTCAAAATGTAGCGCTAGCAGAATATGCAATATGCACTTTCGGTAGATCGCAAATAGATATAAACCATGCTCTAATAAAGTGGATGATTGATAAAAATTCAAATTCTAGAGAAATTCAAAGCAAATGTTCTGCAATTTATCTTGAAAAATCTATAAGCGAATTAACGGGAACTTTTGTGTATTATATTGATTTTTGGGAATGCAAAGGGTTTAAAAACAAAAAAGAATTACGTTTTTATCTCTGTAATTTAGATGGAACGCTAATAAAAGAAGAGGCTGAGTCCGTATTAATAACTGCGCTGGAACAAGGCAAGTCCATTCGCAATGTAGAAGCAAAATTTAGTGATGAAAATATAAAGCAATTCAAAACATCCCTTAAAAAGTGTATTGAAGCTGCGAAAACAGATTTTGCAAAATTTAGCGATGAGTGCAAAAAAGAAAATGAATCTGCTTATAAACAGCAAGCAAAAATGCTAGAAGCAACTTATAATAAAAAAATTGAAGCCGCCAGACAATCAATAGAAACGGTAAGAGCCAATGATCCAAATGCTAATGTTGCACGTTTTGAAGGCATGATAAGGACATTGGAAGATAAAAAAAACGAAGATATAGGCGAAATGGAACAGAAAAGCAAGAGTTGTATTTTAAAGAATACAGAAAGTAATGGCGGCATTTGTGGTGGAATTTTAAAAATAGGAGAAAATGCATGAAGGCGATTTTAGTAGGCATAGATTTTGGAACAACCTTTTCAAAAGTTTGTTTTCGCCGAGGGGAAGACCCAGAATTTATAAAATTTAATGAAACTTTTTTTAAAGAGTCTATTGTTTATTTCCATAACGAAAAGTTGTATTATAATTCTACAGAAAATTCTACGCCGATTAAATATTTTAAATATTCTATTATTGGAGATGAACTGCGAGATAAAAAAGATAAATACGAATCAGAATTAATTTCTGTATTCTTTTTATCATGTTTAATAAAAGAATCTAAAAAATACATAGAAAATGCTATCGGAGAAAAAATTGAAATTATAAATAATATGGGTGCACCCATTGATAATTTTATTGGCAATGAAAAATATAGAAAAATTTATAATAAAATAATTCATATTGCAGAACGGGTAAGTGAACTTATAGAAGAATGTTACTCCTGTGATCTAGAAAATTTAAAATATTATTATGAAAGCCTAGATAACGACGAGGCGAGAGATAATGTTTGGCCAGAATTATATGTAGAAAGCTATAGTTATTTAAAAAATTCAAATATCGGAAATGGCTATTATGCTATAATTGATATAGGCGGAGGCACTGTTGATTTTGGCGTATTTGAAAAGCAAGTGATTGAAGAATCAGAACATAATGACTTTTATGCTAGAGCGAAAGAAGTGTGGCATAATGGAGTTGAAGTAGTTATAGCAAAAACAAGTTCTGAAAGCGGTTTAAACGAAGAAGAAATTAGAAGTTATATTTCTGAAGGAGTTGGAAATTTAAATAAAAAAGCACTATTATTTTTAGATAAGTTAAAAAGCGAGTTTAAAGATAAATTTGTTAAAGAACTGCTTGTTATGCTACATGAGCATGAAAAATTGAATGTACGTAGATCAACCATTATGGACGTTAATGTCTTAATTTGTGGAGGCGGAGCAAATTGCAAATGGTACAACGATATTATAAAGAATACAGAAATTGGAGAAGGAGTTCATTTATCATTTTCAGATTTAACAGATGAAGCTATTCCATCTAATCGCCTATTAATAAGCGATGCTCTAGCAAAGTATTTAGGAAATATGCCTAAAATAAAAGGCTGGCCTCGTACACAAGAAGAAGTAGAACAGGAAAAAAATGAACAAAGAAGATATCTTGAAAAGAAACAAGAAGAAATCACTTCTTACACTCTGCAAGATGACTAACTTCGGTTCTATTTGACAATTTACGTAATTTTAGCGGCTTTTTTTGTCGCAACTTTCCAAAGGTAATTCCATAAATCTTCATCTTTCACTTTTGCAGATATGTAAGCATCAACATCCATGCCCCAATGCAAATCCATGGAATAAATCAATTCATTTATATCGGCCATAAATTTTGGCGTAGAGCTGCAATGACGCTTGAAATCGCTCTCCTCTTTGCGAACCAAATCAGCTATTGTAAAAATTCCACGCATTCTCAATATACTGTGAATGCGAACGGATATTTCCAAATCATCTATGCTTGTTAATAATTTCCGGGCAATAGCCTTGTTCGCTTGTTCTAAGGGGGTCATGTTCATATTATAGTGAAAAAATATTTTACCATGACTTTTCATGAAATAAAATTCGCTATCTCCACCTTCAATTGCTCCAGTTTTTGATATTCAATGTAATCCCAGGAATCTTCATAGGAATATCGCTTAGTGACAAGTTCCCAAGCCTGTGACCAGTCATTTGTATTCAATACCTCTAATGCCTTATTGCAATATTCCTTAGCTCCTGCACAATCCCCATTTTGAAGGCTAGCTTTGGCTTTTTCAAAATACGCCTCTGCGCATATAAGGCAAAGCATTAGCCATAAATATATTCTACTGCCAGACATTAGCGATTCGCAGTCTTCAATGGCTTTGTCATAACAGCCCTTTTTTAAATAAGCCTCGGCACGTATAACCGCTGTGAATTTGCCATACATCTCAAGCCCTATAGTGTCTAGTACCCTTGTGCAGTCTTTTATGGATTTGTTGTAATCCCCTTTGTCAAGGTAAATTTCCGCACGCCATAAATATGGCTCTATCAAATTGATGTTCATATATAAAATCTCTCGCTCATTTGATGGAGGTTCCGCAAATAAATCAACAACATTTATTTTTTCAATCAATGCTATTGCTTTAGTTAATTCTTCAAGGTATTTATCAGGATTTTGTTTCAGGGTTGCCCGTGTCCAATTCCGGCCTCTATCTTTTCTATTGTAAACCCGTCCCAACCCTAATATATAATCACGGCCCAGCAAGCTCTGCTTATAGCTTTCGTTCCAAAGATTTCTTGCTTCTTGGCAAGCTAAAATTCTATGCCTGAGCTTGGATTTTTCCTCGCCATCTTCGAATTGCTCGCAACATTCCAGTGCTTCACTGAGTTTATACACTTTTAAATGCGCTTGTGCCTGTTCAAAGAGATTCATGCTTTTATATTATAGTGAAAAAGAAAAAATTTGTATATTTTGCACAAACAAATCATTTTTTGGAGAAATTATATGGAAATTCCAGCAATAAGTGCCGAGACAAAAGCTACTCTCAATAGATGAACTTACTTAACAATAATGGGAAACTAATAGCTATAGGAACAGAAGTAGCTAACGCTCTGAATTTAGATAGGCATAATACCATCTTACATCATGGTCGGGATGCCGGGAGATTTAGAAACGACGAATATAATAATATAATGAGAAAGTATGAAGCTGCTAAAGATAATGAAATAGAGAAAAAATATAATATAGCTCGTTATCGTGATGAGATTACGGATGGTGCAACGCCGGAAGAAATATGGGGTTTTGCTGTTGAGCGTTGCGATGAATTTCGGCAGAGGCAAAAATATAGAAAAGTTTCCCTCAAATAAGGAAAGATTTTCAGATTTTTTCCCTAAAAAAAGGAAATATTTGCTCAAATTTCTCTAAAGTCACCTCTTTAAAAAACAGTATCTGATGTAGCGGAAATTTCTAATTTTAACGAGATAAAACTTCGTGATTATGAGGCCAATATGAAGTATTGCAACGACTATGAAAATACGATCGAGTACGCCGGGAAAGAGGGCGAGGCTCGTGGCATTGTTATTGGCGAATCTAGGGGTATGGACAAAATTTTTGCGCTTTGGGAAAAAGGCGTGCCTCTGGCTGAGGCTAAGAGAAGGTTGAAACGAGCTACATAACGGAATGGGTTAATCTTTTATGCAGCGGACTGAGTAGCCGGAAGACTTTGATTGGTAATTCAAATAAAATTCTCGTTGTAACTCGTCTTTTAGAGTTAAGCACTTCCCTGTTTATACCTTGCGCTTGTAGCTGCCTGAAACCAAAAGTAGTTTTTTTGTCAAAATATCCAAAAACTTCCTAAAAATCACAACTTTTTGTCAAAATTGCCAAAAACTTTTGTATATTTATGAAAATTGGGAGATTTTGACATGCAAGAACATGAAGATGAGCCGCTGAAAATCAGGGAAACATACCTGAGAACTTTGCTTGATTACAAAGACAAAAAGACCGTTAAAGTGGTGACAGGCATAAGACGTTGCGGAAAATCCTCAATGCTTGCCTTATTCGCAAATGAACTCCGCAAAATGGGCATTGCCAAAAAACATATTATAAGCATAAATTTTGAATCCATGAAATTCAAAGACATAACAAACCACGAGGAATTGTATTCGCATATAGCAGCACAAATTTCCGCAAAAAAGAAAACATACCTCTTTTTTGACGAAATACACACTGTTAAAAACTGGGAAAAGGCTATAAATTCATTTTTGGTGGATTTTAATGTGGATATTTACATAACCGGCTCCAACGCCTATATGCTTTCTTCCGAGATTTCGACCTTGATTTCCGGGCGATATGTTGAAATAAAAATGCTGCCGCTCTCGTTCAAGGAATTTTTGGATTTCAATGATTTTCCAAGCTCGCTTACAATGGAAGATAAATTTTTGCTATACGCAAAATATGGCGGCATGCCTGCTGTGGCGGATTACAACTTCAACGAAAAGATGATTTACGAGATGCTTGAAGGAGTTTACAACACCGTTATAGTAAAAGACATAATGCAGAGGAATAAAATAACAGACCCGACTCTGTTAAAAAAACTGACCGATTTTTTAGCTCACAGCATTGGCTCCATAAATTCCGTGAACAGCATAAGCAATTTTTTGGTGAGCAATAAAGAAGCAGAGTATAAGTCTGCGCCTAATAAAACGATTGAAAGTTATTTGGCGGCGTTGCAAAGCGCATTTGTTTTTTATGAACTCAAGAGGTATGATGTAAAGGGAAAATCCCTGCTTAAAACCTTGAGCAAGAATTACATTGTTGATATTGGAATAAGAAATATGCTTTTGGGGTATAGGGATGCGGAAAGAGGGCATATTTTGGAAAACATAGTCTTTTTGGAGCTTTTGAGGCGAGGGTATAAGGTACATCTTGGTAAAATTTTGGACTTTGAAATTGATTTTATAGCAGAAACCCCAAAAGAAAAGATTTATTTTCAGGTGAGCGAAAGTTTAACCAGCCCTGATGTTTTTAAAAGAGAAATAACTCCGCTTAAATTCATAAAAGATAATCATGAGAAAGTGATATTAACGCAGGATAAAAATTTTATCGCATCTTATGATGGTATAAAAATTAAGAATGTAATTGATTTTTTGTTGGAGTAGGCACAAATAGGTATTATAGTGAAAAAATATTGGAGTTAAGTAAAACTTCTCGCATTTTACTGCCGTGATCGGCAATTTCTTTTTCAGTCCAATCATGCTCGGTTAATTTCATCATAATACATTGTTTAATGCTATCTATATTTTCTTTTTCGTCGTAATACTTTTTCTTTTCAAGAGGAATTCTATTATTTAACCTTGCATTTTTGTCATTGCTTATCAAACATAAGTTTCCAAAATTATCTAAGCAATTGTGAAGAGTTTGGAGAATTGAATACTCAGCATTTTGAGGCTGATAATGTTCCACTGAACTTCTGAATGTAAATTCAAAATCTCCTATTCTCTTATCCTTAAAGTTAACATAAACAGAGTTTTCTTTCCTGTAATCCAGCCAAAGCAGGTAATCTAAATAATTGAAAACGAAATTTTCTACCTTAGTACCCTTATCTAATTTCGTCATATCGTAATCCGAATTATTTAAAATAAAATCTTTTGTAAAATCTACAAGACATTTATCTCCATAAATAATTTTATGGTATTTGTATGGCTCTACTTTTAATGTTCTATAAAAAAATACTCTTGCTAAATTTTCAAGGTAACTCTTATATTTCTGTGGCTCTGCATTTTCATTTTCAAACACAAATTTTAAAGCCGCATTCAGCCAATATTTATCGGTCATTGCAGTAAAAGTTACATGGAACATGGATAATAACATCAAAATTTCCCTATTTATTCCATCGTTATCGTCCTCATCTGATTTTCCTTTGCCAGGAAAGGTGTTCACCGGATAATTTTCTTTTTGTCCTCGTTTGTATTGCTTTAAACTCCAGTGATCTGTACCTTTTGTAAATTCTCTTTTGATGATATACTTATCAAACAAAAACTTGCATTTTAAAAGATTGTAACCAAATTCTCTTACAAATTCAGCTTTATCCTTCTCATCACACAAAACACCCTCAAATGAATCTATTAAATTTTTATCGTCTAGAGAAATATATTTTTTAACTTGAATATTTAAAATATGCAATAAAAAATTTGGAAAATTAATTATTGTATTAAATCTCTCCGGGCTATCTTTGTCTAATTGATTCTTGCCTTCTCCAAACATCATTTCATAATAATCCGGAGCATCTTCCGTTAATAAAAATTCCATGGTTGGAGACTGTTCTTCATTTTCAAAAATAATTCGCTCATTTTTGCTCAATTCTTCTCCTAATTCGTAAATGTCATCTATGCAGCATAAAGCATTCCAATCTTTACCAAAAATTCTTTCTCTTACAGTAGTATCAAACCCATATTGAACATATTTTTCCATATTTGAGCATGCGCTCCAAATAAGATTAAATGCGTATTGATCAGATTTGTATTTCTCGGATTCATTTAAAATGGCAAGGCAATTTGCTTTAAGAATCTCATGTTTTTCCAGTTGCTCTCCACGACTGTTCATTATTTCAAAGTAGTGATTTAAATCTCTGTTGGACTGCGCTGGAATCAAAACTCTAAGAACCATAACTTTGTCAAATAAGTATTTGCAAAAATCAGGTATTGAAACATCTGTTTCTTTGCATATTTTTTTTAATACCGTTTCTGCATTTTTATAACCATTTTTAATTTCAAAATTACAATTATTATCATCAAAGTTATCGGTGCCAAACATTTTTTTCAAAATATCATTAGAATCATCTCTGCTTTCAAATTTCAGAAAATCAGGATTTTTATAAAAATCTAAGTCTATCTCTTGAGGATATTTTTCCAAATACTTATTTTTTATCAAATTTAGCAAAATAGTTAATGTTGTCAACCTTTGCTGACCGTCAATAGTTGAGAATTTCCCAGATTTATCATAAACAATTAAAGTTCCTATAAAATATTTTTGGTCTTTATGACAATAATCGGCAATATCCTGAATTAACTGAGTTATTTCAGTTTTTCCCCAAGCATAATTTCTCTGGTAAATAGGAATCTCATAGCTATCGGAACTAAAAAGATCTCTTATGCTAAAAACTTCAGTTAACTTTAATTCTTCCGCCATAATGTTACTCCTTTTCTGCTACTATTTTGATATATTCTTTAACATCATTGATAAACTGTTTTGGGCTGGAATTATTTATAATAAACTTTATGCGACCTTGTTTCCATGCACCTTTTTTTTGTTTCCATATCGCACCTTCATCTATTATGTTGTCTGGTAAAGGCTTAGGCATTGGCAGCTCGTCTATTTTTGTTTTCAAAATTATATCAAGCCGCTTGCTATTAGAAACGTTTATTTCTCCTACCAGCTTTCCGGCTTTGGAATATTGAACATACTCATAGTTTACAATCCTTTCCTCATCAGCTTTGAATAAAAGAAAACAATTTCGCATTTCCTTTATCATATCATAACAAGCATGCCTTCTTTCATTTTGACGTTTAAACCATTGTTCAGTAGTTCCTTCACTAGAATTGCTTCTTGAATGATATCCTAATTTTACAAAAATATCTACAATTTCTGATATATCATAAGTAACTTTTTTTATTTCATCTAACTCCATATGCAAAATATCGTTTGGATGAATAGCATCTCTTATTTTTTTGAATAATTTAATGTTTGATAGCGCTTTACTATTTTCTTTGCCTAGCGCATAATTATCAATAGATCCAATATAAACAACTTGTTGTTTCAAGCGCAAAGAATAAGCCCAAATGAATATTTTCTCAATAGCTTGATTCAAATTCGCATCTCCAAATTTATCTATATAGTATATTAAACCGCAATAAAATAGGTAGCGAACATAAGTATCGCCCCTTCTATTCCAACCTCGATATTCTTTTATTGTTTTTAAAATATAATTGTCTTTGAATTTTATATTTTTTATCATTTTTTCATATAGTTCAACCATCTGAAAAAATCGTTTGCCATTGATTATTGTTTGGTCTATTTGAAACGGATAATCATTACTGGAAGATTCATTAGCTCTACGGAATATTTTAGAAAATTCATATTCCTCATCGGTTATGCTTATGCCTTTAAAATCGCCAATATCATCTTTTGTAAAATATTTTGCAGAATTGCCTTTGCTCCAATTTTTAATTCTATAAAGATAAAAAGCAAATAACTTTGATAATTCTTCTGACTTCATGTCTTCCCAATTTTTAACTATGCGTTTTTTCTCTTCATTTATGGAAGAATCGACCGTATCCATTTCTCGCAAGTGAAATGCTTTTAGCAAGTCGTGTGGCTCAAGGTCTTTTCCCCTTGCGTTTTGAGAATCAAAAAATTGAAAGGCTACTGAAACATTGTTAAGAGTTACCTGTACAAGCTCGCATTTAAGAAAGAAATTAACTATTTCATCATTAAAATCATTTATTCGTTTTTTTATTTCTTTGTAATTTTTTTGAATATTCGCTTTTGATATATCATCTTGAAAAGAAAGTTGTAAAAGTTTAGGCTCTAATACAGTTTGTTTTATTTGTTCTATCGCAAAAGCGATTAAAATCAAAGTTATGGTTCGCTGTTGCCCATCAACAATATTTAAAATTTCTTCCGATTCTTTATGAATAACCAATGTTCCTAAACGATATGTTTTTTTATCTTTGTGGAAAATAATGTCATTTATTAACTGATTAACATTTTTCGGTGTCCATTTATATGGCCGTTGATATAGGGGAATGTTCAGGCGGTCGTTTCTTAATAGCTTCCGTACTGTAATAATTTCAACGCTTTCAAGGATATTCATAGCTTTTCAAAGACAAATATACAAAACTTATGAGAATAGGTCTTCTTTTTCAGCACACTCAACTATTGAGCGGATTTTCTCGGATCTAAGGTATCCAGGAACTTCTATAAAAGCTTTGTGGTTTTGTTTTACAGCGATAAGGCACATTGCCTCATCTATAAATTGCTTCGGAGCATATTTAAGAGCAAAGCCATCATTCATTACTGCGGCTAAACACATTTTTAATGTTTTCAATTCATCTGGGATTTCTTTAAAAAACATACCTGTTTGTTCCGCAACGATAAGGCGTATTTCTGAGGTCACAAAAGCTTCGGGAACATACTCAATAGCATAGCCGTTGGCTTGCACAGCAGCCAAACACATTTCTGGAGTTTTAAAAGCTTCGGGAACATACTTAATAGCATAGCCGCAGTATTGCACAGCAGCCAAACACATTTCTGGAGTTTTAAAAGCTTCGGGAACATACTCAATAGCATAGCCGAAGGCTTGCACGGCAGCCAAACACATTTCTGGAGTTTTAAAAGCTTCGGGAACATACCTAAGGGCATTGCCGTAGTCTTGCACAGCAGCCAAACAAATTTCTGGAGTTTTAAAAGCTTCGGGAACATACCTAAGGGCATTGCCGCTGCCTTGTACCGCATGGGAACATATTTTTTTTACGATTTCTTCAGAAAATGGCTCCCCCTTAAGAGTCAATCCTGTTCTCAAATGATTCTTCGCTTCTGGCCAAGTTTTCTCTGCAGCTTTACACAGTATGTTAAAAGCTGTTCCAGTAAGCTCGTCGTGTTTTAGCACAGGTCTGGGCATATCCATATACTTAAACTCCAATTTTGCGTATTTTCACTTAAATATAGTAAAAAGTCCCTCCAAATAGGGGCGCTAAAGCTTATCTGTGGCAATACTTTAGCCATTGTCATTAATTTTAATGAAGCGAAACATTAGAACTCCCCAGCACAGACCCTTTGAATACAGCAACTCATTCAATTCACGCAAAGCCTTTATATTGCAGCGTATAAGCCTAAACAACTCATTTTCCGTATGGTGAACTAATTCTCCCACTGTATGTATTCCATATAACTTCAAAATACTGCTCGTATTATCAGACAACCCTAAATCACCTATATCAACAAGCAACTTTTTAGCAACTGCTTGGTAGCCGGCAGAGCAATCCAGCCAGATTGCCTTTCTGAAAGCAAAATCAATTCTTCCCGGCACAAATTCAGAGCCGGTTTCTTTCAAACAGGCTTCAATATCAAAGCCCCATTGCAAACCCATTGAAGAAACCAAGTCCGTTAGCTCTTTCCATGTAGTTTTGCCCAATCCCCAGCTCTTTTTTATCTCAGCTTCCGTATAACGAACCAAATCAGCGACTATATCTATTCCGCAGCGCCGCATAACATTGCCTGCGCGAACAGAAAGTCCCAAATCATCTACTTTAATAAGCAGATTTGCAGCAATAACCCGATGGTCTTGCATAAAGCCTCCAATATTTTTGTGATGTTAAAAGTATTATAGTGAAAAAACCTGTTTTTGGAATCTGCATTTGCTATATTCCCCTTAATGACCTCCAAACAAGCCAAAAAAATTCAGAAACTTCTTGAGTTTTGGAAAGCGTCTCAGCCTCTAAATGAACGCTTGCAGCGTAACATTGACCAATCTTTTATGATAGATTTTAACTATAACTCAAACCACATGGAAGGCAACACCTTAACCTACGGACAAACAAAAATGCTCCTATTGTTCGGCAAAGTTGAAGGCAAGGGCCTAATGCAGGATTTTGAGGAAATGAAAGCTCACAATGTAGGCTTGGAAATGATGAAAAAGGAAGCTTTGGACAAAACACGCCCTTTGTCGGAAAAATTCATTCGAGAGCTTAACCGCATAATCTTAGTAGGAGATTTTTACAAATTAAGCCATGATGGGGAATACAGGTATAGAATACACACGGGAGTGTATAAAACACGCCCAAACTCCGTAATAACACGAAGCGGCGAAACATTCGACTATGCCTCGCCGGAAGAAACTTCGGCTATGATGGGAGACCTTGTGAAATGGTACAACGCTTGCGAAAAAAAGAAAAAACTATCCGTTATAGAACTCGCTGCCCTGTTCCACTACCGTTATATTCGCATACATCCGTTTGAAGATGGAAACGGCAGAATAGCTAGGCTTTTGGTTAATTACATTTTGCTACGTCATGGTTACCCAATGATAGTTATACCCACATCAGACCGCAAGAACTATCTTGATGTGCTGGGCGAATGTGAT
Organism: Candidatus Fibrimonadales bacterium; assembly: GCA_009786285.1. GTDB lineage: Bacteria > Fibrobacterota > Fibrobacteria > Fibrobacterales > Fibrobacteraceae > Fibrimonas. Next base: position 2,078 of record WQTK01000292.1, on the reverse strand, counting down.
AAAATAACAGGAACTGAGCCTTACAAAGGGGCAAGTGCAAAAATAGAACAAATTGCAATTTTTGTAGATTATATTACTGGCTACATAGAGAGAAAACTTGTGTTCACAAGGCTAATTATAACAGGAAAAACACGAGAATCAACTGAAACAAACAAGAAACAACAAAAAATACCTAGCGATGTCCCTGTAAATGTCCCTGTAAATGTCACTCTAAATGACACCGAAAAATATATTTTAAAGTTAATTTCCGATAACCCCAACATTACTTACGATGAAATTGCAAGGGAAATATACATGAACAGAAAGACTGTGCAGCGAAATGTGGAGAAACTGAAGAAATATAAATTGATTAAGCGAATCGGCGCAGATAAAAACGGTTATTGGAAGATTAATTAGCCTAGAAAAAGCCCCTTCGAAAAGGGGCTTCAAAATCTACCTTCTGTTATATATCTCATTCAGCAAGCACGCCACTTCCGGCCCGGACAGGTAATCTGGCCTTTCCGCGCATAGGCTCACTGAATGAAAGTCGTCGCTGTACTCCGACATTTCACTCTGTTTATGCCCATGCTTGCGAAAATAAAAGCTAACAGGGATCAAGTCGCTTTTCCGCACTTCTTCGATGAGGTAATTTCGGATCACCCCATAGGCATAGCTGGAGAACTTCGCCCCTTTGCCGGGGCGATAGCTTTCCAAGGCCCGGAAAAGGCCTATTGCCGCAAAGTGCCTAAGCTCTTTAGAGCTCACTCGCTCCGGCTTGTGCCAAGTCTTTTTTACCAAAGCCGCCAGCATCCGGCTGTTGTTTTCCAGCAGCTTCCCAAAAGCGTAGTTGCGCTCCGCTTCCGAGCATGCGTTTTTATAGAGCTGCATAAGTTCTTGCTCTATGGTTTTTTTAACCATATTCTCTCCTTTAGGGTTGAAGGGTTGAGTTCGCCGAGTTTGGGTTAAAGTTTACGGGAAAAATGAAAGTGTAAGGCGGTGTTCTGAGACGTTTTTTAACTTTCAAGTATTGGGGTCTCCATACCGCCTTACACTAATTATAGTGAAAAAATTTGCCGGCCCCGCAATGCCCGCATTTTGCAACTATTTGATAATAGTCCATGATTGACCTCCTATAGTGAATAGCTCGCAAGCCTAAACAAGTTTCTGATTTCCTACATTCTTATATATAACATTTTAGAACTTATTACATCTCAATTTTACCTATTATATATATGTCTTTTCAAAAATGCCTTTATTAAGTGAACAAAGCCCCTTCAAAAAGCTGTCATTATCTAGCGATTTTTTCCCGCATTTCGCCAAAATTGAGCCTATATCACTCTTCAAATTTGCGATTTCTTCCATTTCTATCTCAAGATACTTTGGCAACCCTTCTTCATGGAAATATTGCTCCTGTGCCATATTCCAAAGGCAATCCCATTCTTTCTGTGAAAGTTTTTTCAGAGCTTTATCGCAATTTTCAACTGCGGCTTTGCAATTCCCCTTTTCAAAATAAGCTCGTGCGCATATTATGTCCATCTGCTCGGAATTCAAAAAGTTCTTCGGCTCTATCAAATTTAGCTTTGCGCATTCCTCAATAACCCAATCGTAGCAGCCTTTGCTTAAATATGCCTCTGCTCGATTCTGGTAGCAAGAGCTAACATGGAAATGATATATCGGAGGGTCAAAATGCTCTATTACCTTTGTGAAGTCTGCAATAGCGCTATCATAGTCTCCTTTTTCCAAATAAGCCTCCGCACGCCAAGTATAGAACTCGGTTCTGTCAAGGTCAAAACACAGCCTTGATGTGCTGCCAACCGGACTTAATTCATCAATGTAATCACCAATGTTTGGGTCAAATGTAGCTTCTATCGCTTTTGTCAATTTTTCAATTGCAGCATCAGGCTCTCTCTTTATATCACGATAACCGCTGCGCCCTAAGAAAGAGGCTTCGCCAATTCTCTTTCTTATGCGCGCTTTTTCTTGTTCCAAATTTATCACATTTATATTATAGTAAACGCTGATTAACCCGATGCAGTTTTCCAAGACTTCAACGAATATTTTCAGAATCAGTTTTCAGGAAAAATTTTCACCCAATCTCG
>WQTK01000291.1 GCA_009786285.1 Candidatus Fibrimonadales bacterium | reverse complement strand
CGGGATTAGTTGTTGCTTGGCTGCTGCTGCTGGTGCCAGACCCGCCGGTACCGGAAGAGCTAGGGCTGATTATTGCTCCATCACCTACGGGAAGCTTGATACTGAAGGTTTTCTCTGTATTGGCCGTCACAGAGCCATTTGCCCCTATGCCCTTGCCGCTAATAGGCTCTACTGTAACAGTTGCCGATATGTCCACCTTAACAGGAACTGTCGCATCAACGGTTTGAGAGAATGCATTTACGGCAAATGCTGAAAAAAGCGTCAAGCTTGACAGCAGGAGAGAGGATTTTATCCTTTTCATTATCACCTCCGGTTTGGAGAATTTCTACGTATACTATTAAATATACATTATTATTTACAAACGTGTCACATTTTTTTTACTTTTTTTTTACTTTTTGCGAAATCCTGTGATATTTTGCCAAAAAAAGGCTTAATTATTACTAAATTATATCCAAATGTTCAAAAAAATTCTGCTTTTTTTCCTTTTTATGCTTCCTGCCTTTGCCCAAGGCCCTGCTTTTGAGTTGCAAACCGAGAGAAAAAACGGCGTTTCTTATGTTGACGGAGTAGATTTAGGCAAAAAATTGAAAATGCAGATGCTTTGGCAAAGCGGGGCCGGGATTTTGCAAATAGGGGCGTCTTCATGGATTTTGGACAACGAATGGGCAAATATAAAAGATGCCGGTTTTTTGCTGCAAGCACCCGTTCAAGGCAGCATAAACGGCAAACAATCCTTTTGGCTGCCCCTCCCCTCCTCACTCAAAGTCTTTGAGCAAATGCTGAGTTTTCCCATTGAATACGATTCCTCAGCCGCAAAAATAAGGATTGGGCAGGCAAAAGACATATGGAATGTGAATTTAGACGCGAAAAGCAATGGCGAAGTTATGGAATTAAAGCTTTCAAAGCCTTTTAAAACGGAAACCTTCTATGCACAGCCCAATTTCATTCTGCGCATAAACGGAGCCGCCATAGACAGCACAATGTTCAATGACTTGGCAAAGAAATCTGCCTTGCTCAGCAGGGTTGTTCCCATTCAGGACGCGCAAAGCGCGCAATTGACGCTTGCGCTAAAAGACAACTGCGAAATTCCGGAACTGGTGAAAAAAGACGGGGAAAAAACCTTGCAAATAGTGCTGAGAAAAAAACAAGCCGCGCCCAAACAGCAGCAGCCAAAAGCGGAAAACACGGGAAACACAAGTGGCAAAAAAATTAAAACCATAGTGATAGACCCCGGGCACGGAGGCAAAGACCCCGGAGCTATGGGGCCAAACCTTAAGGAAAAAGACATTGTTTTGAGCGTTGGCCTTAAATTGAAGAAAAATCTGGAAGAAAAAGGCTTTACGGTGAAAATGACGAGAAGCACAGACGAGTTTGTTGAGCTTGCGAAGAGGCCGGCAATGGCAAACGAGTGGGGCGGGGATTTGTTCATAAGCCTGCATATCAACGACATAGATGGCAAAGAAAGCCGGCAAAAAGCCGAGGGATTCAAGTTTTACATTTTGCGGGCAGGCGGTTCCGAAGAGGATAAAGTAATAGCTCGCAGAGAAAATAAAGTGGTTGCGCTTGAAACCGGCAAGCGCAAAGCCGAGATTTCCCCGGCGGAATGGATTGTTTTGGATAACCAGCTTGCTCTTTACGCAGAAAAAAGCGCTCTTTTGGCCGGGTATTTGGTGGAGGCTTTTGACGGCGGCTCGGTGAAAAAATACGGAACCGGAGCCGGACAGGCAGGGTTTATGGTTTTGGTTGGCGCTTATATGCCTGCAGTTCTCGCAGAACTCGGCTTTATAAATCATCCTAAGGATGGCGCGTTTTTGGCTACGGAAAAAGGAAGGGACGAGCTTGCGGAAAAATTAGCCAAGGCAATAGCATCGTTTGCGAGGTGAACCAGCGTTTACTATATTAAAGCCATGCCAAGCGAACAGAAGAAAATAAAACATATTGCCGTGATAATGGATGGCAACGGGCGCTGGGCCAAGTCCAAGGGTTTGGAGCGTTTTTTGGGGCACAGGCATGGAACAAGAGCTACGGTTGCGGTTGTTGAAGCCGGTGTGGAGCTTGGCTTGGAGCATTTGACTCTTTTTGTTTTTAGCTCGGAAAACTGGCAGAGGCCAACAAAGGAAGTGGAATATCTTATGAACTTGCTTGTTGAAATGATTGCGCAGGAAGTTCCAAAGTTGATGGAAAATAATGTGAAGATGTGCGTTATAGGAAATATAAACAAACTTCCCGAAACACCTCGCAAAAAACTTTTGGAAGCTGTGGAGCAAACCTCTCAAAACTCAGGCATGCAATTGAACCTTGCAATATCTTATGGCGGCAGGGCGGAAATAGTCGATGCGGCCCGTGAAATTGCGGAGCTTGCACAAAAAGGCGAAATAAATTTGAATGCTTTGGATGAGGCGGAATTTGCGAGGCATTTATATTTGCGAGGCGCACCGGACCCGGATTTAATTATACGCACGGGCGGCGAATACAGGCTTTCCAATTATTTGCTATGGCAGGCTGCATACAGCGAATTTTTTGTGAGCGACGTGCTATGGCCGAATTTCACAAAAGAGGATTTTGCGAAAGCCATTGAGTTTTACAACACCAGGCAACGCAGGTTTGGGAAGGTAGTGTAGGAGTTTTCTACATTACTAGCATGACAACACGTAAGCTGCCTTCCGGTGTTCAAATTTTCCGTAAAATACGAGAGAATTATGATGTTTATGTGGATAAAACTCTATATATTTACAATATGGCGAGTAACTACAATGTTGTTTTCTTGAGCCGCCCCCGCAGATTTGGCAAAAGCTTGACCTGCTCAACTCTGGAATCGCTCTTTGCCGGTGAAAAGAAATTATTCAAAGGCTTGGCCATTGAAAAAACCGATTGGAAATGGAAGAAATATCCTGTTATTCGCTTGGATACGAGCGCAGCAAATTTTACTTGCAAGAGCGGATTGAAAAATCTAAGAGATTTAATAGATGAAGATTTGGAAGATTGCGCTAAACATTATGGTTTGAAATTGAATAAAAGCAGCATTAGCAGAAAATTTTCCGCTCTAATCAAAGCTCTTTATGAGAAGAAGGGCCCAGTTGTTATTATTGTGGATGAATATGACTGTCCCATGCTGGATACTTTGAATTTTCCTAAAAATCATGAGGCTATTCGCAAAGAATTGCAAGGATTTTACAAGGTTCTAAAAAGTTGCGATAAATATTTAAAGTTTGCATTCATAACCGGAGTGACAAAATTTTCGCAGGTAAGCCTGTTCAGCGGAATGAACCAGCCGGAAGATATTTCCATGCACCCGGATTTCTGCGCTCTGTGCGGCATAACGCAGGAAGAATTGGAAAAGAATTTTGATGTGGAAATTGAGGAAGGCTCTAAGTTTTTGAAATTGGAAAAAGGAGAATATCTTTCTAAATTAAAAAGCTATTACAATGGTTATCATTTTTCCAGGGATGCCGTTTCCGTATATAACCCAACGAGCATAATAAAACATTTTATAAGCCTGTTTGATTTTAAGCCATTTTGGTCGGAAACGGGAACTCCGAGTTTTTTGGTTGATTACGTGAAAAATCAGCCGGAAAGATTGCTCAATATGAAAAATCAAAAGCTAAGCGCAGGATCTTTTGCTAAATATGACAAAGATTCGCTTTCTTTGATTCCGTTGCTTTATCAGGCAGGTTATTTGACCATATCCAGCTATGACCGTGAGAGCGTTTTGTACACTCTCAATTATCCTAATGGTGAAATTAAAAGTTCTTTTGCGAATTTTTTGGCAACTTATTTTGGAAATTCAACGAGTGCCGATAGCGATAGTTATGGGAATGAGTTGATAGAGGCTTTGAAAACAAGCAATGTAAAAGGCTTTATGGATGTTCTGAAAATTTATTTGCAGCGAGTTGATTATACTTTGATATCCAAGATAAAGGAATATTATTTTGAGTTTGCGGTAGCGAATATTTTAAATATGCTTGGGGTGCGTTGCAATGTTGAAGTGCACAGCGCGCTTGGCAGCGTGGATGGAGTTATTGAGTTTGGCAGTTATGTTTACATAATGGAGTTCAAAAAGGACAAGAGCGTTGCAAGCGCATTGAAGCAGATTGAAAAAAATGGCTATGCCGCCGCTTACAAGCGAACTTTCAAAGGCCGCAACGCAAGAAAAATCATTAAGCTTGGCGTTAAATTTGACAGCAAAAAGAAGAATGTTGTGGATTGGAAGGTTGGGTGATTATATAAAAGGTGCTGATTGATAATTGGAATTCTCGTATCAAGGCAAATGATGAAATTTAGAATGGCTATTTTAGAAATACAATTCACTTGCACGGGCATGTGCATAACAATCTGAATAATTAGCATTGATGAAATTATTGGAAATTTAAACCCTTTTTTAGGAGAATAATTATGCCCAAAACTATTGAAGAAATGTGTGCCGCAGTCGCTCTATCTCAGCACGAATGGATAAATCGTTTGGAACAAGTGTCTGCACTTTTTTCAGATATTCAATGGCACGCTGAATTTGCTGCCTTTGCTCGGATTCGTATGCTAGGTTGCGAAGGCCTTGAATCGCCTCGGTGTTTCCGTGCTGCCCAGCCAGCATATATGCTTGCTCCGCTCTGTCCCACCACTCCGCCTCAAATGCCAAATTGCCGAGGAAAATAGCGGCGTCGCTAAAAGAAGGATTTATTTGCAACGCTTTGTTGAGAATGTCTATTGCCAAAAAAAGCTTTTTATCTTCTGCAAGAACATCGGCAAGTTTGTATAGCAAATTCAAATTATCGGCTTGCAATGCCAAAGCTTCACGATAAGCACCTGCGCTTGCATCGTAGTTTTTATTTGTGCGGTAAATATCGCCAATGTAAATGAGGAAATCGGTTTCATCGGGATTGTGAATATATGCCTCGCGCGCCAACGCTACAGCAACATCAAATTCACCAATAGAAACATAAATCTCGGCAAGCTGATAAACGATGGATACATCACCAGGCTCAAGACGCTGCGCAGTTTCCAAAGCTCGCAAAGCACCAACTCGGTCGCCTGTTTTTTGATATGCCTCGGCAAGATAAAGCCAAGCAGATATATTTTCTTCGTCTATTCGCAAAGCACGGTGATAAACAGCAATGCTTTCGGAATATTGCATTAAGCGATAAAGAACTGCTGCCAAATTAAATAAGGCAGGAGCAAATTCTCCCTTGGAATAATCAGCCGCTTTGCGATAAGCCGCCGCCGCCTCAGGCAATTTTTCCAACCGAAACAAGCTGTTTGCAATGTTAAAATTAGTCGCCACAGGATCTGCTCCACGGGCCTGTGCTTTGCGATACATTAGAATTGCTTGGACATAGCGCCCGTTATGATACAGAGCATTTGCGTGATCTAGCAATTTATTTGCAGTTTGCACTTGCGCAGAAGTATCGGCTTTGTAAACATTTTTTTTGCTCTTACGCTCCCAAAAAGCATCCGCCGGAGAATTGAGAACAAGCAATGCAAGCAATACGGAAATTAGTTTATGCATATATTAATCCCTGAAACGAATTTCAAATGGTTGCTCCAATCCGCAAAAAGGAACAGCTCTGCCATCTTTGCGCGCAGGTTTGAAGGTGGAACGGCTAAGGGCTTCACGACCGGCAGCAGCCAAGCCAAGCCCTGATGGACTTTCTTCAAGCACTCGGACATCGTATGGTCTGCCGTTTACATCAACGCAAAAAGACAACCTGAGCGTTGCGTCTATTTCACGATCGCGAATTGCCGATGGCGCTTGGAAATTTGGCGCTCCACGAATGCTCGGTTTTTCATCCACATCGCCGGAACCAAAGCTTCCGCCGCCGCTTTGCTCGGCTATTAAATTCAAAGGCACGCTTGTACTGCCCGAACCACCTGTTACTCCCAAATCCATGGCAAATCGTGGCCCGGATTTTATGGCGCTGCTACCGGTGTTCATGCGGTTGGGTTTGCGCATGATTTTTTCCGGTTTAGGCGGCTCAGGGGCTGCATTTTTTATTATATGCACTTCGGTGGCAGTATAGACAGGGCTCACGAAAAGTTTTCCTGTGAGAAATAAATTAAGCACGGGTATGGAAAAAATAAGTGCGGAGCTTATGAAAGCCGCAATTAATAAAACTCCGAATTTGTGCAATTTAATCAACATTTTCAAACCTACTGACTAAGCGCCGCAACGGAAACTTTTTTAACTCCAGCGATATTGCAAACATCAATAACTTGCACCAAAGTTCCGGTCATTGTAGCTTTATCTGAAATAAGCACAGCTTCCCTATCGGAATTTTTTACCAGAATATCCGCAAGAACATCTCGCAGCCCAGCCATATCCACTTGGCGTTCATTTATATGAATTGTTCCTTCTCGTGTTATAGCTATCAATATATTTTCTTTCTCCAGCTGGCTTGCGCTTTGTGCTTGTGGCTTTGAGACTTCTACGCCTGTTTCACGAGTAAATGTGCTGGTGACTATAAAGAAAATCAACAATATAAATACCATATCCAATAAAGGGGATATATCTATATTAGCCGTTCTGCGTTGCTTTTTTAGCATAAAGTCCAAATTTTTCATCTAAACATTAAACACCGGAGGGCGAGAAAAGTGATACATGTTTTGAATGGCATTGCTAGGCAAGTTTACTTTTTTGCCTTTTTAGGATTGTGGCGAGCATATAAAGCCCCTTTTGTTCGGCTTAAATGCTATCAAGCCAATTGGTCACACAGTGCGTGACCAATCTTAAAAATTCACCTTTATTTAATCTCCAAATTCTTCGCAAGTCTTGCCTTTAAAGTAAGATCCGTAAAAGTAAACTGCGAAAGCAGGATTTTCTGGATCACTGCACTTTAGAGAACTCCCGCTTGGACAGCCATCATTATAAAACCGTCCACCATCTTCATCATCTCCTTCGCAATCTTCTCTTAAATCACTTACGCCATAGCAATATCCATCTTCACAATAACTAGCGGGCTCTTCATAACAACGATCTTCATATTTACACCCCACTACATCACCACGACCACCGCCACTGTCGTCATCAGAGCAGGAAAAAGTTAATGCCAAGGCAAACGAAAAGCTTGCCGCTACGAGAATGGATTTTGTCCTATTCATATTGTGTCTCCTATTTTGTGCAAAGATAGTTATTTGATTTACTAGCTTTCAACAATTACGAGTTAATCCTAAAATCGACCCTGTACCGCAAGGTGGTCAAAAATTTTTGCAAAAATGTGTTTTTGCGTTATATTCATCACATTTAATTAGGGAAAATCTGGGAAAATTAGGGAAAATCTAGGAAATTATTTCTATATTTAGGGAATGTTGAAAGTCAAAGACATTGAAATTACGCCGCAAATGCTTTCCGTTATATCGGAATTGGATACTTTTAAGGCTAGCTGGGGTGGGTTTAGCGCATTACAACCAGAACAGCTCAAAAAATTGAAAAAGATTTCCACAATAGAATCTATTGGATCTTCTAACCGAATAGAAGGCAATAAGCTTTCAGATGAGGAAGTGGAGCAACTGCTGTCTCGTATTCAAAAAAAATCTTTCAAAAATAGGGATGAAGAAGAAATTGCCGGTTATGCCGAGCTTATGAATTTGATTTTTGATAGTCATGAAGTCATTCCGTTAACAGAAAATTATGTAAAACACTTACATAAAATTTTATTGCAATTCTGTGAAAACGATGCTTCGCATAGAGGTGAGTATAAAAAACTTTCAAATTCCGTTTCTGCATTTGATGCTAATGGTAAAGAAATTGGCGTTATATTTGAAACTGCTTCGCCTTTTGAAACCCCAATGTTAATGGAAGAGCTTGTTGTATGGACAAGAAAAAACCTTGATGATAATTTTTATCACCCGTTACTGGTGATAGGTATTTTTGTAGTCCATTTTTTGGCCATACATCCGTTTCAAGACGGAAATGGCCGCTTGTCAAGAGCATTGACCACTATGCTGTTACTAAAAAAAGATTATAGCTATGTTCCTTATAGTTCTATAGAATCTATTATAGAAGCCAGTAAAGATGGCTATTACAGAGCTTTGAGGCGAACTCAAAAAACGCTTAGAACCGAAAAAGCGCTTTATGAGCCTTGGCTCAGTTTCTTTTTAACTGCTTTGCAAAAACAAAAAAAGCATTTGGAAGAAAAGATAAAATCTTTTAAAAAACATGATATTGGTCTTTCTAAACTGGCAACAGATATTTTAGGTTTGTTGGATGAACATTCTCAGTTAACGGTTCAAAAAGTTGCTGAAATTTTAAATGTCAAGTCGGACACGGTAAAAAAATCCATAAAAGTCTTGGTGAATAAAAATTATTTGCTGAAAAGAGGAAGCACTAAAGGAGCGTGGTATGAGAGAGCTTGAGCCTTTTTTGATCTCTTAAGTAACACTTTCCCCCGCCTTCGGTGTTTAAGCTAGTGAATGAATGCTCTACGCTTTTTGCTATTATCTTTGCCGCTCGGCCTGGGAACCGCCAATGCCCTGCAATTTAATGGGCTTTTAACCGATGAAGAATTCAAAGAAAGCAAAACCATACGCATTGAATTAGTCGAGTCCGGTTCAGTTATGGAAATTCGCTACAACGAGCTTTTTACGCTTCCCCTTACGCAAGACACAGTTTGGAATCTGTGCGTATCCGATGACAGCAGAGAAAAATGCTTTGAACTGCTATATGCCGGCAAAGACAGCGTTTTTAATGCCGAAATAAACGGCTCCGAAACAATTTCCTGGTATAACGATGGCTCTTCAAGCTTAACGGAAACAAAACAGGAAGCGCAGCAGATCAATGTGGACAGCTTGCTGCAAAACTCGGCATCGGAATCTTTGGAACTTCGCAAAGTGGTGGTGCAACTTCGGCGCAAACCAAAGCGGAAAATTGGCGAATCCGTGGTGAGCGCAAAAAGCATCAAACGCATGCCGAATTTGGCTGAGGCAGATGTTATGCGTAGCATTCAGGCTTTGCCGGGCGTTGTGGCAAGCTCGGATTTCAGCACTAAAATATATGTGCGAGGCGGCGGTTCAGACCAGAATCTCTTTTTGCTGGATAATGCTATCGTTTATTCTCCGTCTCATTTCTTTGGATTATTTTCTTCGTTTTTAGTTGAAACTGTGGACGATGTTAAGTTTTACAAAAGCGGCTTTCAGCCGGAATACGGCAACAGGCTAAGTTCGGTTGCAGCCATAAACAGCCGTCAAGGTGGGCAAGATTCGGTGGAAGAATGGTTCTCCAAAAATTCCGTGAAAATCAGCACATTTGCTACACAGGTTCATACCGAAGGGCATCAAGGCAACGCTCGCTGGATTCTTGCAGGACGCACAACTTACATTAAACAAATTTTAGATTTGCTTAAAGCAAGCGGAGCAACCGACTTTTCTGTAGATTATAAATTTTACGACATTCAAGGCGTGTTCGATTATAAATTAGGCACAGACCGTGATTTACGCATTAGCCTTTACACGGGTGCAGATGTTCTTAACTTTGACCCCTTAGTCACCGAATGGGGCAACACGGTAATTCCCATCAACTTAAAATGGCGCATAAATGAACATTGGGACTGGCGCAGCACATTTTCTTACAGCTTATTTTATCAAAGCTTTGGGCTTGCAAATTTACTCAGCATAAAAAACGACATCTCAACCATCGCCTCACGCCAAGCACTGACTTTTAACGACTTTGTAAGCCATACTCCAACAATCGGCTGGGACACAGAATATTCCCAAGTTACATTTACTCAAGATGTTGAAATGACAAAACAAAAGATTGAAGATATAAACAAACCCTGGCATCACATTTTATATGCACAGGATGTTTGGACAATTTCCGATTGGGAATTTCAATATGGCTTAAGGTTTAATTACCACGCTTTATCAGAGCAATTTGGCTTAGAACCTCGTTTTTCGGCAAAATGGAATTTAGCGGAAAATCAAAGCATAAACTATCATTTGGGCTACTATGAGCAATACTTAAATAGCCTTATGTTTTCCGACCAGGAATTGCTGAACGAATACTATTACCCATCACGAAAATCCGTGCTGAACGGAAAAATAAAACCGACCTCCTCCATTTTAACTGTGCTCGGCTATACATTTGACAATATTTTCAACGCTTATACATTCAACGCAGAAGCATATTACAAAACACAGAACAATCTTGTGATTTACTCCGATGAAACGGTTATGGATTCTTCCGCGCATCTTGTAGAATCTCTTGCCGATTTTTTTAAGACAGGCGAGGGATATTCTTTTGGCTATGAAGTTTCGCTGCGCAAGCCCGCAGGGGTTATCAACGGAGGGCTTAGCTGGAATCAAGGTTGGTCGGTAGTAAAAGAAAAAGGAGATCCGACTCCATATTTTCCCAACTGGCATCAGCCTTACAGCTTGAAATTAGACTTGGGCGTCAACTGGAGAGGAGAAGATGCTATCTGGCAATCGGGCCGTTATTTGCGAAGCAGCGCACAACTCAAATGGGCATCCGGCATGCCCTACACGCCATATTTAGGATACCATGACACTCACGACATAGACCAAAGCGAGCCACGGTTTGCCGTGCCGCTCGGCAATCGCAACACATCTCTTCAATCGGATTATTTTCGCTTAGACATCAAACCCATAGACATTGGGTGTGAAAACAAATGGAATTTCAGTTTCACAATTTTAAATGTCACCAACCACGAAAACATATTCTTTTATTCTTACGACACATCCGAAAATCCGCCAAAGGCACAAAAAGTCACCCAGTTCCCCTTCTTCCCCCTGTTGCTCAGCTATGAATATTATTTCTAAAATAAAAAAGGGGAAATGCCTTCCCCTAGCTCGCACTGCGTTGCTCGCTACCCCTTCTAGCCCAGACTTCACGGCAAAATAAATTACTATATTCCTTATATGAATATGCTTGCTGAAAGGAAACCAATGTTTGCCGTTAAAGGGTTTTATAACGGGGATTCGGTTATTGTTGAAGAGCCAATACCGACAAAGAAGCAGTATAATGTTGTAATAACATTTATTTCTTCCGTAGAAGAAAGCAACTCGCACAACCAACAGCTTGACGACAGGAAAAAATCATTTGATTTCTTAATGAACTTCCCCAAAAAAACTTTGCCGGAAAACTTTGACTACAAAAAAGAGCTTATGGAGGCGTTAGACGAAAAACATGAAAGCTATAATTGATACTAATATTCTTATAGACGTATTAGCTTTCCGACAGCCATTTGAAGAAAACGCCAAGCTAATATTGAAGAAATGCTATGACAAAGATGTAGAGGGTTTTGTTTCGGCACATAGCATAACAAATATATTTTACATTCTGCGTAAAACATATTCCGTTGAGGATAGAAAGCTATTGCTGCAAAACCTGTGCAATTTGTTAGAAGTTGTGGAAATAAATCAGAATTTCATTTTAAGTTCTCTTGCCGACAGGACATTTGACGACATAGAAGATTTTTTGCAGTTGGAATGTGCCAAGAAAATCAACGCCGATTACATTATAACCCGAAATGCAGAAGATTTCCCCAATTCGCCTGTTCCTGCTATAACGCCTACGGAATTTCTAAAAATCCATAACTAACATTTTTCTACCTTCCTCCCTTATGCACACTTTCACCCTCCAAAGCAACCAACAGCCTTCAGCAACGGCTCGCTTTTGCGATGTATTAAACTGAGGAAATTCCCCTCTTGGAAGGAATTCAACGCAATAATGTAATGAAAAATTAAGATGCGTTTGCCCTGACCCTGAGAGATTAAAACAAAATTATAACTGACATTAATTCAATAGTTGCGCAACAGACACAAATCGGGGTTCAGACGTTTTAGCCACGAAATCTGGGCTAGAGAGAGTAGCGGAAAACGCCAACGGCGGTTGAAGCGAGGGAGAGACTTCCCCCTTCATAATTTCAAATCATAAGTAACACTTTCCCCCACAATAGGTAGTTTGTCACCCAGTTTCCCTTCTTCCCCCTGTTGCTCAGCTATGAATATTATTTTTTAAATCGTGAAAATAATTTCTATATTTCAAGCCGATGAGCAAGGTGAACAAATTGCTAAAAGGCGTGTAGCTACCGTCATAAATGAAGCTCTTGTTGAAGCATACTGGACTGTTGGCAAATATATTGTTGAATTTGAACAGGACGGAAGTGCACGAGCAAAGTATGGCGAGCAATTTTCCAGACTGTCTGGAAAAAGGAGCTAAATACACCTCCACAAACTATTTTCTATATTCCTTGTTATGGAATATGAATCTCAGCTAAAAGAAATCGTCAAGGACAGATACGGCAAAATTGCCTCTGAAAACAGCAGCTCCTGCTGTGGCTCTAGCAGTTGCTGCGGAGGCAACAAATCATACAGCGTAATGAGCGAAAGCTATGAATCGCTGAAAGGCTACAACCCCGATGCCGATTATGGCTTGGGTTGCGGTCTTCCAACGAAATTCGCTCAAATAAAGAAAGGCGACACCGTAGTCGATTTAGGCAGTGGAGCAGGAAACGATTGCTTTGTCGCAAGAGCGGAAGCAGGGGAAACAGGCAGGATAATAGGGATAGATTTCACCCCCGAAATGTTAAGCAAAGCCAACGAGAATGTAAAAAAGCTTGGGTTTGCAAATGTAGAGTTCGTCAAAGGCGACATTGACAATATGCCTCTGGATTCGGACTTGGCAGATGTAATTGTAAGCAATTGCGTATTGAACCTCGTTCCCAACAAACAAGCCGTGTTCAATGAGATTTACAGAGTATTAAAGCCAGGTGGTCATTTCAGCATATCAGACATAGTCCTCACAGGGCAACTACCAGAAAAAATACGGTCGGTGGCTTCAATGTATGCAGGGTGCGTATCTGGGGCAACGGAAAAAGACATCTATCTAAAGCATATCCAAGAAGCAGGGTTCAAAAACATAGCGATACAAAAAGAAAAAAATATCATTATTCCCGATGAAGAACTGAAATATCATTTGTCGGACGAAGAAGCCGCAATTTACAAAAAGGATTTGAATATAATACAAAGCATAACCGTGTATGCAGAGAAGTAAATCTGTATATGGCAAAGCTGAAAATAGCGTTTGTCTGCGTTCATAACTCCTGCCGTTCTCAAATGGCGGAGGCACTCTGCAACCGCTTTGCAGGAGATGTTTTTGAATGTTATAGCGCAGGCACGGAACTGAAACCGCAAATCAACCAAAATGCCGTTCGGCTCATAAAACAACTTTATGAGATAGATATGGAAAAAACGCAGTATCCGAAATTGTTAGCCGACATACCGCCTGTTGATATTGCAATCACAATGGGTTGCAATGTGCAATGCCCACATTTGCCCTGCAAACAGCGAGAAGATTGGGGGCTTGAAGACCCAAGCGGAAAAAGCGATGAGGAATTTATCAAAGTTGCAAAGCAGATAGAGGAAAAAGTCTTAGCATTGAAAGAGCGAAAATTAAACGTGGAATTTTCGCCACGAAATCTGGGCTAGAGAGAGTAGCGGAAAACGCCAACGGCGGTTGAAGCGAGGGAGAGACTTCTCCTTTCATAATTTCAATTTATAAGTAACACTTCCCCCCGCCTTCGGTGTTTAAGTGTATGAATGGGTACACTATGAACACTATCTCCAACCTCAAAAAAGCCTGCATTTCCGCAGCCGTCGCATTCTTGTCTTGCCAAGGTCCCTGGAGTTATTGGCCTGAAGACCCAGATAATTACAGAGGCATCTGGATTTATGCGCATATAGTTTCAGACAGGCCAGTGAGCAATGTGTGTCTCGCAAAAATGCTTGAACTAAGCGAATCGACATCGGACCTTGCTTTTTTTGAAAATGCACAGATAACAATCAGCGGACCTTTCAGCGGAAACGATGAAATAATAACGCTCGCTCAAAATCCTGCAAAGCCGAATTGCTTTAACGGACCCGACAACTTATATGCGCAAAAAAGCGGAGAATACAAACTGGAAGCGACGGTGCTATGGGATAGCAGCGGACATTTTGTCACCAGCAAATTTACCGCCGAAACAAGCATCCCAACAGAATTTTATGTCAAACACGCTATTGCCACCGACAATTCGGAATATAACAAAGGAGATACTATTCTCTACACCGTGCCGCCAAACGATTTGCGAAGCCATTACTTTATTCCCAAATATAGCTCGGATGTAAACGGCGTGCTAATCACAATGGTTTATGAGCCTTCTGAAATTTCTTGGGGCCAGAACACCTTTGATTTAATGATCCCTCACGAAACAGACATAGCAGACAAAGCAACTTTCGGCAACCATCATCGCATAGATTACTTTTGGGACTGGGAGATTAGCAGCATAAACAATGCCATAGACAGCATTCCGATAGTTAACGCTTATTTGCCGATTGGCAACGACATTAAACTTCTTTTCTATGCCGCAGGAAAGCAATACAGCGAATATGTGGAAACCGCTATATTCATGGAAGATGATAGTCGTGTTAAAGCAAGGTATAACATCAACGGCGGCGCAGGAATTTTCGCCGGAATGCTTGTGGACATTTTTACCGTTAACATAAAAATGCCGCAGGGAGGCATAGCATATCCCAATAATGAGGCTCAAATTGCCTATTGCGAAAAAAACAAAGACAAACCGCAATGCGCTAACATTAATTAATGGAAGGAGAGGCGTTCTGGTCTTCAAAGATGAATTGTCAAAAACAAGTTTAATGCCGAGAAATTATTGGAGAAGCTCGGCGGAACAGTGGTGGATGTTTTGAAATCATTTCAGGGCTAGAGAGGGTAGCTGACATTTCCTTTCTATATCTTGTATGGCATTCTCTATGCGTTCTGTGTGGTATTGTTCATACATATTGTTTATATAATCTACCATTCCATTTTCTTTCCAAAAATTCAAAACTTCTTTTGCAAGCATATTTTTTGACTCGGCATATTTTTCAAGCAAAAAAATAAAGAACTCTGCTCTGCCAGATATTTTTTTCATAATAGTCCCTCAAAATACGGCGATTGCCTGAAATCCCCAGTTTGATACTCGGCATTCCATAACTCATAAATTAAATAAGGCGATAAAAGATATAACCCTAAATTTTTGTCAGCCAATTTTTCTGCTATTTTTGAATTGTAAAAAGCAAATATCGCTTCCTGTTCATCTAAAGATTTTTTTTCAACAATCAGACGAACAATCATATTTATAAGGCTAATATTTATGTATGTATTCATAATTCCAAAGCCTCAACAAAAGAAAGATGCCCTAAAGCCTTTTCCGTTGCAAATAGATATTGCGTATCCAATTTTTCTGGTTGAAAAAGCTGAATTACCATAGCTTTCGGATTTTCCAAATGGTCAAACATTCCTTGCATATATTGATCTATAGTTAAAATGGTGTTATCGTTCGCTGTGGGACCTATCACAATATCGTATTGTTCTGTTTGTGTGCCCACTCTATTTGCTAAAACAAAATCAAGCCAAGCAATGTTTGCGCTTTCAAACTGTAAAATGCTTAAATTGCTTGCGGAGTTGTTAAAGTCAAAAACATTTACCATTGGAACGCCGAACTCAAAAAATAATTTTGCAGAGTTGGCTCTATTCTGAGCCTGTTTTTGGCTGACAGATAAATAAAACCCACTGCCAAAATCCAAAAACTTCCTGCTTTTGCTCAAATCAGGACTTTTTATAACTTGATTGCTACCGTGATACAGTTTCATATTCTTTAGTCAATATACAAAATTAAAATTGAAAACTATTTTGATAAACTTGAAAAAGCTTGCATTTCCGCAGCCGTCGCATTCTTGTCTTGCCAAGGTCCCTGGAGTTATTGGCCTGAAGACCCCTATAGTTAACGCTTATTTGCCGATTGGCAACGACATTAATTAATCCCTCCCCGCCTAGTGGCTATTTTCCCAAATTTACTATAGTAAACGCTGATTAAGTCAATGTGGATTTAGCAAGATATCAGGAGTTAGCGTATTTTGCGATTTTTTGAGGCAGTTGCCCTTTCGGGAG
>WQTK01000290.1 GCA_009786285.1 Candidatus Fibrimonadales bacterium | reverse complement strand
AGAACAGAACAGAACAGAACAGAACAGAACAGAACAGAACAGAACAGAACAGAACAGAACAGAACAGAACAGAACAGAACAGAACCTGTAAAGGTAAGATAGAAAAATATTGTCTGTACCCCGATTTTCAGGATTTTGGGATTTACAGGATTTTTAACTGCAAATTCATGTCCCATGTCCCGGCCAACGTAGCTTTGCACAAGTGTTTGTCCCATGTCCCAAGCATTGGCTTAAACATTGCAGACTTTAATAACTTTCAACCTTCTTCAAGGAGTTTTCCATGAACATCCATAAGTTCATTTCCAAAAACATTTCCATCCTGTCAATCCTTTTAATCGGGGGCATCGGGGTTCAGACCATTTTTGCGCAGACGGCGTGGGATGGCATAACCGCTGATAGCCTTTGGTACACGAGTGCTAAAGAAGCCGATGCTTACACAATCTCTACTGCTGAGGAATTGGCGGGGCTGGCGGCAGTTGTGAACAGGGGCGAAACTTTTAGTGGCAAAACTGTGATGCTTGGCGCAGACATTGACTTGGGCGGGAAAAACTGGACTCCGATAGGAAATACCAATACTCGTACATTTCAGGGAATTTTTGATGGGCAAGACAAATTTATTTTCGGATTGTATGTTAGCGGAGTTCAATACGCAGGGTTGTTTGGTTATGTTGCCAATGGTGACATAAAGAATGTCGGAGTAAGTGGCGATGTTTTTATTCCTTGCTCAGGTTATTCTGGCGTTTTGGCAGGATATGCGTCTGGCATAACCATAACCAATAGCTATGCCATTGGCGAAGCTTATTCTACTGCTACTAATTACCAAAGTTGTACTCCTTATTCCGGCGGCTTAGTGGGATATGCTATCAACAACAGCGCCATTTCCAACAGCTATGCCGTCATCAATGTTTATGGTTCTAATTATTCCGGCGGCTTGGCGGGGTATTTTGGAGGTAACATAACCAATAGTTACGCCAGCGGCAATGTTTCGGCTTCTGCTTATATGAATGGTTACTCCGGTGGCTTGGCGGGGTATTTTGGAGGTAGCATAACAGATAGCTATGCCAACAACGATGTTTCTGTCTATGTCTCTTATGGTACTGGCCGCTCTGGTGGTTTGGCAGGAAGCTTCTCCGGAAACATAACCAACAGTTACGCCATTGGCAACATTTCTGCTTCTGCGAACACTTCTTATTCTGGTGGTTTAGTAGGACAGGCTAATGGTATAACCGCAACGGGCAGCTATTATAATAGCGAAACAAGCGGGCAATCGGATAATTCCGGCAAAGGAACTCCAAAAACCACAGCGGAAATGAAGACGCAAAGCACTTACGAAGGTTGGGATTTCACAGATACTTGGGCTATTGATTCTTCCAGTGATTATCCGGTTTTGAAATACCTGCTTGGAGTTCAACAAAATATACTCACAAATATCCAAATATACATTGCCAACCCAATTCAACTTTACACTGGTTCTCCCATAACTCCGGCAGTTGACAGTGTAGTTTCCAATGGGAAAAAATTAATAGCTGAAACAGATTACAAAGTACTGTACGCCAACAATACGAAAATTAGCACTGCTGGAAATCCTGCCAAAATCAGAATTCAAGGCATAGGCCAGTATTATGGCAGCAAAAGCTTCAAATTTTACATAACAGATTTAATAAACATCGCAGGTTGGGCGATCACGGTTGCTCCTATTCCCGACCAGTTCTGGACCGGCAACGAAGTAAAACCCAAACCAGTCGTAAGAACAACCATAGCAGGTGACACAATCACGCTTCGCGAAGGCAAAACACCGATGGATAGTGATGCAGACTATTGGCTCAGTTACACAAACAACATAGATGAAACCGCAAGTGCCATCATACACATAGACGGCATCGGCCCCTTCACCGGAACAAGAGACGCAACTTTCAAAATAATCGGCCAGGACATAGCCATAACAGGTGTAGTAACCGTTGCCATAATAGATTCGATGAGATATGTTTACACCGGCAGCCCCATCACTCCTGATGTCAAAGTCACCTATAACCCTAAATCCGAAGTCTTGGTAAAAGACATTGATTACACGATAAGCTATGACACCAACACCAATGCCGGCATGGGCACTATAGCAGTAACGGGGATTGGCAGTTACAAGGGTACGGTCAGTAGAAATTTTCCCATATACGCCAGAAATATCATCCTTTCAATGGTTGCAGAGGTTCCGGCGCAAAAATACACTGGTTTGGCCATAACGCCGTCAGTTACCCTCACAGATGAAACAGGGACATTGACTCTCGGTACAGATTACGCAGTTACCTACGCAAGCAATACATCCGTTACGCAATATGCGCAAATACGCATATCAGGCCAAGGAAATTACACTGGTCAAATAACGACGTATTTTGAAATAGAAGCTTGCGATGATGAGGATGGCTGCGATGCATCTCCAGTTTACATTCCATTATCTTCCGTAAACCACGCCACACAAATTCATAACGGCATCAATTTGCGAGCAACAAGCAACACAGTTGTTGAGGTTTTCAATTTGAAAGGAAACTTGATAAGCAGGCAGAATTTTGGCGGTGGTGTTTACGTCGTGTCGCTTGGGCATTTGCCGAAAGGTTTGTACATTGCACAAGTGAAGTTCGGTAGCGAGAAACAGATTTTACGTGTGGCGGTGAGGTAAAAAATGATAACCATAGAAGAAGTTGTATATAAGTGGAATAAAACTTGTTCGCATAAAAAAATAGAAAATCAAGAATCGCCGAATGTAACATTCGGAAAAATATATCAAAATGATTTTGGCAAACAAGCTACTAAAGAGGCGGTTATTAAATTATCAGAAAAATATCCTCATATAGACTGGCACTTAAGAACCTGTTATGTTTTAAGCTTTAACTTCAATAGACAAACACATGAGCTTATAAACATATATATCGGTTTTGAAAGAAGAGTCCGAAGAGATTCTAATACTCAAAAGATTTATAAATCTTTAAGTGACGAATTTAATAACAAATACATAGGTAATAAAAAAATGATTCTTAGCAGAGGAAGGATTTATCCAGATCATTTAGTGTTAAGAATGGAACTTGACTTGAATTTAAATGCAGAAAAAATTTGTAAATGTATTGACGAATTTATTGATGAAACACAAGAACAAATATCTTCTTTTTTAACAAAGACGAATAGCAATAACAAAGAAATTTCTCATGCTCAAGAAGAAACAATAAATAAAAATGAGAAAGAAATGCTTTGTGGAATTTTAAAAATGCATGGTATAGATGAGAAAATTGAATTGTTTAAGGAATGTGAAAAGATATATTCTTGTGTAAGAAAAATTGTAGACAGTCTTTTTGTAACATTCGTAGATTACGAAGATGCAGATGAATTAGAAGTATCCCACTATACAAAAAAAAGTACTGCATATAAATTATTTTCTAAATGTCCATCTGACAAATTTAGGTTATATGATCCGTTTGAAATGAATGACCCGAATGAAGGAAAAACTTTACTGTCATTTCTTAAAATAGAAACTGAAACTGAATTGGAACTACCTGAACGTATAGCTTTTATCGCCAGTTTTAGCTCAAATGTAAATAGTTTAAATCAATTCAGGTTATATGGAAAAGAAAATGATAAAGAGGCTACAGGAATCAGCATTCTTTTTGAGCCTTCGTTTTTTAGTGATGTCACTCCTTATGATTCTGGTGAAAAATATCCGCTTTATCGTTGCGTTTATGTAAATCCGGATAGCGGAAAAATAGAATCAATATCCTTGAAACGCAAAAAGAAATGTAAAACTTCTTATGAGCAGTTTTATATGAATGAGAAATTTAAGGAAAGAGTTGAAGGCTTATTTGAAAAACTAAAAATCGCAATAGAAGATCTGTTAAATTTTAAGATTAATGAGTCTATTAACAAAACTAAACTTATAGAAGATTTACTTATAGATATTCGCTATCTTGTTAAAGATTACGCTTTTACAGAAGAACAAGAATGTCGTATTATTGATAAAAAAAATAAAGATGAATCAATAATAGTTCAAGGTGAGCGTTTGTGTATAGAAAGTGTTAAACTAACTCCAAAATACATTCCTAAAATATACTTTGCCCCGTTAGCGGAAGGAATGGCAGCTTTTGAAATAGAATCAGGCATTAAATGTATTCGTTCTCGCCATCCATACAGAAATAAAACTCAAGAAAAATCTAATGATTTCAGTACAAATGAATTTCAAGTAATTCTGCTTGAGAGTAAACAAAAAAGGAGGTTCTTTATGAACTCAAATTCTAACACTCCATCTATCTGGGATGGCAATGTAGATGATACTTGGCCCAGTACCTTCACGATAACCACACCTCAGCAACTTGCTAAGTTAGCGGAATTGGTAAATGCTGGAAATGACTTTTCTGGCAAAACCGTCAAACTCGGTGCTGACATTATACTCAATGATACGGTAAATTTAGAAAACTGGTCCACCATTCCGCCTAAGAATGAATGGATTCCGATAGGAACGGACGGACATTCATTCAATGGAATTTTTGACGGTATGGGGCATACCATAAGTGGTGTTTATATCAAAAATTCAAAAGATAATCAAGGTCTATTTGGGTGTATAAGGTATGCGAGAGAAGCGACTCCTTATAGAGGAACAATAAAAAATCTTAAAGTTGTTGATTCATATGTTGAAGGAAATGATTATGTAGGTGGGATTGTGGGATATAAAGGAAATGGCACTATGGTAAGTGATTGTTGTTTCTCTGGCAAGGTTGCTGGTCGTAATATGGTTGGTGGACTTGCAGGAAATAACAGAGGCGAGATAATCTTTAGTTATTTTGCTGGCACAGTTACAGGGCAAAAAAGTGTTAATGATCTTATAGGAACAAACAATGGCGAAATACACGGATGCAATTTTACAGGTACGGTAAATAAATTATAGGAGTCCCGCTATGAAAATCTTCCTCCCCCTACTCGCCCTGCTACTCCCCACGTTACTTTTTGCGCAAACTCCGTGGGATGGTACGGCTAATACCGCATGGTACACGGGCAAAGAGTCCGCAAGTGCCTACACAATTACCACCGCAGAACAACTGGCAGGGCTGGCACAGCTTGTGAAAAGCGGTACATCATTTCAAGATAAAACAATAACGCTTGGCGCAAACATTGTTTTGAATGATACTACGTTAAACGGCAGCTGGCAAAACTGGGCGAATAGCCCGCCAACCAATGAATGGATTCCAATAGGAATATTTGAAGGAACTTATGACAAGGTATTTCAGGGGACTTTTGACGGCGCAGATTATATAGTCAGCGGAATGTATATAAATACAGGTAGTGGTTCTCAAGGCTTATTTGGAGCATCTATAGGAACGATAAGGAATTTGGGGGTAAATGCTTTTTATATATCGGGCGGAGGTACTATTGGCGGTCTGGTAGGACGGCACTTTGGCGGTGGCACAATTGTCAATAGCTATACATCGGGAAATGTTAAGGGAGGTAGCAATGTTGGCGGTCTGGTAGGAGTCAATGGCGGCACTTACAACAGCTCAAGGAAAGATGGTACAATCATAAACAGCTATGCAACAGGGAATGTTGAAGGGAATAATGATGTTGGCGGTTTGGTAGGGAACAATGGTGGCGGATCCAAAGGTACAATAACCAATAGTTATGCGTCAGGAAATGTTGATGGAAAAGGCGTAGTGGGTGGCTTAGTAGGGACAATCGGATACGATTCCTTCATTTCCAACAGTTATGCCACAGGAAATGTTGAGGGAAGTGGCGACGATATTGGCGGTTTGGCAGGAAATAACGGAGGTACAATCGACAATAGTTATGCCACAGGAAATGTTGAGGGCAATAATTATGTTGGCGGCTTAGTAGGAACCAGTCGCGATGGCACAATAACTAATAGCTATGCCATAGGGAATGTATTTGGAAATACTAATGTCGGCGGCGTGGCAGGCAGCGGCGGTATAATAGCTAACAGTTATGCCATAGGAAATGTATTTGGAAATACTAATGTTGGTGGTTTGGTGGGGGGCTACCATACTTCAAACTGCAAAATCAATAATTGTTATGCCACAGGAAAGGTTGATGGCAATGCTAATGTTGGTGGCTTGGTAGGCTTCGATTACTATAACTATAACTTCTGTATATATACAAATAGCTATTACAACAGCGAAACAACCTTACAAAGTGACACGGGCAGAGGAACTCCCAAAACAACAGCAGAGATGCAAAATAGAAATACCTATATTGATTGGGATTTTGAAAATATTTGGGGAATGTTGAACTCGTTCAATGACGGAAATCCACACCTCCAATGGCAAACTCCATTAGGATACGCAAACATAGAGCAAATACCAAATCCGGTAGTATATACCGGCTCAAAATTCACTCCAAAACCGACTGTAATCCATAATGGTGTTGAATTGAAAGAGAACGAAGATTTCTATTACGAATATGGCGAAAATACAAACGCAGGAACGGGGTGGGTAGCAGTAATAGGCAAAACGGCAACATATTTTGGCATACGAGAAATATATTTCACCATAAACAAAGCTCCTGGCTACGGCGAGGTTGGAATGGCAAGCTGGTATGAAGGTGAAAAGCCTCCTATGCCAGTAGCGATATTTACAGTCAATGATTCGGCAACATTCAGATATTGGGACAAAGCTGAGGGTGAAAATTATGCACAAACAACAAGACCTGCAAACCCCGGAACATACATAGTGGAAGCAACTTTTCTCGAGAACGGCAACTACAAAAAATATATAACCACAGCCGAATTCAAAATATGGCAAGTAGCTAATATACAACTCGCTTGGACTCCCGCTTGCGGCTTCGAGTTTATCTATAATGGCGAAACGCAAAGCCCAGAGCCGTCTGCGGCAGGCTATAAACAGAGCGACTTTATTTTGGCCGGCGCAGGAACAAATGCGGAAAGTTACGCTGTCACAGCTAAATTTGCCGATTCAACCATGAACAGAAGCGTGAACCTGCAAAACACCGCCTGCCCATACACCATCGCCAAAAAGCCCGTAACCGTCACATGGCAAAAAGCACCAGAATACATCTACAACAAAACCACCCAAGGCCCGACCGCAACCCTCAGCGATGCCAGCGTTGAATTCCGCAGAGCCAACATCTTCAGCGGCGCGGGAGAATACACCGCCGCAAACAACCTTGCCCCATACATACAGCTCATAGGGCCAAACGCAGGCAACTACGAACTCGCCAACTACACCACAGACTACGAAATCCTCAAAAAAGACCTCACCCCCAAATTCGAAACAACATTGCCCGACTTCGCATACAAAAACGACACGCTCAGAGTCCCAAGCGAAGTGTTCCAAGACACCGCCGCCCTCCAGCAAATTCTTGACTCAATAGTAGCCTACGAAGGCTTCGCCACAGACACCGTAAAAAAAGAAACCGACGACGCAACAGTGCTAAAAGGCAAAGCAAAAGTCAAAATCAAATACGACGACCAAGACGGCAACTCACAAGGCAACAAGTCCTTCCTCGCAAAACGTGTAGAAACAACCCAAAAAGCCACCGCAACAATAATCACCGACGATGTTTCCGCAGACAACTACAAGCCTCTAGACCGTTCCATAACAATAGTTGGAATGGAAGACGACGAAGGCGGCTATGCAATGTTCTGCAAAAGAGAAGAAAAGTGTATAGCGCTTAGCGAAGAAATCTGCTGGTTCCTAAGCGGCGAAGTAGTAAGCAAATGCGACGAAGTGCTGATTCTTAACTCTCCACTCTCAACTCTCAACTCTCAACTTCCAAAGTATTATACTTTGAAGGGTATCCTACTCGGAACGCAAAAACCAACCGCACCCGGAGTTTACATAGAAGCAAGAGGCGTAAAAGCGAAGAAAATAATGGTAAGGTAAATCGGGAAAATTCTAAAATCTGTGGTACCTAGGGTTCTGGCATTATGTTAGTCCATTATGTTAAACTTAGTTTACTATATTTAGTTTAATTGGCTTAATTCGGAGTTTTTATGCAAACTTTCAACATTCACGAGGCAAAGACGCATCTTTCCTTTCTGATAGACAATGCTATGAAAGGCAACCCATTCGTCATAGCGAAGGCTGGCAAGCCTATGGTCAAGGTTGTACCTATTGCCTTTGAAGAAGCGCAAAAGAAGAGGATCGGTTTTATGAAAGGCAAAATTTCAACTCCAAACGATTTTGATTCAATGGGACAAAAAGAAATTGAAAACCTTTTTAATCGGAAAACTGCCGGATATTCACAAAGACCCTTTTGACCGTATTCTTGTAGCTCAAGCACAAACGGAGAGAGCAACAATAGTAACCAGCGATAGAATTTTAACGGAATATCCGTGTTCTGCGATTTGTGTTAAACCGCCAAAGAAAAATAATGCTTTGGTCTTTGGGTTTTAATGGGAAAGCAAAAACAAGACAGACATCCTAACGGCTACACCATTCGTAACTTGGTCCAAAATAACGGAATTTTCGCCATCGGCAACATCGGAATCCAGTTCCACCCCTCGGTTTATTGGACCCGGGTGCATAATCAGAACATTGTCCTTTGCTTTTTCCAAAGCTTGCCGCGTTATGCCATAAAAATTGCGATACTCCCTAAGGCTTGGCAAAAGGGAATCGTCCATCCTCTCTTTTTGTAAACGAAGCGCGATAACAGCGTCTGCGCCTTCCACCGCCTTGCGAACATCGCGAAACACATCAACCGGCAACATGCCGGTGTTTCTGGGCAAAAGAGTCGGAGGCCCGCAAAACCTGACTTTTGCGCCAAGAGCGTTCAACCCCCAAGCGTTTGAGCGAGCCACTCTGCTGTGCTTGATATCGCCGACTATGGTCACCGTTTTGCCTTTGAGATCGCCAAGTTTTTGCTCCATTGTGAAAATATCCAAAAGAGCCTGGGTTGGGTGCTCATGCGCTCCGTCTCCGGCATTTATCACTACTGCGCCTGTATGCTCTGTGAGGAACTTGGGAACGCCCGTGCCTTTGTGCCTTACCACAATCACATCTATTTTCATAGCTTCTATGTTTTTAATGGTATCCAGAAGGGTTTCGCCTTTTTGGACGCTTGAGCCGGATGTGGCAAAATTCACAATATCGGCAGAGAGCCTTTTTTCCGCAAGCTCAAAGCTGATGCGTGTGCGGGTTGAGTTTTCAAAAAACAGGTTTACAACCGTTACGCCTCTGAGCGGCGGTGTTGTTTTCACCTTGCGGTCCAAGACTTGCCTGAACTCGGCGGCGTTGTCTAAAATAATGCGAATGTCGTTTGCGCTAACTCCTTGTAAACCCAGCAGATGCTTAATTTTCAAAGAACTCATGCAACCTCCTCTTCTATTTCAACCAGCCACACAGCGGTTTCTTTGTCGTATGGGTTTATGCAAACCCTTACCTCCTGCTTAGGCTCGGTTTCTATTGAAATTCCAATGCAGTCAGACGCAATTGGCAGTTCCCTGCGGCCTCTGTCCACAAGCACGCAAAGTTTTACCGCAGCCGGGCGTCCAAGGTCCAGAATAGCTCGCAAAGCTGCCAGCACGGAGCGTCCGGTATAAAGAACATCGTCTATCAGAACAACTGTTTTTCCTTCTACGTTGGCGGGCATTTCCGCTATTTTCATGGGAGGGTTGTTTATGCGTTTGCGATAGTGAAAGTCGTCTCGGTAATAGGAGTTGTCTATGCATCCTACTTGTACGGACATGCCGTATTTGTTTTTTAAAATTTCCGCTATATTTTGTGCGATTGGTATGCCCCGGCTTGCCATGCCCATGAGGATTATGGAATCCTCTGTTTTTGCCCATGCGGCAATTTTTTCCGCCATGTCGCCAAAAGCGGCTTGTATGCCGTTTTCATCCAGCAATTTGCGAATTTTTTTAAAGGAGTCGTTCACTAGGGAAAATATAGAAAATAAACCCCGCTCACACCACCCTGTTCACGCTCTTTCTCGGCACAATAAAATCAACGCACAACGCAATCCATATGGAAACCGTGCAGGAAATAAGCGGATTCCACGGCCAGGAAAAAACTCCGGCAAGCGGTGCCTTATAGCCCTCAATAAAAGGAATGCCGTTGAACAAAAGCAAACTCAGCATTCCGCACACAACGCCGGTCAAAACCGAAAATGAACGCAAATAAGAAACAAAAAAAGACAGCAAAAACAACGCAAGCAACGGGCCCGTGAAAAGACCGGTGAAAAACAGAGCATTTTTTAATAGGGAACCGGCTTGAGACATAGCAATAAACGCCGCTCCTGTTCCGCACACGCCCCAAAGCACAATCCACAGCTTTGCCCTGAACACAGACTCGCTGCCGGCAGGCTTGCACAAAATATCCTTTTCCGTAGTATTAGACAATGCGTGCACAGCGCTGGAAATGCTGCTCATTGCCGCTGCGTAAATTGCCGCAACCAAAAGACCTACCAAGCCAGCCGGCAGTTCATGCAGAATAAAATACGGAAACACATCGTTAATGCCCAAATGCTCAGGAAACGGGCCCATATAATAAAAGAAAAGCGCCGCCCCTATCCAATAAAATAAAAGCGAAACAACAAGCCCCAAAACCATAGACAAAATGCTCGATTTATTCGCTGCGCTAACATCTTTGCAACTCAAATACCTTTGCACAAACTGCTGATCGCAACCCCTGATAGCAATCTCCAAAACCGCATACACAATTCCCGCAGAAAGCAAAGTGTTGGCATTGGAAGGGTCCAATGAACCGTTAAACCAATTGCTTTTCCCCATTTCTCCGGCAAGAGACGCCAACTCTCCAAAGCCGCCAATGCCGTGAACCAAAATCAGCAAGGCAATAACCCCGCCGCCAAAAAAAACAAAAAACTGCATGACATCCGTCCAAACAACAGCCTTGAAACCTCCATGCCATGTATATAAAATAGCGACAACCGAAGAAATCAAAATTGCCGCCCACACGGGAATTTGCAAAATAGGAGCGAGAACCAAAGACGGAGCGAATAATAAAATGCCCGTTCTCAAAACCAAGTGCATAGCATAAAACACTGCGGCAACTCTGCGAATAGTGCGAGAAAAACTTTTTTCCAAAAGCTCGTAAGCGCTTTGAATCCCGCTCTTTCTAAGGCGAGGGATAAACACCCAGCCAATGACCAGAATGCTCAAAAAACTTCCTACATTGGTCATTATCAAAGTCATGTCTGTGCCAAAAGACTCCGCCGGAACACCCAAGAAAGTTGTTGTGCTTACGGAAGTGGCAATCAAGCTTATGCCAATGGGAATCCACGGCATTGAGCCGCCGCCCAGCATATAATCCTTAAAAGAACGGTTGCTTCTAGCCGCCCACAAGCCTATAAAAATGGAAAGCCCCAAATAAGCCGCAAGCACAATCCAGTCAACAACGCCGAACATTACTCAATTGCCTCGGACATTTCCTGGAATTTGCTCGCAATGCTGATGAGAAACAATGTTTTGCCGCTTTGCCCGTATTCATTTTCTATTCTTATTACTTTGTCTTTGTTCAGCCATATGGCATGGCTCTTTATGGACAGGGCATATCCGTTGCCGGGCATTTTTCTTTTTGCGTGCTCCACAATTTTCATTGCTATTGCTTCAAAAGTGCTTTCATTCAAATTGTTTTTTGAAGATAGCACAAATTCGCCTCCTCCAATCATGGATAAATGCTGGTTCCAAATTTTTTTCAAGTCTCTAAGCATTGCTAAAAAATTCTCAAAAATCACAGCTTTGCCTTCTTTTTCCAAAGGAACGCATTTTAAGAATAAAATTCCAAGAGCGTCTGTGCTGTTTTCCAAATTCTTTATTTCCGTTTCATAATATTTCAAAATTTCACCGATGCCGTTTGCGTCAACCTCTGTCAGGGCATTTTCTTTTTCCTGCTTGAGGCTGTCTTTGTGTTGAAAGTCGGAGAGTTTCATCGCAGCGCAGGCCGTTATGCCGGTAAGCATAATCTCATCCGTTAAAGATACGGCTTTTTCGTTTTTGCTTTCCAGAACAATTATCAGAGGATATGAATTATTCTGCAATGGCGGCCTAACGGCAAAAAGCGAGCGAAGCTCCAAATTCTCAGGTTCATTTTCATAAAATCTGCGCTGGTACGGGTCTTTTGAAATATTTTTTTCATTTACCACGGAAACCTGCCCAGACAAAAGCTCGTAGAGCAGGCATTTCACTTGAACGTTAAAAGACACTTCTTTGAGAATCTCTTTTTGTTCGCCAATAGCTTCGGAAATCTGCCATTTATCCCGGATTTGGTCATGCGGGGTGATTATCATCAATCTGTTAAATCTGAAATTATCCTGTAGAATTTTTGACAAATTTGTCAGCAGGTTTCCTTTTGAGGCGCAATTGAGCAGATCAAGTATGTTTTTAAGCATTCCGTTAAGCAGGCTGTTTTCATTGTCGAGCTTTAAATTTCTGTCCAGGGTTCTTAGCGATTCTTCCGTGAGGGTTGCAAGCTCCCTAAGCTCCATGCACACTTCGTCATCAAAGACTTCTGCTTCTGCGCTGTCTATGGTTATGTAGCCATGCAGTTTTCCGCCGCCAGAAACCATTGCGCCGGCCATTGAATTCACAACTTGTTCTTCTGTGCGGTAAATGTCTATGGGAATTTCGTCTATTCCGTTCCAATTGAATTCATTTTTGGAAAAATACCTGTTTTTTTTAGGCACGAGCAAATTTTCGCCTATGCGGTAGGGTGTGTTGGCGAGCCTCAGGGTGAAAGCCTCTCCGTTGAATACCCAATAGCAAATTGAGAGTATATCCCGGTTTTCTTTTTCCAAATGGCTGCGAAAGAGCGCAAGCAGCTTTTTTATAAAAGTGTCTTTGTTTATAGCTCCTGTTTCGTAGCATATCTTTTCCTGTTCCAATCTTTTAATGGCACTGTCTTCTTGCTGCGCTTCTGCGGCAAGCTCAACAGGAAAACCTATGGAATCGGTCAGTTTTTGCGGTTTTCCTTTAGGTTCTTTGTGCAATTTCCTGTAATTATATACCCATGCGAAAAAATAACCCAAGCAAACGGCAAAGCCTAGGCAAAAAAGAAAAGCTGATGCGGATATAGACACTAGGGGAATATAGAAAACTCCGATTGACTCCTTTAGGCTAGTGGCTAATTTTTCTACCTTACCCTCTATGCAAAGCTTAACACTTGAATTCGCAAACGGCACGCCTCTTCGCTATGGCGAAAACGCGCACCAAAGTGCCATGTTTTACAAAGACCCAAACTGCACGGAAGCAAGCCTTGCTACTGCCGAGCAATTGCACGGAAAAGAGCTCTCCTATAACAACATTGTGGACGCAGACGCCGCCCTTGAAATGATACGGGAATTTTCAGATTCAAATGCCATTGCCATAATCAAGCACTTGAACCCTTGCGGGCTTGCTACCGGAGCTACCCTTGCAGAAGCGTTTTCCGCAGCTTGGGAAGGAGACCCGGTCAGCGCGTTTGGGTCTGTGATAGCAGCCAGCAGAAAAGTCGATTTGAAAACAGCCGAACTTTTAAAAGGCAGGTTCGTTGAAATTTTGCTCGCTCCGGATTTTGACGCAGACGCTCTGGAATTTTTGAGAAATAAATCCAAGGATATCAGGTTGCTCAAAGTAGGTGAGATAAAACCCGCAAAAGCTTGCAAAGTGTATAAACACGTGATTGGCGGAATGTTGGTTCAAGACAGAGACATTGAAGTTTGGGAAAAGTTTGAAAACATGACTAAAGCTGAGTTCCCGGAAAAAAAGCTTGGGCTTGCAAAATTTTCGTGGCTCTCTTGCAAACACACAAAATCAAACGCCATAGTGATGTGCTACGAGTACAAAGCCGGTTACTTTATGATTCTGGGCCTTGGGCCAGGGCAACCCAACCGCATAGATTCAAACCTTCGCCTGTGCCAGCCCAGAGTTGCAGACAACATCAAACGCATGAATCTAGGCGAAAGCACCTGGGGCGAGCTTATTTTGGCCTCCGATGCTTTTTTCCCATTCGCAGACAACATAGACGCTTCTGCCTCTGCCGGCATCAAATACATAATCCAGCCCGGAGGTTCCAAAAAAGACAGCGAGGTGATAGAAGCGTGCGATAAATTCGGCATAGCAATGGCATTCACAGGAACAAGGCATTTCAGGCATTAGTATTTTCTATATTGTAAAGTGTAGGTAGCAAAAAAGTATACTTTTTTGTAAAGTGTGCTTTGCAAAAAAGGAGCATTTTATGCAAGAAATGAACAGAGAGCTTTGGAAAACCCTTAAAAAGGAGCTTCCGGAAAAGGAAAATTTGGTGCTGACCGGACCTCGCAGAGTGGGCAAAACCACCACCGTAAAGTGGCTTTTTAATCAAATAGAGAGCGAAAACAAGATTATTTTTGACATCGAAAACCTGAAAGACAGGAAAATTTTTGAAAAAACTGATTACAATGATGTTATAAACGACCTGGAGGCCATAGGTCTGAACCGCAACAGCAAAATGTATGTGGTTATAGACGAAGCTCAATTTATGCCAGATATTGCAAATGTTGTTAAATACCTCTATGACCATTATGATATAAAGTTCATTTTGACAGGATCAAGCTCATATTATCTGAAAAATCATTTCTCGGAATCTTTATCCGGCAGAAAATATATTTATGAATTGTTTCCTTTCAGTTTTAATGAATATTTGGAACTTTTGGGAGTAAAATACAAGCTCAAAGAAATGGATATTTATAACTTAACCGGCAAATTCAATGATTTTGCATACGCATCCCTTGATAATTATTACAGGGATTACTTGCAGTTCGGCGGATTCCCCAGTGTTATTTTGAAGGAAACAAAAGAGAGGAAAATTCAGGAGTTAAATGAAATTTACAGCTCTTATATCAACATAGATGCGAAAAGCTTGGCTGATTTTAAGGATTTGACGAATTTGCGAAAAATAATTCAATTGCTCGCTGTTAGAATCGGCAACAGGCTCAATATCAACGAGCTTTCTGCGGTGAGCGGGCTTAGCCGTCAAACGGTGGAGAACTATGTTGAATTTTTAGAAAAAACATATATGATCAAAACCATACCTGTGGAATCCAAATCTCCTGATGTTCAAAACAGAAAACTAAAGAAAGTTTACTTTATAGACAATGGCATCGCAAATATAAATGCTCAGCTCTCAAGCGGACAGATTTTTGAAAACGCAGTTTTGGTATCGCTGATAAATTTTGAGAGGCTAAGCTATTATGAAGACAAGTCTTGTGAAATAGATTTTATTGTTCGCACCCCATTTCATCAAGAAGCGCAAAATGCCGTTGCATTGGAAGTCAAAGAAACGCCTACAAATGCGGATTTAACCGCTCTTAACAAGTATGCGCAAAAGCTAGGCATTGCCAATACCTGCATAATAGGCTCTCAAAAAAGCGCAAAATTCAGCGAGTATGTTTGGGGCGGAGAGTTGCTACCGGAGCTACCTTGGCAGGCCTGTTAATATTTTCTATATTTGTACACCATGAAATCCATTAAACTATCACTGTTCTTTCTGCTTGTCATCTTTGCAATATTCACTGCATGCGGAAAACCATCTGTGGAAGCCAAAGGCTCCGGCGATTTTTATGAGGAAATATCGCGGTTGAACAAGGTTATTTCCGAAATTAACCTTAAATACGTGGAAGACGTTGATCCAAGCGAAATAACGGAAGCAGCCATAACCGGAATACGCTCCGTGCTAGACCCTAACACTGCGGTTCTGGACCCAAAGGCCAGCGACAACCTCAAGCTTGCCACAGAAGGCGAATATGGCGGCATAGGCATAACCATAGGCATAAGAGACAATATGCTTACCGTGATTTCCCCCATGGCCGGAACTCCGGCATTCAACTTGGGCATAATGGCCGGCGATAGAATAACCCACATAAACAGC
>WQTK01000289.1 GCA_009786285.1 Candidatus Fibrimonadales bacterium | reverse complement strand
AAGCGCTATATTCGTCAAACTCCGTTGAACTCCATATATAACCTAGGTTTCCGGCCATGAAATAGCTATGCGAGCCATAACCGCCCGGCAAAGCCGAAAAGCCAAAGTCATCGGAAGCGCAATGATCGTATTCTCCGTCCGCTGTTTTCCATTTGCACTTGGGGTCATTGGGATTGCTTTTGGAAAAATCATACAGGTCCCAATCAATTTTGGATTTGTACCTCTTTCCGGCAATTAGCTCGCTGCGCACGTAGTTTACAAGAACCTGCCATTCATTATCGCTTGGCAAGTGCCAGCCTACAGGGCAAGCTTGTTTTGCAGCCTCCCAATTGTATAACCGTCCGAATTTTTCGCAGCCAGACGAGTTGTTGTCATAGCAGCTGCTGCCGGAAGAGTTGTAGTTCATATTCTGCGCCATCCAGGTTTGGGTGCCTATTTTTACGGTTTTATAGGTTTTGCCGTCCCTGGGGTCTGTAAAAGCTTGCGCGAAAATCGCAAGATTTAGCAATGTCAACATAATCACGGATTTTTTCATAGTTCAAATGTAGAAAATTTTACTACCTTCTTTTCATGTTACTTGGAAATTACAATGATTGCAAGGTTTTGGAAGAATTGCCGCAGGGTTTTTACGTTGAAACCAAGGATGGCGGAGACAGAGTGCTTTTGCCAAAAACAAAGGCCCCTAAAGACCTGAACATAGGCGATGAAATAAACCTGTTTATCTATCTTGACAACGAGGCTAGGCCAATAGCCACAACGCAAAAGGCCAAGGCTTGCGTAAATGAGTTCGCCGCGCTGTGCGTCAAGGATGTGAACGATGCAGGAGCTTTTTTGGACTGGGGGTTGGACAAAGACTTGATTTTGCCCTACAGCAACCAGCTCGGAGAGTTGCAAAAAAACGATACCTGCGTGGTGAGGGTCTTTATAGATGAAAAAAGCGGGCGTTTAAGCTCTACGGAATACCTGCGCAAACATTTTGACAGAGATGTTTCCGAATTAAAAGAAGGTATGGAGGTTTCGCTGATAGCCTACGATTTCCAAGAGGAACGCTGCATAGACTTTGTGATAAACAAGCGCTGGACTGGCAGGCTCTATGGCGACCCTGTAGCCACAGGTCTCCACATTGGCGATTTTTGCGCAGGCTATATCCACAGCATAAAGGAAGACTCTTTAATTACCCTGAGCCTTTCACCCATAGGCTTTGACGCTTTGGTTGACAAGCATAAAGAGGCTCTACTCAAGGCTCTGAAAGACAACAATGGCTTTTTGCCGTTTTCAGATAACTCTCCGCCCGAAGAAATTCGCAAAAATTTTGGAATGAGCAAAAAAGGATTCAAAAAACTAGCCGGCAAGCTGTGGAAGCAGGGAGTTGTGGATCTAAGCCCGGAGGGGATTAAGCTGGTTAAAACAAATATGCGTGAAACATAATTCTGAAATACAGTGACGGAATTTCCCAAGTTGTGTCGCTGTGTTTTTCCGCAGAATTATCTTTCCATGATTTAAAGTGGCATTCGGCTACAGGATTCAGTTCTAGTGACACGTCCATTGGAAAAGATGTAGGAAATATCCATGAAATTCCGAGCGTGACTCCACCACGCACGGCTACGCCGTTATCGTCGCCTATTTTATCTCCATTGTCCCAATAGCCAACTCCTCCAACCGGCCCCCAATACAATGGAAACCTTCCCATAGAGGCATCTGCTTTGATAATGTTATATACGAAGTAATAACCAAAATAACCGCCCAAAGAAAATTTATCATTTGAAGCCGAAAGATGAACGTAGATATCCGTTGCTGCCGTAGAGCCTAAGTGTTTGTAATCCACGCCCCAGTATTCACCGGAATTTCCACCCTGCAACCAAAGTCCAAGCGCGTCATTTTTTTCCGCAAAAGAAGCCCCTGCAAGAAAAACGAGAAGTAAAATTATCTTTTTCATAGTTCAAATATATAAAACTGTTACCAACTTATTTCGGCGAAACATCATACTGAAACAATAACGTTTCAAAACGAAACGTTTTTTCTCCCTACTAGCCACTAACCGTTAGCCACTCCCCGAAATTCTCGGCATCCTAGCTTTTGGCACGCTTTTTGCCACAATTATAATATGCAAGAATTTTCAAAACAAGCGGAGCGAATACTGGGCAAGTCTCAGGAAATTCAAGATAAGGCTAGCCATGGCGAGTGGGATACTCCGCACTTGGCGGCAGCGTTGCTGGATAACCCGGACGGACGGCTTAAAAATCTGTTCAAAGCGAAAAACGCTAAAACACAGGAAATGCGCAGCGCAGTTCAAAAGATTTTGGACAAATTGCCTCGCATCGTTGAAAGCTCGGACTATGACAATCACCCTAGCAGCGATTTATCAAATGTGCTTAGAGCCGCTGTGAAAATGGTGCGTGCGGAGCAAGGCAGCACAGCAGAGCCTGGGCACTTGCTGGTTTCTCTGATTAAAAATGCGGGCGATAGACAGCTATCTTCGATTTTTGAAAATGCGCTTGGCAATGCGGAAGCGGTTCGCACTTGGCTTTCAACGGTTGTTGTAAAAGAAGATTCCGTTTTGGAAAAATATGGCAAAGAACTGGTTTCTTTAGCCGCAGATGGCAAATTAGACCCCGTAATCGGGCGTGAAGAGGAAATTCGCAGAGTTATACGAATTTTAGCTCGCAAAACAAAAAATAATCCGGTTTTAGTAGGAGAGCCAGGAACCGGGAAAACCGCTATAGTTGAAGGCTTGGCGCACAGAATTCACAAAAACGACGTGCCAGATGCCTTGAAAGGAAAAAAAATATTTTCCCTTGATTTGTCCGCTTTAATAGCAGGCGCAAAATTTCAAGGCGAATTTGAAGAAAGGCTAAAAGCAGTTTTAGACGAGCTTGAACAGGAGCAAGACACGCTTTTGTTCATAGACGAGATTCACAATATAGTTGGCGCAGGAAAAACGCAGGGAAGCATGGATTTGGGCAATATGCTCAAACCTGGGCTCGCTCGTGGCGAACTTCATTGCATTGGCGCAACCACAACGGTGGAATATCGCAAATACATAGAAAAAGATGCTGCTCTTGAACGTCGCTTTCAGCCTGTGCAGGTGGCGGAGCCTAGCCAAGACGAAGCTCTTTCCATTTTGCGTGGCATAAAAGAGAGCTTTGATGCGCACCACGGCGTTCGCATTCAAGACAACGCTTTGGTCGCTGCCGTGCAGCTTTCCAGCCGCTATATTTCGGATCGCTTTTTGCCGGACAAGGCTGTGGATTTGATAGACGAAGCGGCGAGCATGGTGAAAACTCAGTTAGACACAGTGCCGGAAGCTCTGGACACTTTGCAAAGACGGCAATTGCAGCTTCGCATTGAAGAAAAAGCGCTTGGCATGGAAAACGACGTGGCTTCAAAAGAAAGATTAAAAGAATTGCAGGAAGAATTGAAAGGCGTTGATGCTGAGGTAAAGGAACAGCAGGAGCTTTGGCTGCAAAAAAAACTTCGCTTTGAAACATTTAAGAATGCGCAAGCGGAGCTTCGTGCGGCGAAAGAGGCGATGGAAAAAGCCGAAGCGTCTTATCAGTTGGAAAAAGCGGCGGAACTGAAATACAATAAAATTCCCATGCTGGAAAAAGCGATGGGCGAAGACGAGATTTTGGAGGTTGTTACCGAAGAGAATATTGCGCAGATAGTCTGCCATTGGACTGGCATTCCCATTTCTCGCTTGCGTGAGGGTGAGCGTGAAAAGCTTTTGCATTTGGAAGAGCGTTTGCACAAGAAGTTAATCGGGCAGAACGAGGCTGTGGAAGAGGTGTCGCTTGCCATTTTGCGCAACAAGAGCGGGCTTTCAAGGGAAAACGCTCCGATTGGGAGTTTCCTGTTTTTGGGGCCCACGGGTGTTGGAAAAACAGAGCTTGCACGAGCCCTTGCCACAGAGTTGTTTGATAGCGAACAGGCTATGCTTCGCTTTGATATGAGCGAGTATATGGAAAAGCACAGCGTTGCAAGGTTAATCGGTGCGCCTCCGGGTTATGTTGGCTACGATGAGGGCGGCCAGTTGACAGAGGCGGTGAGAACGCATCCGTATTCCGTGCTGCTTTTTGACGAGGTGGAAAAGGCTCATCCCGATGTATTTAACGCTTTGCTTCAAGTGCTTGACGAAGGGCATTTAACGGACGGCAAAGGCCGCAAAGTGAATTTCAAAAATACGCTTATTTTGATGACTTCAAATTTGCCGGAAAAGGATTTAAAATCATTCTTCCGCCCGGAATTTTTGAACCGTTTGGATAACACTTTGATTTTCAAGCATTTGGAAAAGAATGAGTTGGCGCAGATTGCGCAAATAAAGCTGAGTGCTCTTGCAAAGCGTTTGAGTGCGCAGAGAATAGAGGTGGTTTTTGAGCAGTCCGTTGCAGAGGGTATTATAGAGCAGTGCTATGATGCGCAGTATGGCGCAAGGCCAATTCAGCGCTATATTCAAAAGCATTTGGAGTCTTTGCTTTCAAGGGAGATTATTTCCGGGAAAATAGCAGCGGATTCGAGGGTTAGCGTGGGGTGGAAGAATGGGGAATTTTCTATTTGAAAATTTCTATATTTTCTTTTATGCCAGCAAAATTCAAAAAACTCCCTTACGGCAAATCTAACTTTGCTGATGTTATAGAAGGCGGTTTTGCCTATGTGGACAAAACTCGTTTTATTGAAATGCTGGAAAATGAAAATAATCCCACTCAATTCTTTGTCCGTCCTCGCAGGTTTGGCAAGAGTTTATTTTTATCCGTTTTGGAAAACTATTATGACTTGAACAGAAAGGACAAGTTTGAATCTATTTTTGACAATCTTTGCATTGGAAAAAATCCAACACAGGAGCAGGGGAAATATGCCATACTATCCTTTAATTTTTCAGCGATAAATACGGATTGCGAAGAAACTTTTAAAGAATCTTTTAAAATGAATGTACATGCAAGTGTAGTTAATTTTTTGAAAAAATACGAAGATAAATTTGAAAATGCGCAACAGGAAATTAACTGGATAAAAGAGAAAACACTTGGAATAGATTCTTTAAGAGTAGTTTATCATTTAGCAGAATATTCAAACATTCCAATTTTTGCCATCATAGACGAATACGATCATTTTTCGAATGACTTAGCAGCGATGGGTAGCGAATTTTATGGCAAAATGGTTGGCAAGGCAGGTTTGGTAAGAGATTTTTATGAATCCCTTAAAATAGCCACGAGCTCGGTTATGAAGCGAATTTTCATAACAGGTATAGCTCCTATTATGTTGAACGATTTAACGAGCGGTTTTAATATAGCAACAGATTACAGCCTTATTCCTAAGTACAATGAAATGTTCGGCTTTACAAGCGAAGAAGTTGAGCGATTGATAATAGAAACCGGGATAGACAAAAATTTAATAAAGGTTGATATGGAGGCTTATTATAATGGTTATTTGTTCAACGAAGAAGCTGAGAAAAAAGTTTACAACTCAACGATGGTGCTGTTTTTGTTCAACCAGATTTTGCTCAGGGGCAAACAACCTAACGATATTATAGATACCAATTTGCAAACAGACTACAACAGATTGAAAAAACTTGCGGAGAATCCCAAGAACAGGGAAAAGTTGCTGAAGATAGCCCATGAAGACGGAATTTTTTCTAAGATAATTGAAAAGTTTTCTTTGGATCAGATTGAAGATGATAGTTATTTTGTTTCTCTTTTATTCTATATGGGTTTGCTGACCATAGACAAAGAGCGTCCTTTGTATTTGAAAATTCCCAACTATTCCATAAAAACTCTTTTTTGGCAATACTTGGTTGCGCAGGCGAACAGCTTGGTGAGCGATTCCGTGAATGCGGACAAATTGCTGGAGACGGTGAGGGAGCTTGCGAGGGGTGATGCTGTGCCGTATTTGGATTACATAAGCGAGAACTTGTTCAAGCGCATTTCAAACCGGGACTTGATACATTTTGACGAGAAATACATTAAGGTTATGTTGCTTTCCACGCTTTTCATGAGCAGTTTTTATTTGCCGGTTTCGGAAACCGAGGTTGCGGCTGGCTACACGGACATTTATCTTCTGCGGCACAGCGGTTTTGCCATAAAGGCAGAGTTTGAGTGGGTTTGGGAGTTGAAATACGTAAAGGAAAGCGCAACGGAAGCAGAAATAGAAGCAAAGAAGCAAGAGGCTCTTTCTCAA
This sequence comes from Candidatus Fibrimonadales bacterium, assembly GCA_009786285.1. GTDB lineage: Bacteria > Fibrobacterota > Fibrobacteria > Fibrobacterales > Fibrobacteraceae > Fibrimonas. The sequence continues at coordinate 9,425 of WQTK01000289.1, read as the reverse complement.
ATTGAAAAGTATAAGAAAGACCTTCGTTTTGCTGGTCGTAATGATATTAAATTTGCAGCGCTGGTGTTCAGAGGAAAAGGGGACTACGAGGTGGTTGGTTGCTAATCCTCATAGACAAGCCGCCGGGCATAACTTCCTTTATTTTTCTATATTTATATTGAAAAGTATGTCAAAGACATATAAGGAGTGTAAAATGTCATCAAAAATTTAGCTTTTAGATTGCCTTTTTAAAAAAAGTATAGGTGCTGCTTACTATTTAAATAATTTGCTATGAGAGCCTATTCGATATAAATATAATTCTATCTCTGTAATTTTAAAAACTAATAAAATATTCGGCTTTAAATGACACTCCATATAATTTTTGTAATTGCCTTTCAAAGGATGTAATTTATATTTCTCCGGCAAAGGCGAATTTTGCACCAACAAAGTAACAACGGTTTCTAATTCCGTAAAAATACTTTCATCTTTGATTGTTTTGATTTCTGTTTTGAAAACAGATGAACGAACAATATTTAACATTTTAATTCCTTAAATCCATCATAAAACTTTTAACACTTTTGAATTTGGCAACATCTATTCCAGCATCCGTTTTTTCAATTATGTTTTGAGTCTCTGCATTAGGCTCATTACCCGAATCTGCTTCCAACTTAATCAATCTCATGTTCGCCAAACTTTTCAAAATATCTATAACCTCGTCTTTCAAGATGCTAATAGTAAACATCTGCGGCTTTGCCACATAAGTTATTGTTGCCGAATCTTTCAATTCCATAAGATACCTCTGGGTAAAAATAGCAAAATAATTTTCTACCTTGCGCATATGTTTATTCTCATAGACAAGCCGCCGGGCATAACTTCCTTTAAAGCGTTGCATGGAATTAAAAAAAAATTCAACACAAAACGCGCAGGACATGCCGGCACTCTTGACCTGGCGGCAAGCGGATTGATAATCGCGGCTATCGGAAAATGCACAAGACTCTTGCCTTACATGGAAGCTCAGGATAAAACATATTCGTTTGATTTGCGCCTTGGAATTTCAACCGATACCCTTGAACCTACAGGCAACATATTAAAAGAAGACAAAAACTCTGCAAGAACACCGGAGCAAATAGACTCTGCCCTGCAAGCTTTCATAGGAGAAATAGAACAGGTTCCGCCTGCGTTCAGCGCAATAAAAATAAACGGCAAAAGATCCAGCGACCTTGCGCTGAAAGGTCTGGAAGCAGAACTGAAACCGAGAAAAATTGTCATTCACGAATTGCGGCGCATAAGCGGCACTTCTATTTACTGCAAATGCTCCAAAGGAACATACATTCGCTCTTTGGCAAGGGATATTGCCGAAAAATTGGGAACCTGCGGCGTGGCAGGCTGCATCAGGAGGCTCGCCATAGGCGGCATCTCTGTGGAACAGGCTTCCGAGAAGCTTATTCCCCCGCAAGAGCTTTTTAATTGGCAAATTGCCAGTGTTAGCGATGAAGAAGCCAAAAAGATTTTGAATGGAGTGGTCGTGGCTAGTGGTCAGTGGCTAGTGGCTAGTGGTGGAAATCCTGTATTTATAGCCAATAATGAGCAAATTATTGCTGTTGCGGAGATTAAAAACGGCTATATTTTGCCAAAATTTCTGCTGTAACCACTAGCTACTAGCCACTAGCCATTCCCAAATTTTCTATATTATAAATCATATGTTAGTAGAATTATTAAAAAGCAAAATCCACAGAGCTAAGGTGACTGATGCTTGTTTGGATTATGAGGGGTCAATAACAATAGACAAGGAGCTTATGGCCGCAGCTCGGCTTTTTCCTTTTGAAAAAGTTCAAGTGCTTAATATAAGCAATGGAGAGCGTTTTGAAACATATGTGATAGAAGGCAAGCCAAAATCCGGCGTTATATGCTTAAACGGAGCAGCGGCGCGCCTTGTGCAGAAAAATGATTTGGTTATAATAGTAGCTTATACATTAATGGCACCTGAAGAAGCCAAGAGCTGGCAACCCAAGGTCGTTAAGGTTAACGCTAAAAATAAAATTACAGGCAGCAAAGGTTAAACTTGAAAGCCTATAATAAAATTGAAGTTAGGAAGGGAGAAAAACAATATGAATAGTGAGAATTATGAAGATTCTTATGCCGAACTCAAAGATGAATGCGCGCGTATATCTTTGGAGATAACAGAGGCATCTCGCTTTACGGGTGAGAAACGCGCTAGGGAATACCAAAAGCTCTTAAATGAGATTTTGGCATTGAAAAGCCAGGACCCGGACAACGAGGTTTTTGAGCTTCATTCGCTTTTGGGTCTAATGTTCTTGCGAACAGACCAGCAGAGAGCTGCCATTAGCGAATTGCAACTTTCGCTGAAACTGGCGGAGATAAGCGGAAGCTCGTCGAACAACGACATTGCCGGAGTTTGGTACAATATGGGCATTGCCTATATGGAACTGAACTTGTTCGATGAAGCTTACAACTGCTTCCAGTCGTCGCTTGCGCTCAGGCCGCATAACATAAAATGCTTCACCTCTATGGCCGTGGTAAAGCAAATGCAGAGAGACTTTAAAAAGTCTTATGAAATTCTTTGCGATGTGCTAAAGTATGAGAACCCGCAAAACTCTGATATAGAGAAGGTTTTCATATCTCTTGGTTACACTCTTTTTCATTCAAAGAATTTAACCGAGGCAATGGAATGCGCAGATAAAATTTTGCAGCAGGTAAATAACAGAAGCGAAAAAGCGCTGAAATTAAAAGGCACTATTTACCATGCGCAAGGCAGTTATAAAGAAGCTTGGAGTTGTTGCGATATGCTCTTTGCGCTGTCTTCGCTATCATCGGAAGGGCATTTGCTGGCCGGAACTCTGGCTTCTTCGGAAAAGAATTATCGCAAAGCTCTTATGCACTATAACAAAGCCAGAAAAATAGGGCGCATATACAGCTTCACGCTTTACAATTCAATTGCCACCGCGCTTTCAAAGCTGCAAAGATTCTCTATGGCGTTAAAAGTATATCGCTATATTTTATCCATAGATCAAAATCCTGCGCACAGAAATTCTGCGAGAAAGTCTATAAACTTTTTTGAGAACATGGCAGCTCGCAAACAATTGGAAAGCTTGGATGCCGCAAACCAAAAAGATGAAACAAGATTCAGCTTGCCTGCTTACGAAATTTTCAAGGAAGCTTCAAAGGCTTTGGACAGCGGGGATTTGGAATCCTCTCTTTCCATGTTGCAAAAAGCCGAGAGAGTTGAAGGCGCAGATAGAATCTGGGAAATAGAAAATGCCATCGGACGCATATATTACAAGATGCGAAAGTATCAGATAGCAGTTCCTTATTTTGAACGTGCCGTGGAAAGATCCGGCAATTCTGTTAGCGTTTTGCACAACTTGGCATCTGCGCTGGCAAGGAATAATGAATATGAAAAGGCTTTGACGATAATAGATGAAGTGCTGAAAATACAATCTGAATCTCAGTCTGCAAAAAAAATGCGCGCTGTTATTTTAGGGAAGCTCGGCAAGTACAACGATTCGGTTGAATGTTTGAACGAGCTGCTAGAGAAGGAACCTAGAGATGCTAACTCGCTGATATCAATGGGGCGAGTTTGGCAAGAGAAAGGCGACTATGTAAAAGCTCACGAATGTTTTGTGCAACTGCTTGCCAAGGAACCGGAAAATGAAAAAGCTGTAATGTCAATAGCAATCAATTACAGCAGAGCCGGAGATTTAAAGCAAGCCATCAACTTCACAAAATCTTATTTGAACAGAAACCCTTTGTCTTTCGCATTAAATTTGACTATGGCAAACATTTTACGTTTCCACAAAAAATTCAGCTATGCGGAAGGCTATTACAGAAAGTGCTCGCAGAACTATAACAGGGAAGTTTACGAAGGTCTCGCAGATTGCATATGCCAGATGCGCAGGCTCGATGAAGCTTTGGTTTATTATGAAAAAATTGCGGATATGGAAAAAGACAATTCATATTCCGTTTCTGCTAAAAAATCCATAGCCTTTATTTACAGGCTCAAGCAGGATTACACAAAAGCTCTTGAGATTTACAAGGAAATAAATTGGGAAAATGATTACTTCTTTTCCTCTTGGCGAAACGTAGCCCTTTGCTATGCGGCTCTCGCAAACAAGCAGAGAAATTCCGGCAGCACTGCGCGGCGCGGTTCAAGCTATTTCTCAAAAGCTTTGAAGCTTTATGAAACAATAAAGGAAAAAGAAAAGGACAATCCAAAGCACTGCGCAAGAATAGACTCGCTTGTCGCAGAGCTTTACGCAGACAAAGGCGAGTATGTGCAGGCTTGTAAAATATACGAGGTTGCAATGGAAGGTCCCTATTATTTTATCACATGGAAAACATATGTGAACTGCTTGATTATGCAGAAACTTTTTCAGCAAGCTTTGGATGTGTGCAACAGTACTCTGGAAAAATTTTCAACAGATGGCAAGACTCGCAGGACTCCGGAAGAATTGCTTTCATATAAAGAAAGTTTGGAGCAAGCCTTGGGTGGAGACTCTCTTGCAGAAGAGAAGCTGTTGCAAGTTGTGACAGAAAGGTTGAAAAATAATTCCGATTGGATGGTTTCGGAAACTTAAAGATGAGCACGAAAAGAGCTGTTTTGCTTTCGCTTTTAAGTTGGACGCTTTTGGCTCTGTGTTATCCGCCGTTTCCGCTTGGCCCTCTAGCCCTTGCAGTGCTGGCTCCCTGGTTTTATGTTTTAAAAACAACAACTAAAAGGAGAGCCTTGACTGCAAGCTACCTTGGAGCTTTTTCATTCAACATAATCAGCATGTATTGGCTCTATCATGTTGGAGAGGTTGCACCACCGGCTCTAATTTTTTCCGGCCTTCTTTTGGGGATTGCTTTTTTAAGCTTGTTTACGCTTTTGTGCGCATGGGTTTTCGTTAAACTCAAAGACTCTTCGCTGCTCTTTCTTTTTCCGCTCTTTTGGGCAGGCATAGAAGTTGTGCGCTCCAAGGGAGACATGAGCTTTCCTTGGTTTTCTTTGGGACTTGTGTTTGGCGACAGCGACTCTCTATCGCAGGCATTCACTCTCTTGGGAGTTTTTGGCTGCTCTGCGCTGGTTATAGCTTCAAACATGTTCATTGCTTATGCTGTTTTGAAAAAAAGATTGATCCTTGTTCCCCTAGCTTTGGCTGCAAGCTTCTACATCCTTAACATATGCGGAATTCATGCTTGGGGTGGAGGCTCTGTTTCGAATACGGCAACCGTGGCAGTAGTGCAGCCAAGCATTCATCAAACGGAGAAATGGAGCCGTGAATATTATGATTCCGTTATGAACAAAACCTGGGAATTATTCAGCACTCTGGATCCGGCAGGAATACAGTTGGTTTTATTTCCGGAGACAGCTATTCCAACTTTTTTGAATGCCTCTATGCGCGAGTATGAATTTCTGGAAGACTATGCCGCAAGGAATAACACTGCTATTGTTACCGGAGCTTTGAACAGGGAGAGAAACAAAGAACGGAAAAGAAAGGGATATAACATATACAACTCGGCTTTTTTATTTGGCTCAGGAAAGCCGGCTGCGGAATACAGAAAAACGCATCTTGTGCCTTTTAGCGAAAGAATCCCTTTTGACAATGTATTTTCAATAATCAACTATGTGGACTTGGGAGGAGGAGAATTTTCCCAGGGAGACAGTCTTGTGATATGGCAGCCGGGAAATTTTAGCCCTCTTATATGTTACGAGGCCATTTATGGCAGTATTTTGAGGGATGCGAAGCGAAAAGGGGCAAAATTCATAGCCAACATCACAAATGACGGCTGGTTTATGAGGAGCATCGCGCCGTACCAGCACCTAAATTTGGTTCGCGCGCATGCCGTGGAGAACGGAATAGGCGTTGTTAGGGCGGCAAATACGGGAATTAGCGCTTTTATAGAGCCGGATGGAAGGATAATTGAGAAAACCAAATTGTTTGAGGAGCGAATAATTGTTCATGATATGCCTTTGGAAACTCGTTGGACTCTGTATTCTGTAATTGGTGATTATGTCGAGTGGGTTCTATTGGTGTTTTCGTTGGTGATGATTGCAGTAGCTATGTGTTTTAAAAAAATAAGAGCCCCCAGCTAGGCTGGGGGCTCGTGCACATCACGTTATTTTTTAGCAGCAGCTTTCTTTTTAGCCGGAGCTTTTTTCGCAACAGCCTTTTTAGCGGCTGGTGCTTTTTTCGCAACAGCCTTTTTAGCGGCTGGTGCTTTTTTCGCTGCAGCGGGTTTCGCTACTGCTTTTTTAGCTGCAACTTTTTTTGCTGCGGGCTTTATAACGGTTTTTGTTGCCATGAGGAATACTCCTTTTGTTTGTGAATGTCATAGGCTAATATAGAATTTTTTTTCGCACCCAACTTTTATAATCGCAAAAAGCATTCACTCCCGCTTCCCAAAAATTTGCAAAATTTTTTGCGAAGGGCGGAAGCTTAAACGGATGCATTCTCAAAACATCGTGCATAACAAGAACCTGGCCATCGGTATATGATCCAGCGCCAATGCCGATTGTAGGCGCATTTGTAGCCTGCGAGATTTTTTTTCCGAGAGCCTCGGGTACATGCTCTAAGACAATTGAGCATGGCTCTAAGGTGTCTAAAACTTTTGCTTGCTCAAAAATTTTTTCCGCTTCTTCATCGCTTTTTCCAACTTGCTTGAAGCTCGTCGCTGTTTGAGGAAGCAAGCCAAGATGTCCTACCAAGTCTATTCCTTTTTCTTTTATGGCTCTAAGAGATTCCAGCGGAAGCCCTTCTATTTTCACTGCGTTTGCTCCTGCTTCTATAAGCCGTGTTGCATTTTGCAACGCCGCTTTAGGTTCGCTGTCAGAGCCAAAAGGCATGTCGCTGACAATGTAACTATTTGGCGCGCCACGTTTTACGGCGTTTGTGAATATGCACATCGCTTCCATTGAAACTTCAGCAGTCTTGTTCATTCCAAGCATAACGTTGGCAGCGGAGTCTCCTACGAGAAGCATTTCTATCTCGGCAGCCTCTGCCATTCTGGCAAACGCAGAGTCGTAAACGGTTATCATCGATATGGGCATGCCGTTTTTTTTCATGGCGTAGAAGTCTTCTTTAAGCACTCAGTCTCCGGGTTTCCAGCAGCCAGTCCCAAGTTCTCAGAGTTTCCAGAGCACCGGTATGGGTTTTCAGGTGGCAAAGGAAAAAACTCTCTATGCGCTCTGCCTTTTGCGACCACAGTTGCAGTTTCTGCGCAGGGGAAAGCATTGGAGCGTACCCCAGAATGCCGCAAAGGCTATCCAGCCAAAGGGAGAGAGAATTTTTCTTTACATCATTTAACTCTAAGCTTTCCAAGTTGTTAAGCAACCATTTGAATTCTTTTTCTGCGTGGGAGCTTTCATTTCCCAGTTTGAGCAAAATTTCTGCCATGAGTTGCGCAGAAGCCAAGCTTTGCAAGTTCATTCTCATTTTTGGGAAATAGTTTTGCAAAAATGCTTCTTTGGGCATTATTAAAGATGAATTTCCTTTGCAGCGGTTGTAGCGAAGTTCAATTTCGCTGTGCGCAAGAGGGTCTATGCCGGCCTTGAACTGTGAGTTTTTGGATTTGGCTCCTTTTACCAAAAGCGATAGAAGGCCAATATCGGGACTCAGCGCCTTGACTATCCAAGAACTGTCTCCATAGGCATATCGGTGAAGAACTATAATCTGTGTTCGCATAGCATCTCGGCGTTTATCCTGGCGGCCAGTAGAACTGTTTTTTTCCTAAAGTGTGCAAATGCAAGTGGTTAACTGTTTGCCCTCCGTCGGTTTTGCAGTTAATTACAAACCTTGCGCCTTTTTCTTCGCAGCCTTCCTGCTTGGCTATTTTTTGTGCGCAAAAGAGCATATGCCCAAGCAATTCCTTGTCGCTTTCTTCAATTTCCATCAAATTTTCGATGTGTTTTTTTGGAACAATCAAGAAATGCACTGGAGATTGCGGCGTAATGTCCTTGAACGCCATAATCCGGTCATCTTCATAAAGAATTTGCGCCGGAATTTCATGGCAGGCGATTTTGCAGAACAGACAAGTTTCCATTAGAGGTTAATTTAGTAAATTACATTTCTCTCCGATAACTGCCGCACACATTCAAACCATATTAATGGGCCACCAGTGTATTTTTCTATATTCCCCCTAGGAGGCATAAATAATGCTCATAGCGAATCCAATATATGACACAGTGTTCAAACACCTGCTCGAAAACACTCGGGTGGCTAAATTCTTTACCTTGTGAGCGAGGAAGGCGTTTATTTTGTGATGAAGTGCGGTGAAGTTAAGATGATCGAGTGGCCCAAAGCTGTGTGCAATACAACTGCTTACGACCCTGCGGTGATGGTTTGCGACAAAGGTGTTCTATCGTATAGTTTTTACGATGAGCGCGATAGCATAAAATATAAGGCTGTGGTTATAGGCACGCAAATCTGGATGGCGGAGAATTTAAGGTACAGCGGCTCTGCAATTGCGCCAGTTGGCGTGTGCTATGAAGGCTATAATATTTCAAATCCTAGTGTATCAGCCGATAGCGTTGCTAAAAGCTGCGCAAAATACGGCAGAATGTATAGGTGGGCCACGGCTATGGCTTTTGATTCAACTTGTAATTCTAATTATTGCGCAAATAAAATACAAGCCAAGCACAATGGCATTTGCCCTTCCGGTTGGCATATTCCCACTGCTAATGAGTGGGTAATCTTAACTGATTTCGCTGGTGGAGAAGAAACAGCGGGAGAGAAATTAAAGGCGACAAGCGGATGGAATGAATGGAACAAAAGAGTGGATGGTTGGGTGTCTAGTGGCACTAATTCTGGTCAAGGTGGTTATGATCTGCCGGTTTCCGGCGGTGGCACGGATGATTATGGTTTTTCTGCGTTGCCGGGTGGCAGAGGATCTACTGCTGATTATTATAGCGTTGGCAGTTGCACTGAGTTTTGGACTTCTTTTGAGGATGCTGGTTCTAAAACATCTGCCAATTACAGGTATGTTTGCAGTAACTCTAAAGGGATTAATTCAGGTAGTAATGATAAGTCTTACTTTAATTCCATTCGTTGCGTGAAGGATTAGCATTATATTCTTTCTTCCATTGGAGGTTCTTATGAAAAAACTCAAATTTGTTCTTTTGTTGGCAGGCGTAATGCTTGCTGTCATATTCACAATATCCTGTACAGGCGAAGACGGCGTTGACGGAAAAGACGGCGCGAGTTGCGTATTGGAGCCTAACACAACAAGCGGTTTTGACGTTGTTTGCGGCGGCCTTAATGTTGGCGAGCTTTCTAATGGCAAAAACGGCAGCGACATGGATTGCATTTTTGAATCCAAACCTCAAACAGACAGTTTGCTGATTATTTGTAACAATGAATTGGTTGGCGTATTAATGAACGGCAAAAATGGAGCTGATGGTGAAAAAGGTGCTGACGGTGTTGATGGAGCGGCTGGCGCCGATGGAGCGG
>WQTK01000288.1 GCA_009786285.1 Candidatus Fibrimonadales bacterium | reverse complement strand
AAAAGGATCGTTCACCAAGGCCCTTGCAATGGCAACCCTCTGCTGCTGGCCCCCCGAAAGCTGGTTTGGAAAATGGCCGCAGCGGTAAGCAAGCCCAACTTTTTCAAGACAAGCCATAGCTCTCGCTTTGCGCTCCTTTGCGGAAATTCCGGAATTGTAAAGCAATGGAAGCTCAACCTGCTCAAGCGCGCTGGTGCGCGGCAAAAGGTTAAAGCTCTGAAACACAAAGCCTATTTTCCTGTTTCTCAGCTGGGCCAGCGCATCTCTTCTCAATTTGTGCGTAGGCTCGCCATCCAAAAGATATTCTCCGCTCGTTGGCCTGTCCATGCAGCCGAGCGTGTTGAGCAATGTGGTTTTTCCGCTGCCGCTCGCCCCCATTATGGTTACAAACTCACCCTTAAAAACAGAAAAGCTAACTCCGCGAAGCGCATGGACTGTTTCCGCTCCCATGCGAAAATCACGCTTGATATGCCTTATGTCTAAAATCGTATCCGTCACAAAGAACCCATTATCTCTATAATGGTCTCTCTGACAATTCCTGTAGTTTGGTTTGCGGCGGCAGAGAGAGTTTTACGAGACTGCGGGGTATTTATAACGCCAAGGGCGAGAGCTGCTTCTCTTGCCACAGTTTCATTTGAATTGTCTGTAACTATGCTGCCCAGCGGTTCCAAAAATATTGAATCCGGAAAATGGCTCATAATGCGGATTGCCGTTATTCTGTTATCTTGCGCCTGGCCTTTATCCTTCGCTTCTCTGATAATAAACCTTTTCGCTACCATTCCGCCATCCATAAAAACCTGTTCTTTGGCAAGCAATGAATCCAAGTTGTAGTCATCAACTTTATAAGCTTCCACAATTTCTGTAAAATCCTTTCGCAAATTTTGGACATAGCCGCTGCTGGCATTTGGCTCTACGTCATAGTACAGCATCTCAAGATAATCCACTCTTGCCCTCATAAAAGTTAAATCCTTTTCGTGCACTGCGAGTTGCTGCTTGAGGCTGTCAACCTCGGCTTTCTGGCTTTGTATGCCGGGGCTGAACCCGCCGTTAATGGCAATGGACATGTAAACTCCGGGAGCACGATAGCCGGTATATGCGCCTGGGTTCACGATTCTGAACTTAAAATCGCCTTTATCGTTAAAGAAATATCTGTAAAAGTCGGTTGCGCCCATGCTGATTTGCAAAACTTTCACGGGTTTAAAGGACAACCCTATGTTATGGTGCGAAAACCCGTATCTGAAAAATCCCTCATAAATCGCATTGAGCTTTTTTGTTCCCAAGCTTTGCTCAAAACCCCAAAAGGGAGCTACAGCGTCTGCATCCATGGCCGGAAAGGCTGAAACTCCGCCCAGGAGCCTCCACCACTCGCTGCCCCACTCGGCAGCAGCGTAAAATTCCCCTGTTTGCCCTTTGCGCTCGCTTTTAGGAACTGAGTAAAAATATGACTCAGGGCTTTGCACAAAGGCTCTTGCGCCAATGGCAAAAGCCGGAACAACGCCGTAAGCCTTGGTTAGCTGGTCTTTTACATCCAAAGAAACCGTGCTGCCGAACTGAACGCCAAAATCCAGGGAATTGAAAAGCCCAAAGCGCAGCGAGCTGACAAACGGGTGCCTGTCGCACATATTCGGCTCGTTTTCCACAACACAACTGGACTGGTGGTAGCCAATGGTTCCCCTAACCTGAAACGCTTTGTCTCCCAGCACCTGCGCAGACGGCACAACCAAAAAATCACTGCCATCGCCCAAGGCAAAAACCGCCTGCGGAAGCAAGCAAATTAAAAATGCCAATATATTTCTCTTTAAAAGCACAAATGTAATATAGTAAATAAAGATTAACTCGGACATCATGGCTAGTTGAGAGTTGAGAGTGTAGAGTTGAGAGTGAAAAAACTTGAAAAACGTTGTTTTTAACAAATTTAAGCGTTATATGCTAAAAATAACTCTCAACTCTCAACTAAGCAAAGCTAATTCGCATTTACTATATTACTCCTATTATGTCTGGAAAAAAATACTTAGACAATAATGTTTATGATGCCGCCGTTGGACGCATAGATTATATATTCAAAAATTTTGAAAAAATATACATATCCTTCAGCGGCGGAAAAGACAGCTCGGTTCTGCTTAACCTTGCGCTTGATTACATGAGGCAGCATAAAATAACCAAAAAAATAGGCGTACTGTTTATAGACCTTGAGGGGCAATATCAAATAACCATAGATTTTATAAAAGACATTTTGAGAAAAAACAGCGATTTATTAGATGTGTACTGGTGCTGCCTGCCGCTGAACTTGAGGAATTCCCTGAGTGTTTTTGAACCTTTTTGGACACCCTGGGAGTTGAAGAACAAGGATAAATGGGTTAGAGACTATCCTGATTTCCCATGCATTACCGAAAAAAGGCATAAATTCCCGTTTTTCAAAAAGCGCATGGAATTTGAAGATTTTATTTTCAAATTCGGGGAATGGTATGCCGGGCGCAAAAAAACCGCATGCTTAGTGGGAATTCGCTCTGACGAAAGCCTCAACAGATTCAGAACCATAGCTCTAAAGCATAAAAGCATGCTGAACAACTTCAACTGGACAACGAAAATGTTCCAAGAGAAAGAGATATATTGTTGCTATCCTATTTATGACTGGACAAACCAGGATATATGGGTTGGCAATTATAAATTTGACTGGGATTATAACACCATATACGATTTATTTTACAAAGCGGGGCTAACACTGGATCAAATGAGAATTTGCCAGCCTTACGGAGACGACCAGCGCATTGGACTTAACTTATTTCGCATAATAGAGCCTCAAACTTGGGCAAAGGTGGTAAACAGGGTTAGCGGCGCAAACTTCGGCAATATTTATTGCGGAAGCAAAATACTGGGATACAAATGCGTGAGGCTTCCAAAAGGGCACACATGGGAAAGTTACACGCAACTGCTGCTTGCAACGCTTCCGGAATCAATAGCAAACCTTTACAAAGTAAAATTCAACAGGTTTATAAATTATTGGAAAACCATAGGCTCTGTTGTGAATATTTCATGGATGCCGGAAGAAGCAGTTGTTTCCGGCAAATTTTCAACACGCGGCAAAAAAAATCTGCCGCTTGTTATCTACAAAACAATTCCGGATAGGCTTCCATCATGGGCAGAGGCTAAAAAACTTGGCCCAAGCTGGCGGCGAATGGCAATATGCATTTTAAAAAACGATGTACTGTGCCGTTCGCTTTCTTTTGGACAAACTAAAAGACAGCGAGATCATATGCAAGCGCTGTTTGAGAAATATAAAATGGAACAAATTATGTAGGAGCAAAAATGAAAGCAAAAGAAAGCAAAAGCCAGAGTCCAGTTTACAACGTAAAAGCCATCCCGGTGGAAAAGCTGAGAGCCAACGAGTACAACCCAAACAGAGTTGCTCCGCCGGAAATGGAGCTTTTGTACCGCAGCATAAAAGAAGACGGCTACACAATGCCCGTAGTTGTTTATTACCATAAAGACGACGATGTTTACGAAATCGTTGACGGCTTTCACCGATATTCCATAATGCTGCTATATCCAGATATTTACGAAAGAGAGAAGGGGCTTTTGCCCTGCTCAATCATTGACAAGCCAATCAGCGAGCGCATTGCCTCAACCATAAGGCACAACAGGGCGCGAGGCAGCCACAATGTGGATTTGATGAGCAACATAGTAGCGGAGCTGGTGGAAATGGGCAAAACGGACAAATGGATTTCAAAGCATCTTGGAATGTCCATAGATGAAATTTTAAGATTGAAACAGATAACAGGCTTGGCTGCGTTGTTCAAAGACGCAGAATTTTCAAAGAGCTGGATTGTTGGGTAATTTTACTATATTTGCCAATATGCGTTATTTGTTCTTATTTGTTATTCTTCTGCTTATCTCTTGCGCGCCAAAAGAGCCTGCGATTCCTTCTGGCGTTGATATGTTCAAGGTAGAGATTACGGCGAATGAAGCCATGGATCTCGCAAAAAGAGATTCTGCGCAAATGGCAGATCTCTCTTTGCAACTGCAGGCATTATCCAAGCGAATAGAACTGCTGGATAGTTTTGCCGCATCGCTGCCCTTCGCCGCTACAAACGAAAATCAAATGCAAATAGCGCTTTTAAGAGAAGAGGTTCTCTTTTTGCGCAGGTTTATGGAAAACCAAGATAAAGTTCCATTAATCAACCCAAGCCGCGAACAGCTTCCCAAAACCCCAAGCTACCTTCCGCCGGAATACGAACAAGCCCAGTACTACTTCACCCAAAAAGAGTACCAAGCCGCAGCAAAAAAATTTGAGGAGTTCGTGGTTAAATACCCGCAAAATGACTGGGTGGACGATGCCTGGTACTGGACAGGCGAATCGCAAATGGCGCTTGGCAATTACGCATTGGCTGTTTCTGCTTTTGAAAAAGTGTTCTTTTACGCCCAGTCCGCAAAACAAGCCGATGCGCAATATCAAATAGGAATATGCCTGCTGAGAATGGGGAATGCGGAAAACGCAAAAAACGCCCTCCGCAAAGTTCTGGAGTTTTACCCCAGAAGCCACAGGGCATTGCAAGCCCAAGCGGAATTGAACAAACTAAAATAAACCGCTTATCTTACGGTGGGGCGGCGTTGGCCTTGCACAGGCTTGCCGCTGCGTGAGTTTTCGCGTTCACGGCGGCGAATTTCAGTCTCGTCAGGGAAGAATTCCTCAAACGCAAAGCCTATGCCTATGCCAAACACAATTCCAACAGGCGGAATTGCCTGGTTTGCGTTATCAGAATCCGTAGTCACCAAAGAAACATACTTTTGTTCCAAAATATCATATTTCCAAGAGTCGTTGGTTCTGCCCCATGAATTTCCGCCATCTTTTTTGCCATTGCCTATGGTATAAACGCCTATTATAGCTTGCAAGAAATACCACTGGTCGCTCAAATAGGAGATGGTCACGTCAAATTCATATCCTCTGCATATTATTATAGAGCGAGTGGTAAGTATCTCGCCGGCATCATTCATGCCGGGGTCGGCTTCGTGGTCATAAAAAACCGTTCCGTAAGAAACCTGAAAGCCCAAATGTATAGGATTTTTGGGGAACAGGTAATATGCTAGTCCCACACGCCAGCCCATGCCGCCATCCAGTTCATAAGCATCAAAAACCGGGTCTTTGTGCCCTGGTATAAAACCGGCGGTCAGAAATGCGGAAGCATGCCACCTGGTTATGTATTCGGCTCCTGCGCCAAAGCCAAACCAATTGGAACCCATAACAGGATACTTGGTTCCCATTCCCAGTTGCAAAATAAGGCGGTCTTTAAGCCAGTCGCGGCGCCGCAAGCTGGTCGCATACTCGTCTGCGCGCTGGTCTTCTTCCCATTGCTTGCGGGCAGCCCGGTCGTCTTCCTGAACGGCTCCTCTTGCTCTTTGCGCCAGAACAATGTCTGAGCAGAGCAGAAGCAAAACTAATGCTAGAGATATTTGTTTAACCATGATTCATATAAAATACATTTTTTTAAGTTATGTAGTAATATTTTTTTATCTTTTTTCCAAATTATTTATCATTTCTTCGTCCATTAGCACTTTTCGGGGCTTGCTGCCGTTTGGTTTTCCGCAAATACCCTCTGCCGTAAGCTGGTCCATTATCTTGCCGGCACGTGCAAATCCTATGCTGAGCCTCCTCTGCAAGGTACTTATGGAAAGCTCGCCGGCCTCCAAGCCTAGGCGCGCAGCTTCCCAAAACAGCTTGTCTTTGTCTTTAACAGAGGCAAATCCCGTCTCTTCGTCTCCTCCGGTATCCCCCAAATCAAAGGATTCCAGCTTTTCAAAGCGCACATTTTGGCTTGAGCAGGCATTTGCCAGAGCCTCCACCTCACAGTCCTTTAAAAACGCGCCATGAATGCGCACCGGGTCTGGCTTGTCGTTTGAACGGAACAGCATATCGCCTTTTCCGAGCAGTTTTTCTGCCCCTGTGCTGTCTAAAATTGTCTTGGAGTCTACGTAGGAGGCTACCTTGAAGCTTATGCGAGACGGCAAATTAGCCTTTATCACACCTGTTATCACATTTACCGACGGCCTTTGGGTGGCAAGTACCAGATGAATACCCACAGCTCTCGCTTTTTGCGCTATGCGGGCTATGCTGGTGTCTATTTCCTTGCCGGCAGTCATCATCAAATCTGCCAGCTCATCTATAACAACCACTATGAAAGGCATTAGCTTGCGGTCTTCTTCCGGAACCTCATCGTCAAGCTCGGAAGCCTTGAATTTATCGTTAAAGCCTTCTATGTTCCTAACCCTGGCATTTGCCAAAACATCATAGCGCCTGTCCATTTCCACGCAAAGCCATTTTAGAGCCTGCACCGCTACCTCCGGCGATGTCACAACCGGATGCAGCAAATGCGGAATATCCTTGTACATCGCAAGCTCCACTACCTTAGGGTCAACCAGAATCAGGCGAACCTCAGCCGGGGTTTTGCTGAACAGAATGCTCGCCAAAAGAACGTTTATGCAAACGGATTTTCCGGCTCCAGTTTGCCCGGCTATCAGCAGGTGAGGGGTTTTTGTCAAATCCATCACAAAGGCGTCTCCCATAACGTCTTTGCCAAGCACAACCTGAATTTTTTTCGGATCTTTCACAAATCTTGAAGACTCCAGAATTTCCCTGCAAAAAACCGTTTGCGGTTTTTTATTCGGAAGCTCTATGCCAACAGCAGACTTGCCGGGTATGGAAGATATAACCCTTACCGAAGCAGCTTTGAGAGTGAGCGCTAAATCATCGGACAAGCTTTCAAATCTTGAAACCTTCACTCCCGGCCCAGGCTCTATTTCAAAGCGTGTGATTACAGGCCCGGTCATAATGCCTGTCACTTTGCCTTTAACCTTAAAGTTAACCAACTGCGATTCTATATCCGCGCCTATTCTCGCAAGCTCGTCTTCGGTGTAATCTATAGTCTGGTCCGGCACGGGAGCAAGTATTTCAAAAGGCTGCGGAATGCGATACTCGTCGTATTCTACTTGCTCTGTTGGTTCCTGAGTTTCTTGGCTTAGTTGAGAGTTATTTTCTTGAACTTCCTGGCTTTCCTGTTTTTTCGGCACTGTGCTTTCTTTCACTCTCAACTCTCCACTCTCCACTCTCAACTCTTCTTTTGCAAGGAGACCCTCTATCTTAAGCTCTTTATCTTTTTCGTCTTCCCATTTGTTTATGTCTTTTATGCGCTTGTATTCGGCAAGCTCGTCTCGCAGGCGGCGAATTTCGCGCGGGTCTGTGGTTTGGGCAAGCAGGCGGTTTATTCTCTCAATTTCGTCTGCGTCTGTTGGAGCTTCTTCTATTGGAAGAGGTTCTGATTTAAACGGGTCTTTGCTTATTGCTAAATCCTGTTTTTCAGCTTTGCCAAAAGGAGAGCCTTTTGCGGGCTTTACTTCGCCAAGTCTCACTGCGACGTAGTCGCCGGTATCTTGTGTTTTTACATAAGTTGTGGCAGCGGGTTGTTCCCTTGAAAAGTCCAGTTTGTAAAAAAGAATTTGAATGCCGAGCTTTATTTTTTTTGCCATTTTAAACAGATGCCTTGGTCTTAAGCCAAAACAAAACGCAGACATAATAATGCCAAGTCCGCTGCAGAACAAAAGCCCGTTGGTGTCTTGCCCGAAAATAGGAGGAAACATTTTTCTTTTTAAAAACCATCCTATAAAGCCGGCGAACTCCGGCGGAGCGTATTTGAACATGAGCGCAAAACTTTCTTCGCTGTATATTTCCGGCATTCGCACAGCTAAAATCACGGTGAAAAACACATAGAGCAGTATAAATCCGCATGTCCAGTGCCCAAACGGAATGCAACTTTCTTTGGCAGGGCTGCGAATTTTATTCAAGAAAAGCCAGCACAGAAAAGACGTAAGAGCAGCTAGCAGCAAAAACAGAGGCTTGGGGCCAAAGAGCGAGAGTTGCAAGCTTGCGAATTTATCTGCGTGAGGGCCAAAGCCTCCTATCAAAGACATTACGGACGCAAGGAGCAAAAGCGTTAAAAAAATAAATAGAATTATGACCTTAGCGCGCCCGCTGCCTGCGGAGGCTTCCACTGGAATTAACCCTGGTATGGTCTTGGGCCTTCTTTTCTTTTTCGGCAAAGTCTTTGGCATGAGGAGTAAATATAGTAAACGACGATCAACTCAAATTTTTATCCCATAATTCCACGCCCACTGCTCCGGATATTCCAAAATCCAACTCTCAAAAATTTTTGCGATTTCTGCCGGATTTATGTTTGAATTAGGTTCATAAACTTTTTCAATCCTTATCATGTGCTCATCATTTTTCCTGAAAGTCCTGAAAAGCACAACGCTTGCCCCTAATCTGTTTGCCGCAAGCGGCAGCTTTAAAAACAACGGGACGCTCTGGCCCAAAATTTCAAAATACTCCGCGCCATATCTCGACTGGTCTGCCATTACCGCTAAAATCTCTTTGTTGCGAATAATAGTTTTCAAAATGCGGGTATCTTTTACTATGTTTAAATTCGGTGTTTTTCTTGTTGAATTGAGAAACTTGTCCAATTTTTTGTTTCTGAATTCTGAAACCATTAAATTAATTTTTTCGTTAGTTGCCAAGTACCTGTGCAACATTTCAAATGCGCCTAGGTGAATGCTGACAAAAACTACGGGTTTGGGGATTTCGCATAGGTGCAACGTTTTTTCGCAGAAGGGCAACCACGGGGGGTTGCCCCTACGTTGCAAATATTTCAAACTGTCTATGCCGTTGATAAATAAATTTCTGTAAACTTCTTTTGGCGCTATCTGCAAATTCGCTTTTTTTAAACGCTCTGCTACGTAATCTCTTTCCTTTTTGAATTTTAATAAATAAATTGGGTAAAGCAGTTCAAAGAACGATTTTCTCAGGATAAAAGCTAAGAATCTAAAAAACATATTGAGAATTTAGTATTTTAAAACGTATGCCGTTGCTTCTTCTTTTTCTCGCCTCCCTCAGTTTTGCCCAGTCCATTATGATAGACCAGTTTGGCTATCGTGAACAGGCAAAGAAAATCGCTGTGATAAATTATAGCCCCGGCTCGCAGGTTCAGGTTATAAACGAAGCTTCCGGCAACATGGAGTACAGCGGCGCGCCAACAGCTTTTAATTCGGGGCAAACAGACGCTGCTTCCGGCGACAAAATTTGGCATTTTGATTTTTCAAGCGTAAAAGCACCCGGCAAATATTACATTTTTGACCAGACAAACGATGTTCGCTCATATTCATTTCGCATTGCCGATGATGTTTACAACAATGTTCTCAAGGCTGCAGTCAAAACGTTCTACTATCAAAGAGCAGGCATTGCAAAGACTGCGCAATTTGCCGGCGAAGAATGGACAGACGCTATGTGCTTTGCCCAAGACGAACATACTCGCGATTTTTTCAAGAAAAGTGATGCGTCTGCCGAGCGGGATTTAAGAGGCGGATGGTTTGACGCAGGCGATTACAACAAATACACAAAATGGACTGCGGACTATGTAGCTGAAATGCTATTGATATACGAAGAAAATCCGGGTGCGTTCACCGATGATTTCGGAATTCCCGAATCCGGCAACGGCACTCCCGATATTCTTGACGAAGTTAAATGGGGAATTGACTGGCTTTTAAAAATGCAAAACAGCGACGGTTCAATGCTTAGCGTGCAGGGTTTGGCCAGCGGCTCGCCGCCATCCAGCGTCACCGGCCAAAGCTATTATGGCCCGGCCAATGCAACAGCTTCATTCGGCTCGGCAAAGGCTTTTGCAATAGCCGCTCGAATTTTGAACTCTGATGAATTGAAAACCGCGGCAATCAAAGCGTGGGAATGGGGCACAGCGCATCCAGATTCCATGTTCAGCAACAATCAGTCTTCCAATAATTCATCTGGGCTTGCGGCAGGCAACCAAGAGATAATAGACAACGAACATACCACCGATCGTGTTGAAAATATGGTTACGGCGGCATGGTATTTATTTGAGTTGACTGAAAATGAAGAGTTTTTGGCGGTAGTTGAAGCTAATTTGAAAAAATTCCCTCTGTTCTCATGGACTAATTTCATGGATCACTACAGGCATTCGTCTCATATGCTTTATATTCGCTACATCAATGACCAGCGAGGCAATCAGGCTTTGAAAACCGACGTAAGAAACGCTCTGAAAACGGCATTCGCCAAAGCTGAGGATTTCAATGGCTCAAACGGCTACGCATCCGATGGCTACCGTGCGTTCATCAAAAATTACGATTGGGGTTCCAACAAAGCCAAGAGCGATTACGGACTAACATTTTATAAATGGAAAAAAGTTGATTCAAGCATTGACGAAGATGAATTTACGGCGAGAGCCGAAGGCTACCTGCACTACATACATGGCACCAATCCGTTCAATATGGTTTTCCTTACGAACATGGAACAATACGGAGCGTCAAGAAGCCAGAAAGTGTTTTATCACTCGTGGTTTGACGAAGAGAAAAATGTAACTCCTGCTCCCGGTTTTTTGCCCGGCGGCCCTAATGCCAAATACAACTGGGATGGTTGTTGCCCTTCCGGTTGCGGATCTGCGGCCAATAACGCAAAATGCAATCTTGTTCCAATCCCAAGCGGCCTCCCTCCGGCAAGGATGTATGTGGAAACAGGCATAGGCTGGCCTATTAACTCGTGGGAAATAACCGAAAACAGCAACGGCTATCAACTGTCTTACATAAGGCTGCTGTCCAAGTTCGCAGGAGCAGGCAGCAACTCCACTCCAATGAAAAAGCGAGAAACTGTTCAAAATTTCAAAATTACGCAAACCAAAGACATGCTGCAAATTTTTGGCGGCAAAGCTTTGCAGGTTTCAATTTACAGCCCAAGCGGAAAATTGCTTGCAAAGCAGCAAAGCAGCGACGGAACTCTCAGCATAAATTTGCAAAACCTTCCAAAAGGAGTTTTCTTAGTGCGTGTTTTTAACGGCTCAGTTACGGAGAGCAGGGTTATTGCGAGGTGATACCTCAAATACAAATATCGCAATTTCAGATTTTGAGCCTATGCGAAGCGGCGGCCCCCATTGACCCACGCCGCTAGACACATACCAAGGGATATTGTCAATAATTCCCAAGCCGTAGCTCAAAGCCCACATAAATTTAATCAGAACAGTTACAGGAAAAAATTGCCCTGCGTGAGTATGGCCGCTAAAGGCAAAATCTGGTTTCCTTGTTAAGTTTGTGTCGCCTGCGTCCAACCCCTTGGGCTGATGATCCATCAAAAACCACGGAACGGAATCATCAGGCGGCGTTAGCGTTTTTAACGGAATTCTACCGGAATGCCTGGCATAATGATGATCCAAGCGTCCGGTTACGCAAAAGAAATCATTGCAAACGGTTTCGTCCATAAGAATTTTTACATTGTCAAAAGTCAAAAGCCATCCAATGCCCTCCCCAAAGGCCTCGTGATTGCCGGTAGAAGCGTAAAAACCAAGAGGAGCGTGTATTCGCCTGAACAGAGAATCGTAGCCCTTAGCATGCAATTTCTCCTCTGAAATATCAGATAAATCACCTACAAAAAATATTGCGTCCGGTCGCAAAATAAGCAGGGAATCAACCATTCTATGCAATTTGTCTTCAGGAAAAAGAGCATCGAAATGAACATCGGAAAACACAGCTATTTTAAGCGGTTTTTTGAGTGCTGCAGGCAAAGTCTGTTTTATTTTGGTAACTTTGAAATCTGAGTTCAATGGCCCGCCTATTAAAAAAAATGCCAAGGTGATTGCTGCTATCGCACCCGCAAGCAAAGGCTCCTTTCGCATTCTCAAGCTTTTGTTGGCACGCCTCTTTTTGCCTCTAAGCCGCCTTATGCCTAAATACAAATCCCAGAACACGCAAAAGATAATCCAATTTGCCAAAAATACCAGGAAAAAAGAACCTATTATCGCAAAAACCGCAGATAACAAATCATTGCTAAAAACTCTTTGCACAAAAAGAGCTACAAAGCAAATCGTAAAAAGCAACGCTCCGGGATAGCGGTATTTTCTCGGAAACACATAGCGAAACCGCCACCATGCGTAAAAGAATAGAGCAAAAACAACAGGGAGAAACAAAAACATTTTTACTTATCTTCCTGTATCCTTGGGAACAACGCTTCGCCCTTGCCTAAAATTCCATCGGATGCGCCCAGCATCAAAAGCCCCTGCTCCGCTTTTTGCGGTATAACAGGAGAAAGCAAAGTAAGAGCGTTTTTCAAAGTTTTTGCGCCTGCGTAAAGCACGGTAGCTAATTTATCTCTGTCTTTTTGCTCAGCGCTTTTCGCAAGCTTCCAAGGAGCGGTAGCTTCCAAGTAGCGATTGAGCGCCCGCACTGAATTTAGAATTTCTTCCACAATCTGGCTGAGTTTTGCCTCGCCTATGTTTTCTTTTGCAAACTGCATAGCTTTTTGAGCATAGCTTTCCAATTCTTTTTCCTGTTCCCCTATTTCAGCAGCAGGCGCAGGAATTTTGCCGTCAAAATGCGTTAAGATAAGTTTGTGAATGCGGTTCAATCCGTTGCCCAAATCGTTTGCCAAGTCTGAATTTATTCTGCGAACAAAGCTATCGTGGCCAAAAGTGGCGTCTTGCCCAACCACCATTTCACGTATCAAAAAATAGCGGAAAACATCTACGCCGTAATTTTCAATGTAGTCCATCGGGTTAACGCCTGTGCCGCTGGTTTTGCTCATTTTGGAGCCGTCTATAAGCCACCAGCCGTGAGCCAGAATGTGTTTGGGCAATTCCCAGCCCATTGCCATGATTATAGTTGGCCAGTAAACGCAGTGCGTTGTCAAAATATCTTTGCCTATCAAATGGAAATCCGCAGGCCAGAGCGGCGTACCGTCTGCGTGCTTGCGGTCTTGAACGCCGCTTATGTAGTTTTCAAGGGCATCCACCCAAACGTAGGTCACAAAGTCTTCGTCAAAGGGCAACGGTATGCCCCAAGCGAGGCGTGATTTTGGGCGGCTTATGCACAAGTCGTTAAGCGGTTTTTTCAAAAATCCCAGCACTTCGTTTTTGCGGAAGTCCGGTAAAATCCAGGATGGGTTGTTGTTTATTTGGTCAATAAGTTTTTGCTGGTAGTTGCTCATTTTAAAGAAGTAATTTTTTTCGCTAAGCCATTCAACAGCTCTGCCGCTTATTGGGTCTTTGCCGTCCACGAGTTCGCTTTCTTCAAAGAACCTTTCTTCGCCAACGGAATACCATCCTTCATATTCCTTTGAGTAAATTTCGCCTTTGTCGTAGAGGCTTTGCAGGGAGTCTCGCACGAATTTTTTATGGCACTCGTCTGTTGTGCGAATAAAGTGCCCGTAATTTATATTGAGCTTTGCCCACAAATTTTTGAAATGAACATTGTATTCATCTACGTGTTGTTGCGGAGAGACGCCTTTTGCCGCCGCCGCTTTTTGCACTTTTTGGCCATGTTCGTCTACGCCTGTCATAAAGAAAGCATCAAATCCAAAGAGTTTATGATAGCGGGTAAGCACATCGGTCAAGACGGTGGTATAGGCATGGCCTATGTGCGGCTTGTCGTTCACATAATAGATTGGTGTTGTTGCGTAGAAGTTTGGCATAGGGGTAATGTAGAAAACTACCCGATTTGCTTTTAGTTTTTCAAGCAGCGAACGGAAAACATGGCTTCCTTATAGTTGGAAGTCCAGACGAGCGGTTCATAGTCATTTTCTATGCCAAAGTGGCCAGCCATGCTTTCAAATTCATAGCTAGTCCACCAAGATGTTCTTTCGTTTGCAAAGCCGAACATTCCGTTATAGCCAATACCGCTTGGAAAGGCAGAAAAGCCGTAATTATCCGTACCAGCCACACTGTCGTTCCAGCCTGTTTGTGCTTTCAGCTTGGCAGCGGCGGTTTCAATATTGCCTAGTTCCTTGATTAGCGCATTTATGTCACTATAGCTTGGCAAGTGCCAGTCATCGGGGCAAGCTTTCATAGCAGCTTCCCAGTCGTAAAGGCGGCCATGCTTTGCGCAGTTGGCCGGGTTATTGTCGTAGCATGCGCTGCCAGAAACATCGATGTTCAAATTTTTAGCCATCCAAACTTGGGTACCTATTGTAGCAGTCTTATA
Organism: Candidatus Fibrimonadales bacterium; assembly: GCA_009786285.1. Classification (GTDB taxonomy): domain Bacteria; phylum Fibrobacterota; class Fibrobacteria; order Fibrobacterales; family Fibrobacteraceae; genus Fibrimonas. The sequence continues at coordinate 1,485 of WQTK01000288.1, read as the reverse complement.
AGTTCCATCATCTTCTTCAGAAGAGCTGCTTACAGGGTCAATAACGCCTGCCTCGGAAGAGCTGCTAACAGGCTCAACAACTTCTGCCTCGGAAGAACTGCTAACAGGGTCAACAACGCCTGCACTGGAAGAGCTGCTAACAGGGTCAACAACGCCTGCACTGGAAGAGCTGCTAACAGGGTTAACAACGCCTGCACTGGAAGAACTGCTTGCGGAACTTACAGAGCCGCCGTCATCATTGTCATCAAGTGAACAGGAAAATGTGAATACCATGGCAAATGAAGCAAATGCCGCCATTAGAAAACTCTTAGTTTTCATAAAACCCCCTCGATCGTCGATATTGGTAAACGATCTTAAACAATATAGAAAATGTTTGAACCAGAATTCACAGAATTTTCAGGATTTTCAGAATTTTCAGAATTTCGTAGAGACGCAATGCATTCTAACAAACGCAAGCCGCCCCTACACGATAACCAAAAAACCATTGCAAGTTGCGTGGAGCAAAGAGAGCGAGTATGTTTACAACAAAACCACCCAAGGCCCAACCGCTGCAATAACTGAAACCGGCATCGACTGGCGCATAGCCAACACTTTCAGTGGCGCAGGAAAATACACCGCAGCAAACAACCTTGCTCCGTATGTTGTGATAATTTCCTCAAACGCAGGCAACTACGAACTGCTGAACAACTCCGCAGATTACGAAATTCTGCCCAAGCCGCTCAGGCCATACTTCAAAATCGACCTGCCCGAATTTGAATCCAGAAACGACACGCTTCTTGTTCCAAGCGAAGTATTTTCGGATTCCGCTGCTCTCCAGCAAATACTAGATTAAGCAGTAGCATACGAAGGCTTCGCCGACTCCAGTGGCATAAAAGACGATGTATCGGTGCTGACAGGCAAAGCGAAAGTAGAGTTGCAATATGACCCGGCTTCGGCTTCGCTCGTGAAAATTATCACAGATGATGTCAAGTCCGGCAACTACAAGCCTCTGAATCGCATCATTACAATAGTAGAAACTATAGACGGCGAAACTCCCATTCCAACCACTAGCCACTAGCCACTTGCCACTAGCCAACTCCCAAAGTATTACACTCTAAAGGGTATTTCACTCGGAACGCAAAAACCAACCGCTCCAGGGATATACATAGAGGCGAGAGGCGTAAAAGCGAGGAAAATAATGGTACGTTAAGAAAATCAGGGTTCAAACTTTTTCTAAATTCCTTTCTGCATGACCCCCTTCGCGTTACTCCGCATGGCCTTTAAAGCGCTTGTCAGGAACAGAATGAGAACCTTTCTCTCCGTTCTGGGCATTGTTATTGGCGTTGCGGCGGTTATAACAATGGTAGCCATAGGTGAAGGCAGCAAGCAGTCCATAAAAGAGCAGATAGGGAGCTTGGGAGCAAACGTTGTGATGATTTTCCCAAACAACCGAGCCACAAGCGGCCTACGGATGGAAGCTTCTTCGGTTCAGCTTTTAACAGTGAA
>WQTK01000287.1 GCA_009786285.1 Candidatus Fibrimonadales bacterium | reverse complement strand
AGTGCGGGTAGCAGCATCCATCTGCGGCGTTTCGGAACCGCTGCCGTTGTATAAAACAACTGGTGCTGCGTTAGCGATTGATATGCAAAGCAAAAGAAAAGATAAAAATTGGCATCTATTCAAAAACATCAACATAAAATTTAGAAATATTTTTGAGGACAATTACATTGTATTTTATGATTGCAACTTTGCGCGGAGGGGATGGGGGCAATGCGTGCCTTGCCCAGAAACGTCGTTTTACATTGCCCTGAATTAATGTGTTGCAAAAGAAATGATGTTTGATTCAAAAAAACGCAACCATTTTGGGTGACGCATTGGTGAAGTCAGGAGTCTCTATCGCCGCGCTGAATAAGTGACGGGAAGCGGAGCAAGCTCGTTTTCCGATTTGCCGAGCAATTCCTCTTCAATGTTGAAAACTTCGTTTTTTTCACGCAGAAAACGCATGATAAGGGTTTCCGCTTTTTCCAAAACCTCATTGGGAAATGGACCAACTCGGAGCAAAGTCTCGTCTGTGTAACTTGCGTTTCTGGTGCCAAGCGAGAAAAAGAAGAGCATGTCAAAGCGGCTATAATACCTGTCTTTGCACAAAGAGACCGATAAAACCTTATCCAAATTGATGTAATCTTTAAAGATTACGCCGTTCATGGAAAAACGGTTCGCCGATGTAGTTACAACCATTGACATACAATACCTCAATCTAAAATATAGTAAATGGGGATATCGGAGTAGCCGGATTCGAACCGACGACATGCAGCTCCCAAAGCTGCCGCTCTACCAGACTGAGCTACACTCCGTTAATTTAAACCCGCCCCAAAATGAATACGCTGTTGTGGCCACCAAATCCAAATGAATTTGACATGGCATATTCAAATTTATGATCGACTGCGCCTTTCGCGCAGCAATCAAATGGGATTTCGGGGTCTTGATTTTCCAAATTCAACGTTTGATGCAGTTTTTGGTTAATCAAGGACTTTATGGTTACAATCGCTTCCATTCCGCTTGCAGCCCCAAGCATATGGCCTGTCATAGACTTTGTGCTGTTTATTTTCACATTGTCTATTTTGCCGCCAAAAGCCTTGAAAACAGCCTTGCATTCGGCAACATCACCCCTTGGGGTACTGGTTCCATGCGTATTTACATAGCCAATCTGCGAAATGTCAATGCCTGCGTCCTTAAGTGCCAAGGAAATTGCAAGGCACACGCCCTCCCCATCTTCTCTGGGAGCGCTCATGTGATAAGCATCTCCGCTGGCTCCATAGCCTGCTACCCTGGCTAAAATCTTTGCGCCACGTCTTCTAGCATGGCTAAGAGCCTCCAAAATCAAAATTCCCGCACCTTCGGAAAGCACAAAACCATTGCGGCCTGTGTCAAAAGGACGGCTGGCTTTTTCGGGAGCCTCATTGTTTGTGGAAAGAGCCTTCATGGATGCAAAGCCAGCAAGCCCAATAGGGCAAACGGCTTCTTCCGTACCGCCGGCCACAACTATATCTGCCCTGCCCAGGCGAATTTGGTCTGCGGCAGTGATAAAGGAGTGGTTGGAAGTAGCGCATGCGGAAACCGGGCTCCAGTTTGGCCCCATCCAGCCTGTGCGAATGGCTATTTCCCCGGCCACCATATTGGCTATGGCCTGAGGAACAAAGAAAGGGGATACGCCTCTAGGCCCTTTGGTGCTTAAGTTCACCGAGCTTTCCGAATAAATTTCCATGCCGCCCATGCCGGAGCCAACAATAATGCCGGCCCTGGTGACATCTACCGCAGTTTTAGGGTCTTCTATGCCGGCCATTTTAAGAGCGGTTTCCGCTGCGTGAACGGCATACTGAATATTTCTTGAAATGCGTTTGCGGTCGCGCTCGCTGTAATATGGAGAGGCATCGAACTCTTTTATTTGCCCTGCAAACTTTACAGAGTATGCTTCCGTGTTAAAGCGGTCGATAAACCCTATGCCGGATTTGCCGGCAAGGAGATTATTCCACAATTCATCAGGCGTGTTACCTAAATCCGTAACACAACCCATTCCTGTAACAACAACATCTTCCATGGGATTTGAATATAGAAAATTATAATTTAACCCTTTCCTCAAAGGCTCTTAGCATTGTTATGTCGTCTATGAATTCCAAGTCGCTACCCACAGGTATGCCACGGGCTAGCCTTGTGCGGCGAACTCCGGAATTTGCCAGAACACGGTCTATGTACAGCGCCGTGCTTTCAGCCTCAGGGCTTGACCCCAAGGCTAGGATTAATTCTTTTATGCCTTCTTGCTCTATGCGCCTAATTAGCTCCGGAATGTGCAAAGCTTCGGGTTTTATGCCGTCTAAGGGAGAAAGAACGCCGCCAAGCACAAAGTAGGTGCCTTTGTGTATGCCGCTGTTTTCAAAAGGCAATATATCGCTTGCTCTTTCAACAACGCAAAGAATTTCTTTGTCCCTTCCAGGGCTTGCGCATATTTGGCAAACCTCGCTTTCGGAAAATCCATAGCATAAATGGCAGCGTACAAGCTTGTTTTTTGCCTCGACAAGAGCATTTGCCAAGTTCTCCATTTTTTCCCTGTCTCCTGAAATTAAATGAAAAACGAGCCTTCGGGCGGTTTTGCGCCCTATGCCCGGAAGCTTTGAAAATTCCTGCACCAGTTTTTCCAGCGCAGGTGGAGACGAATACATTATTAAGCTGTGCCTTTTTGAGCCTTGGCTATAAGGTCGTCAAACTTGCTCATGGTTAAGTTGTATGTGTCGTTGAACAGCTTGGCCGACGGACCAGGCAAATCGCCAAGGTCTTTTTTGGCGAGTCTATAGCCCTCTTCTACGGCGGCACGAACTTGGTTGATATATTCTTCATCGGAAAGCTCCGGGGCGAGGCCCCGGAAACTCATGGCAAAATCCACTATGCGCTGGGATGTATTTTCTGCATTCCAATATTCAGGAATATCGGCAGCTTTAACCTCTCCGTTTTTTTCCAATTCCGAAAGATTGTAAAGGATGGAGTCTTCATTGTATTCTGCGAATCCAACGCCGGCTTCTCTTAGCGCATTCTTTGCCTCATGTATGGATTGCATAAGCTGCGCTCGTATTGAGCCTTGGAAAGCATCCATGTCAAAGTCTGCGAAACCGTTTCCGACTTTATTTTCGGCAACGCTTTCCGTTTCCTTTTTCTCTTGGGCTTCTTCGCTTATTTCAAGTTTGTCTGTTGGCCGTTTGTCTGCTACTGCCTCGGAAACGACTTCCTGAGATCCGGTTTTCTTTTCATTTTTGGCCGGCTCGTAGCTTTTTACGGCTGCTGTTGCGGGTTTGTTGGTGCTAACATCCATGATACACTCCTTTTTTTAGATATATCGGATTATTTGCCGGAAATCTTTAATGAAAAATGTGATCCCTTTCTCAGCGCAAGTTTACGGCACTGTAGAGTCCACGAATTCTTTGAATTTAGGCATCACCACGCTGATTGTCGGGAGCGATGCCGTGAACGAAAACCTAACACAGGAATCCCGGCCAAATGCTGCGCCGGGAACTATTACCATGCCTTGCTCGTCAAGCAATGCTCTGCAAAATTCCACCGAATTGGAAATCTGCGCTCCGCCGGCTGTTTTTTTGCCGTAATAAGCGCTAACGTCCACAAATATATAGAACGAGCCTTCCGGTTTGAAAAAGGAAATGTTTTCAATTGATTCAAGCACTTCGCTCATTCTGCTCATCCTTTCAAAAAACTCCTGCCTCATGGCAAACACGGATTCAAGCGAGCCGTTCAAGGCGGCTATCGCACCGTATTGAGAAATGTTGGAAGGATGGTGCGTGGTTTGCCCCTGCATCTTTACTATTTCCTTTGCAAGCTTCTCCGGCGCGGCCAAATACCCTATTCGCCAGCCTGTCATGCAATACGCTTTTGAAAAGCCGTTTACCACCACCGTTCTCTCCAGCATGCCGGGAAGCGATGCTATTGAAACGCTCCGCTCTTTGGCGTAAACAAAATGCTCGTAAATTTCGTCTGTTATGCAGTACAAATCGTTTTCCACTATCACCTTCGCAAAAGATTTCAGTTCTTCGTTGCTATACACTACTCCGGTAGGATTGCACGGGCTGTTCAAAATTATGGCTTTGGTTTTTTCCGTTATGGCTTTTGAAATCTGCTCGGCCTTAAGCCTGAAATTATCCTTTATATCGCACTCCAGCAGCACAGGCATTCCTTTGCAATAGCGAACCAGTTCAGGATACGTTCCCCAATAGGGAGCCGGTATAAGCACCTCGTCTCCTTTGTTCACAATTGCGGATATGGCGTTGAAAACAGCGTGTTTTGCGCCGGAAGTGGCTACAATCTGCTCCGGAACATATGCAAGCGAGTTTTCTTTTAAAAGTTTTTCGCAAACCTTTTCTTTGAATGTTTGCGTTCCGCTTGGCGCGGTGTAGCGGGTCAAGCCTTTGTTCACGGCTCTTATCGCAGCTTCTTTTATGTGAACAGGGGTATCGAAATTAGGTTCGCCAACAGCAAGGTTCCAAATGAACCTGCCTTCTGTGGATAAGCGCTTGGCGAGCGTATCTATTTCAACGGTCATGGACGGATGGATTTCTGTTACTCTTCTTGACAAAGATTTCATAAACTGCCTCCGAGGACTAATGACGTGAATATAGTAAACGCTGACTTGCTCCTCTTAGTTGAGAGTTGAGAATTGAGAGTTGAGAGTTATTTTTAGCATATAACGCTTAAATTCGCTAGGAACAATGTTTTTCAAGTTTTTTCACTCTCCACTCTCAACTCTCAACTGAGCCATGATGTCTGAGTTAACCAGTATTTACTATCTTCTGCTTATAATGCTTTTTCACATAATAGCGTTGCTCTTGATGGTGCTGATGAATGCGGTATTGGTGCTTATAGAAATAGCCGTTGTTTCTGCCAGGCCGTCTCTTTTGCGGCAAATGGAGCAAGAAGGCAAATGGGGCGCAACTAGGGCAATAGCCATTTCGGAAGACCCTAACGTATTTTTGTCCACTGCGCAAATAGGCATAACCTTGGCTGGAATTTTATCTGGAGCTTATGGCGGGGCAACGCTCAGAGAGCCTTTGGAAAATTATTTGAAAACAGCTTTTCCCTCTTTGGGCCAGTATGTGGAGTTATTTGCCTTGCCTGCCATAGTGATCAGCGTTACTTACCTTTCGCTGGTAGTGGGAGAGCTTGTGCCCAAAAGGCTGGCTTTGCAGTTTTCGGAAAAAATCTCTTGCCTTGGCGCGCCGCCCATGCACTTGCTTTCAATTATACTGAAACCTCTTGTTTGGTTTTTTGACCGCTCCGGCGATTTAATTCTTCGCCCGTTCCATCTGCACAAAAGTATAAAACGCCCGGTAACAGCGGCAGAGCTTCAGCAAATGGCAAAGCAGGGCCATCAGGAAGGCAGCATAGAGAAAGACGAGCTTACAATGGTGAAGAGGGTGTTTAATTTATCTGACAGGACACTCGCTTCCGTTATGACTCCAAGGATGATGGTTGAGTGGCTAAGGCTTGATATGAGCAATGACGAGCTGCGAGGAATTATTATGCTCAGCGAATTCGTGCAATTCCCTGTTGCCAAGGAAAGCTTGGAAAATCCTTTGGGAACCGTGGACGCGCGCGACTTGCTTTGCCAGTTGACGGCTGGCGGCGAGCTTAATATGGAAGCTATGCTCAGGCCGCCGCTGTTTCTTCCCGAATCTATAAGCGCGATGGATGCTCTTCATCAAATGCAAAAGCTGAAGGACCCTATGGCCCTTGTGATAGACCAGTATGGCGTTTGCAGCGGCATAGTCACTTTGGAAGACATAACTTCTGTGCTTGTTTCGGAATCTGAGCTGCCGCAAACTTCAAGCGTGGAAGACGGTCTTGCCGATATTCATTCCATAATGGAGATGTGCTCCTTTTCCGAGCTTCCCGGCGAAAACCCCGATTCTTACCATACTTTAAGCGGAATGGCGATGAGCGTTTTGAATAAAGTTCCGCAGCAGGGCGATGTTTTTGAATGGGAGAATTTTCGCTTTGAGATTTTGAGCATGGATAGGCAGAGGGTTGGCAAAATAAAAATAAGCCGAATTTCAGATGCGCAGATTTATTCCTAGAAAACTTTTGGCATTTACGGTCGCTACGGCGTGTTTGTCACGGGTGGCATTGATTTTTGCGTTGTTTTGCATTGCAAGGCAATATTATTATGAACTAATAATATTAATAATTGTATTTGCGTTGTTGCATTTTTTTTCGCAAAAATTTTCGTTGGAATTGGGGGGTGCGGCTAAAAAAAAATTGCGGGATTATTTTCAGGATAAATTTTTGGATATGATGCCGGTTCAAGACAGGGAGCAAAGAGGAATGCCTTTGCAGGAGCTTTCTTTGCATTATATGAAAACCGTGGATTTGATGGAGCCTTGGTATAGCCGTTTTTTGCCGAGCGCGTTTTTGGCGGTGATTGTTCCGTGCGTTGTTTTGGGAGTTATGTTTTTTATAGACAAGCTGACTTTTGTGATTTTATTTGTGACCTGTCTTTTGCTTCCTTTGTTTTTGTTTTTGATAGGGAAAATAGCGAAACAGAAATCTGAGGCGCAGTGGCAAAGCTTTTCTAAATTGAGAGCGTTTTTTTTGGAGAGCTTGCAGGGGTACAAGACTATAAAGATTTTCAAAAAAGTTAGGGAGAGAGAGAAGGATTTGGAAGCTGCGGAGGGCGAGTTTGGAGAGAGAACTTTCGCTGTTTTGAAGGTTGCGTTTCTCTCTGCCTTGGTGCAGGAGTGGGCTGGGTCTTTGAGCATTGCGCTGGTTGCGGTTAGCCTCTCGCTCAGGCTTATGGGCGGAAGCATGGATTTTGGCACTGCGTTTTTGGCATTGTTGCTCACGCCGGAGTTTTACCGGCCAATCAGGCAATTCGGCTCTGCGTTTCATGTGGCGATAAATGCGAGGGTAGCATGGGGCTAATATGCATAGCCGGGCCGCCGGGCAGCGGAAAAACACGGATGGTTTTGGAAATGCTTGGCCATATTGAGCCGCAGGTAAGCAACATGAAGCTGGTTTACGCAGGCGATAAGAATGACATTGCCTGGATGCCGCAGAGCCCGGTTTGGTTTAAGGGGAATCTTTGGGAGAACCTTTGCCCTGTTCAGATGCGAAGCTTTGAAGACGTGAGGAGTGCGTTAAAAGATGTGAATTTGGAGCATTTTACCAAAAGACTTAATGAAAAAGTTCTTGAACATGGCAATAATTTTAGCGGTGGCGAGAAACGTCGCCTTGCTATTGCGAGGATTATTCTGTTGAACAGGCCTGTATGGATTTTGGACGAGCCTTTCGCTGGCTTGGATGAGGCTAATGTTGAAATAATCGAAAAATTGCTTGAACGGGAAAGCGAGTCCAGAGACATAATTTGCATAAGCCATCACACTCATATATTTACTACATTCCAGTTGCATGCCAACAATCCTCCAGCAATTCAAAGTTCCGCTTTCGCAGAAGAACAACATCCCTGAGGTAATAGAAAAGCTCACAGGGCAGCGGGTTTTCAATGTGCGCATAGAACGCCTTGCGCTAGATTACAGAAGCAAAGGAAATCCGCATTTTGTTTGCAATGCTACATATAATCTGGAAAAAATTCCGCAAAATACAGATTCAGAAACGCTTTTCAAAAAATATGTTAAAAATAACGATATGCCGCACGAGGTTTCCATTGTTGGAGCTGGCCCTGCGGGCTTGTGGGCGGCTTATGGGCTGCTTCTTTCCGGGCACAAGGTTAATCTATACGAACAGGGAAAGCCTGTTGAAGAGAGATTCCGAGATATACGCAGATTTTTGAAAAGCGAAATTTTTTTGGAGCATTCAAATATATTTTTCGGAGAAGGCGGGGCAGGAGCTTTTTCCGATGGAAAGCTCAACACCAGAAGCAGAACGGAATTTTCGCAGGCGGTGCTTGGAGACTTAATTAAAATCGGAGCCCCCGAAGAAATCGCATATTTGGCAAAACCGCACATAGGCACGGATAAATTGCAGTTCTTGATTAAAAACATGAGAAAACTGATTTTGGAACTTGGCGGAAAAATTCATTTTGAAAGTTGTTTGCAGGATATTTCCGTTGCGGGAAATCATTTGAATTCAATTCGCATAAACAATGAATGGCTGCCATGCGAAGCGCTTGTGCTGGCAAGCGGCCACTCCGCAAGAAATATTTACGAAATACTCTCTGCGCACGGCGTGCTTATGGAAGGCAAATCTTTTGCGATTGGAGCACGCATTGAACATCCTCAGAGCTTCATAAACGAAAGCCGCTACGGCTCTTTAAGCCCTCTTCCCGCAGCAGATTATACTCTAACGGGAAAAACCGCCTACAGCTTTTGCATGTGTCCCGGCGGGATTGTTGTGCCTTGCGCATCCGAGCCAAATGGAGTAGCGACCAACGGAATGAGCTACAGCCGCCACAATTCGCCATTTGCAAATTCCGCTCTTGTGGTTCCGCACAGCATTGAAAAGAGCGACACAAAAAGCGGGATCGCTTTGCAAAGGCAATTGGAGAATGCCGCATTTGAAATGTCCGGCAAAAAATTTTTAGCACCCAAGCAAAGCGCAGAGAGTTTTTTGGCGAAAAAAGGTTGTTTATGGGATTTATTGCCGAGCAATGTATCTTGCGCGTTGGAAGCAGCCTTGCATGAATTTGAGAAAAAGATGCCGGGATTTATAAAAAACGGCACTTTGATTGCGCCGGAAACCAGAACTTCGTCGCCCATTCGCATTGTTCGCAAAGAAAACGGAGAGTCAGTTTCGGTTAGCGGAATTTACCCGGCAGGCGAAGGCGCAGGCTACGCCGGCGGAATTTTAACCAGCGCAGCAGATGGGCTTAGGCTAGCGACCCATCAATAGCTGCAAATTTTTCTCTGATATTGGCGATTTCTTCAATTATGCGGTTGTTGTCTGCGCCCTCTTCCCTAAGCACCATCTCGGCTATGCCAACCGCAGCCTCGGCTTCTTCGTAGCAAACCTGCGAAACACCGAGTGTTTCCAACATCTCGCGCTCGGTAATATACCTGGCTCTGGAATATACTTTCACATTTTCGTTTAAATTTCGCGCAGCGCTTACTATGGGAATTCTGGAACCCAAGTCTGGCGGAGTAATTATCAGATAACTTGCCTTTTCTATGCCTGCTGCTTTAAGAATGTCTTCTTTGGATGCATCGCCAAAAACCGCTTCCATGCCGCTCTCGTTCAAAAGAGTAATGGTATCCACATTCATGTCTATTATAACAGGGTGAATTCCCGATTGCTGGAATATGCGAGTGACTGTTTTTCCAACAGGCCCATAGCCAACCACAACGGCTACTCTTTTTCCCGCTGTGTCAATGTGCTTTGCAGGCTCCAGCTTGCTTGCGCGCTGCGCCGCCCGCCTGTTCAACAAAAGCCACAATTTCGGATACCTGCTGAGAAGCTTTTCCAGCACCGGCACAAACCTGAACCACAATGGATTGAGTGCCAGCGAAACTATGGCCGCAGCTATTAGCGTAGAGTATTTTTCGTCGCTTAGCAAATTCACATTGTCAAGTTTGTTAGCTTCTCCTGCCAAGATAAAGGAAAACTCTCCTATTTGAGAAAGGGCTATGGCAACGGTGAAAGCGGTAATGGTTGAATATCCAAGGCCAATTACAACAAAAAGAGCGGCAAGCGGTTTTGCGATAAGTATAATGCCCATCAACAGAATAAAAAGATGAGTGTTTTGAAGCAAGGCGTTCGGGTCAAACAGCATGCCTACTGCCACAAAGAAAAGCACGGAAAAAGCGTCTTTCATGGGCATTGCGTCTGCCGCCGCCTGCTCGCTGAGCTTTGATTGCCCAACCACCATGCCGGCAAAGAACGCGCCCAAGGCAAAGGATGCGCCAAAATAATAAGCACCGGTCGCAATAAGCAAAACAATGGCCAAAACCGCCAAGGTGAAGAGTTCGCGGGAGCGTGTGCGGGCTATTTGCGTGAGTATCCACGGGATAATTTTTTTGCCTCCGGCAAGAATCACTATTGCCACGAGTCCCATTTTTCCCATAGCAATGCCAAGCGATGCCAGAATATCAAAAACGCTTGTGCCCTCTCCATGCGAAATTTCCCGGAGCGCAGGAAGCAGCACCAGTATCAGCACAGAAAAAATATCTTCCACAACAAGCCAGCCTATGGCTATGTGCCCTTGGGACGTATTCAGCACATTGTTGTCTGAGAGAACCCGAACAAGCACAACGGTGCTGGCCACGGAAATGGACATGCCTATAATAAGCCCTGCAAGCCAGGAGTACCCGGCCCAGTGCAAAAACAATGTAGCGAGCAAAGTGGCTGTTGCGCTTTGAACAATGGCTCCGGGCAGGGAAACCCTCTTTACCGCCAGCAAATCTTTGAGCGTAAAGTGCAAGCCAACTCCGAACAGCAATAGTATAACGCCAACTTCGGAGAGTTGCGTGGCAAGTCCTTTGTCTATGTTTACGCCAATCTTGGAAAGTTGCGGAGCAAGAAAAGTATGAGGGCTTACCAATACCCCGGCAAGCAAATAACCTAGAATAGGAGAAAGCCGTAAACGTTGTGTTATATAACCAAAGCCCAGTGCGATAGTAAATCCCAAGGCCAGCAATATAATTAAATCATAGTTGTGCTCCATTGCCTCTCAAATATAGAAAAAATCTCGCTTGGCCGCTATAATCCTTGCGAATTTCTGCGAATTTCAAGCCTGCAAAGCTTTCCTTTTCCAAAATTTTTTCCTGGCCGCTGGCTATTTCCAGTATTACGGGCGCTCCGGGCTTTAGATAATTTGCGCAGGTGTTTAGCAGCTTGCGTATCAGTTCCAGGCCGTCTGTTCCGCCAAATAATGCGATATGCGGGTCGCCGCCCAGCACTTCGGGTTGCAGAGACAGAGCCTCCGGTAGCGGAATGTAGGGCAGGTTTGCGAGAATTGCGTCAAATTTTATATTGCCCGGCACGGCAGAAAGCAGGTCGCTATGGACAAGCGTAACTTTTTGCTCCAGCTTATGCAAAGCCACATTTTCTTTGGCAAGCTCCAGCGCGTCTGGGGAAACATCAAGCGCCCAAACCTCAGTACCAAGCTCCAAGGCAGCCGCAATAGCCAAAGCCCCTGTACCGGTTCCAACATCTGCTATAAGTTGAGAGTTGAGAGTTGAGAGTTGAGAGTTTTTAAGAATGTCGATTGCAAGTTCCGTTTCTTGCCTTGGAATTAGCGCTCTTTTGTCGCATTTTATTTCGTGGCCTCTAAAGCTCACGTTTCCGATAATGTGTTGCAACGGTTCTCTTTTTGCGCGTCTTGCTACCATTGGGCGCAGGGAGGCAAGCTCATTTTCGGAGAGGGGCTGGTCGAATTTCAGGAACAAATCCATTCTTTTCATGCCAAGTCCGTGGGCAAGCAGCAGTTGCGCATCCAATTTTGCGTTTGGAACCCCGTGTTTTTGCAAAAAATCGGCGGTTTTATTTAAAATAGAGAGAATATTTGGCATTTCTGAGGGTAAATTAAAAAATCTGGACTCCGATTTTGCTGCAAACCAGAGTCCAGACCCCCTCCAAATTTTACCTGTTTCATATTTACCTCACACGTTTGTCTATAAAGCGTATAGTTTCGCTTTACATATAATTTACACATTTTTTACGTTGTACAACGAAATTACCTCGAAATATCACGAAAAGTTGCATTTTTTACAGAAAAAATGTTTAAAATGTCACTATTTCTAATTGTGTTATTGAGCTTTTTCGCCGGCTCCTTATATTTTCCTTGAATTTTGTCAATATATGTCAACACTTTTTGGGAAAAATCTTAATAGGCGATGATTAAAAACTTGCGGTTATTATTTTGTTCAAATTTCGCTCCGAATTCTCTAATTTCTTTGTCCATCTCTTGAAAGCCAAGTCGCTGTCAGCGCAACGCTGGTTTTCAACTCTTGCGTAGCGGAACATAGGTTTCACTTGTCATCCCCCGGCACCAAACCCCAATTGAAATTACATAACGGCAATGCACTCTTATTTATTCAATTCCTTACGCAACGGACGCTTTTCAAGGCTGTCTTGTCTTCAAGATTGTTAGTGAGATTGCCGCTGTTATAGGTTATTTCTCTGTAATTGGCAACAGTAGTAGGGCTAGCCTCTGAAGATGTCCACCAATTTCCGGAATTGCTTCCATCGTCAGGCAAAGCGGAAAATCCGTAATTGTCAGTGCCATTACCGTAAGTTGCGTGATCTGCCCAGCCGCTTGTCGCCTTCAGCTTTGTCCCTGGGTTGCTACCGATAAAACTCGTTAATGTCCCCCACTCATCATTGCTAGGCAAATGCCAGCTAGTAGGGCAAGCTGTTTTTGCAGCATCCCAATTATATTTTTTGTTATTTGCATTGTAATTCATATTTTCCGCTAGCCAGTATTGCTCGCCTATTTTCACATACCTATATGTTTTTCCGTCGCGATAATCGCAAGCTTCTTTTGCCGGGTCATAGGCTGTTGAACCGCACATAGCCTTTGGCCACCTGGCCTTTTCTTCTTCGCCGCATATCATCACAAAATATGCGCCATCCTCGCTTGCGTCGCAGCTTGCGCCGGTCTCGCCATTGGCTCCAGCTTCGCCGTTGGTTCCGTTTTTGCCGTCGGCTCCGTTTTTGCCATTGCCAAGAACGCCAATTAATTGGCCGTTGCAGATAATTAGCAAGCTATCAGCATGAGGCTCGCTAATGCACTCTGCGTCCTTGCCGTTGAAAAGCTCGCCCATCTTTGTGCCATCGCAAATGACGTCAAAACCACTTGCCGCATTAGGCTCAACGACGCAATTCGTGCCGTCTTTGCCATCTTTGCCGTCTTGACCATCTTCGCTGGAGCAGGAAATTGTGGATGCAATAGCGAAGAATAAGCCAGCCACGAGAAGAAAACGACTAAAATTCATGATAAAACTCCTTAAAAAACAATAATAAATTTAGAAATTTCTATCTTATAGCAAGAATCAAAAGTTAATCCTCAGGAGGTTTTCATGAAAAGGCCATTAACAATAGCTAAGACCATAAGCTGGGCAATTCTGTTGCTTATGATTGGGGTTCAAACTGCTTTAGCCCAAACTATAAGCTGGCAGGATTCTGCGAATACCGACTGGTATAGCGATTCGGAAACTGAATTTACCATCACCACAGCAAAACAGTTGGCAGGATTAGCAAAGCTGGTAAATGAAGCTAATGATTTTGCCGGCAAAGTGGTTAAACTTGGACAAAATATCATACTCAACGATACGATAAATTGGCAAAACTGGGCAATAAGTCCACCTCCCATATCTTGGGTACCTATAGGAAAAATGGTAATAGATGCGTCTTATAATTATTTTTATTATACATTCAACGGAACTTTTGACGGAAATGGTTTTGTGGTTAGCGGTGTTTATATAAATAATTCTTCATACGATAATCAAGGATTGTTCGGATATACAAGCTCTGAAGCAAGAATAAAAAATATCGGTGTAGTTGCCTCATACATTAAAGCTAAGGAAACCGTAGGCGGACTGGTTGGCTATAGCCAAGGCAAGGTAAGTAACAGTTATTTCATGGGCAATGTTTCAGGAACAAGCACTGTAGGCGGATTGGTAGGTTATAATCAAGGCCTAATAAACAACAGCTATTCAGTCGGTACGGTTGCAGGAACAGAAGACGTTGGTGGATTGGTAGGGTACAATACATATAGCCATTCTATAAATGTAATTAATAGCTATTATAACAGGGAAGCGAGTGGTCAAACTGATGAAGGCAAAGGAATTGGCAAACTCACGATAGAGATGCAGAGTACGCAATTTTCAGCTAATCTAAATTTTGTCGCAGGTCTTTTGTCCATGAACGCTTGGGTTTACTCCGTTGATAAATATCCCGTTTTAAATCAAGTTGCCGCTAAAGCTGACATTGACACTTTTTTTGAAAGTGGGAAGGGAACAGAAGTGGAACCTTATATAATAAGTACAAAAAAGCAATTGGAAGACTTTTCCGGGCTTGTAAACTCAGGACTTGATTTTTCTGGAAAATACCTTAAACTTGGGCGAGACATAACGCTCAACGATACGATAAATTGGCAAAACTGGGCAATAAGTCCACCTCCCAACTCTTGGGTATCGATAGGAACATATAATCCTCTTTCTAAAAACGGCAATGTATTCAATGGAACATTTGATGGCGGCGGTTTTATTATTAGCGGAGTTTACATAAATGACACCAACTATTATTATAAAGGTTTGTTTGGATATGTAAGTTCCGGTGGCACAATAAAAAATCTTGGCGTAACTGCTTCTTATATTAAAGGAACTCGGCAAACAGGTGGATTGGCGGGGAGCAATCTAGGCAAGATAAACAATAGCTATTTCAGAGGCGTGGTGAGGGGTAAAGATTTTGTAGGTGGGATTACAGGAAGTAACTGCCTTACGGTAAGCAATCTTGTTATAAGCGTAGGTACAATAAGCAACAGTTATTTTACAGGAACAGTTACAGGAGAATATCTTGTAGGTGGACTTGCAGGGAGTAACGCTGGTGACTATGCTATAGGAAATAACATTGGCGGCGCAATAAATAATAGCTATTCTATTGGCAAAGTGATAGGGGAGTCTTCTGTCGGTGGACTCGCAGGAGGCAATGCCGCAGGCATAGTCATTGGTTCTATTTATAGTGGCGGTATAATAAACAACAGTTATTCTGTCACTAAGGTAGTCGTGTCAAGCGGAGATAGTTATGGAGGAATTGCAGCATATAACAGCAGCGGTACAGTAAGCAACAGTTATTACAACAGCGATTCAACATACAATTCAAATAACAGCATAGGTGCAGCCAAAACCACGGCTCAGATGAAACAGAAAACTACATTTTCTAGTTGGGATTTCAATGGAACCTGGAATATAAACAGCAAAATAAATGGTGGCTTTCCGCATTTACGGTGGAGCGTGCCAAGCATTGATTGGTACGATGATTCGGAAACCGAATTTATAATAACAACATCCCAGCAATTGGCTGGCTTTGCGGCATTGGTGAACGCAGGCCATAGCTTTAACGGCAAAACCGTCAAGCTTGGCAAAGACATTGCGCTTAACGACACTGCGAACTGGCAGAATTGGGCTGCCAACCCACCAGTTAACAAATGGGTGCCGATAGGAACAGCCGCTAATTCATTCAACGGAACCTTTGACGGAAATGGTTACATTATAAGCGGAGTTTATATCAACGATACGAATAACAATTATCAGGGCTTATTCGGAGTAGTCTATTCCGTCGCAACTGTAAAAAATATCGGCGTGATATCCTCATATGTTAAAGGCAAAAACAGTGTAGGTGGGCTTGTGGGATACAATGCAGGCACTATTAGCAACAGTTACTTTTCTGGAACGGTTACAGGAACAAGTAATATAGGTGGGTTTGCAGGTGATAACATTAGCACTATAAGCAGCAGTTATTCTATCGGAACTGTTACAGGAGGAGAAGATATTGGCGGGTTTGTTGGAAATAATTCAGCCATGACAAGCACTTTAAGCAATAATTATTCCT
>WQTK01000286.1 GCA_009786285.1 Candidatus Fibrimonadales bacterium | reverse complement strand
CGGAGTGCGTGTGGACATAATGGACAAAAGCATAGCGGACAACTACATTCTTGCAAACCGCATAAAAAACTACGAAATCCTCAAAAAAGACCTCAACCCATATTTCGCCGCCATCTACCCCGAAGACTTCCCGCCAAGCGCAGACACATTGTGGGTATCCCATGAAGTGTTCGCAGACTCAACCCTCTTGTTGGAAGTTCTGGAAGACCTCATAGACTACGACGGCTTCGCCACAGACACAATAAAAAATGAAACAGACAATGCAACAGTCCTCAAAGGCAAAGCAAAAGTCAAAATCAAATACGATGACGACGAAGACGGCAACTCGCAAGGCAAGCAAAGCAGGGCCATCCTAGCCAAAAGAGTAGAGACAACGCAAAAAGCCACCGCCACCATAATCACGGACAACGTGAGCGCAGACAACTACAAGCCTCTGGTCCGCCCAACAGCCATAGTCATACTCGCAACCGTTGTAGAAGATGACAACGCTCCTCAAATATACTGCAAAAGAAATTCCAAGTACGCCGAAATTGGCAGAAACACCTGCGGAGCCATAGGAGGCGAAGTATTCGAAGAACTGTTCTGCGTAATAGACGCAACCTGCACCCAAATAACCGCAAATTTCTCGCTCAACGCCTGCACATCACTAGACGGCGAACCAGTCCCAACCTGCAACGAAACGCCAATCACCCATACCCCAAACCCTATACCCTATACCCCAGTAACCCCGCACTACTACACCCTCAAAGGCACGTCGCTAGGCACAACCAAACCAACCACGCCGGGAATCTACATCGCAAAAATAGGCAAACAAACGATGAAAATAATGGTGAAGTAATTTATGGTGATTGGTGGAAAAATATCATTTGGTGCTATTCAAATTTTAGTCAACATTAACAGAAGGAGGACTATGTTATGGCATTAACAACTTGCACAACATGCAACGGAAGCGGAAGAAGCGCAATGCGGTGCCCTTTTTGCCATGGCTCTGGATTCAGAGATGGCGGGTACGCTGGACAAGTAACATGCTTGGACTGCGGAGGATCAGGGTTTACAAGATGCTTTCAATGTGGAGGCACCGGAAAAAAATATTAGGAACTTATTGAATCCTATCGTCTAAAGACTTGCGTAACATGCAAGGGCAGCGGCAGAAGCACTGTGCGGTGTTTTTTTTGCCATCCTTCTGCCTATAAATAATCAATTTAAGTTATTGAAAGAAATAAAATTCGATAAATATTAAAATGAAAAAATAATGAGAAGTAGCGAAACTGTGTAATACGTCGCAAATTCTGAAAAATTCTAAAATTCTGAGAATTCTGGTTCAGACAAAAGGAATCTACATTGCAAAAGCAGGAAACCAAATTTTGCGGATAGCGGTGAGGTGAAAGCCATGAAAAAGAAACTTCCTAATAAGTATCCGCCGTATTTGATGCGCTCAGCCTTACGTCCGGCAGGTCTAGCACGAAAATGCTGAAGCTCCAGCCGGGGGCCGCACCGGTTGGCCGCCATGTGAAATCCATTTTCCAGCAATGAAGCTCCCGGAAAAATTGCAAAGAATGAGAAGTGAACTGATCCTCTTCAAATGAATATTGCGAAGAGTATTGCAAACTCCATTTTCTGCTGGGGAAAATAGAAGCAGAAAACATGGCCAAATGCCTGTAATCATCCTTAAATGTGTTTTTGCCTACCCTAGTGCTTGAAAAAGAAAAAGAGTAATCAATGGCAGCATTCCAGTTCTTGCTTTCATACTTGCCGTTTTTTGAAGGAAGCCCTGCGTTAAAATCGCCATACCATGAAAACCTGCGGTTAAAACCGTAATTCCAGTTTGTGAGCTGAGGAACACGAACTTTTTTAGGATCCGGCTCAAAATGGTGGTAAAAATTATGCGTGGTATTTATTGTAAAAATGTAGCTCTCCAAAAATTGAAAACCGAAAGTAGAAGTTATCGGTGCCCAATGAAAAGAATCCGCCGCAAAATTATACGACGTGCTATGCGAAGTATTCAAAACACGGAGATTTTTACTGTAGTCATCCGGATCAGCGTCTTCCCCAGCCTCATCCATGCTTGCAAGCAGATATTTTATGTCAAAGTCATTGCCCAAACGGAAATTCACGCTTTTTTGCTCTATCTGATACCTTTTTTGGTTAAGAAGCGGATGCGGAGAAAATGTATAGTTTGTATCTATCTCCGGCGCATATGTGTATCCCACAGTCGGGGAAAGAGTGTGGCGAACTCCGGTAAACCTGCCCCACTCCGGAAGCCATATTCCGTATAGCTTTGTCGCAGCGCTGAGCGATAAATTATATCCTAAAAAATGCTTGCCGAATTCGCCGTCAAATAAGTCAAAAGCATATCGGCTTCTATCATAAGCGGTGTCAACATATTCCTTGGCAGTCCAGTCGCTGGTTATATTAGCCGATGGCGTTATGTTCAAAACATTAAAAAGAGTTCCTGTGTAATTAAAAGACAAATTATGCGAAAGACCGGTATGATAAGCCGTTGTGTCCATCGTGTAAAAAGTCGTGTCTGCTCCGTATATGTATGTTGTGTCCGGCGCTCTTTGCACAAAATGATTAAAATGATTGTAGTAGGAATAATTTATTTTTTCCCACCAAGGCTGCTCTATTCTTTCGCCAGACATATCCGATTCAAACAACGAACCGGATGTTCTGAATTGAACATCGGGAACCTGCCGCCGCAAAAGCCCGGAGCGCAAATTATATTCCTGCCTTGTTTTTATGGTGATGTTTTTATTGTCTCCTATTTTTTGATAATAAGTCATTTCTGCGTTTGCCTGCTGGTCTAAAACCGTTTTTTCATCTATGCCGTTGTCTTGCCTCAAGTCCCGCCTTGAAACAAATGAGCCTTCTCCATTCAATGTTTTGCTTCTATCCGGCGTTATGTTTTGCGAATGTTTGAAGCGTATGTCATAATCTTCCCAAAGAGTTCCGTCGTTCCAGTACCCTGTGGCATTTACAAAACCCTCCAATACATATCTTTTATTATAGCGAAATTCTTCGTTCAAGCTGCTTTTTGTAAAATCCGCAGCGCTGCCTTCCAAAACATTTGCGTAAAGTTGCAAATCCCAGTAGTCGTTGGGAGCGTAATAAAAACCCAGGTTGTTCATAAAAAAGCCCTGAGCCTGGTCTCCGCCGAACCTTGGGGTTAAAAGCCCTGACCGCCGCCCGCTTTTCATTGGGGAAACCATAAGCGGCAAAATAGCGACCGGAACCTCTCCCATATTTAAAACCACTGGCCGTGCTGTTACGCTCTCTTTTGGCTTTAGCACCATTCGCCTGCCGTAAAATGAGTAGTGTTGGTGTTCCGGGTTTGAGCAGGTGGAAAAATCTCCTCTTTCTATTAAAAATCTCTGTTCTTTCAAGGTATCTGCGCTTTGGACTGTCACAGCTCTTATAATCGTTCCGTTGAATTGCTGGTTGTCCATATAGCTGGTGCCGTAAACTATTTCTCCGGTTTTTGTTGACATATTGTATTTCATTTTATAAGACGCAAGCGTTGGCTGCGAAGTTTCCCTGAAAATTGGATTTCCTATAACTTCTATTGTTTTGCTCTTTTGGCTGTATATAACGGTGTCTCCGCTAAGCGTTGCCGTGCGGTATTTAAGTTGTGCTTTGCTGTTAAGGTTGAATGTTTTGGACAAAACATTGTATTCCAAATCAACGGCGTGGTATTCCAAGGTATCGCTTCCGCCGTCTTCTATCATCCAGCCGCCGCTTGTGGCTTGCGCTGTATCTTGCGCCTGTTCCCTTTCTTCCAACTCAAATTGAAAAAAATCCTGCGAATACGCAAACGTACAAAAAAACAGGATTAAAAGAAAAGGCATTTGTTGGAATGTAGAAAAATTTAGCCATCGCTTGCACTCGCTAAAAATCTTGTCATGGATCAGGCAGTTAGAAATAACCCTGATAAGTTCCCTGAGGGGTATATACTAACCCTGAAATTTTGACTTCAAGTTGGGGTGGCAAAAATAAATTGCCAAATGCCTTCACCGAAAAAGGACTTTATATGCTCGCCACAATCCTCAAAAGCCAAAAAGCAACCCAAACTACGCTTGCATAAAGTGCACAGGAAAAGATAATCATGGTTCAAACATTTTCTACTTTAACAAACGAGGACTATATGCTCATTGCGAATCCGATTTACGATACCGTGTTCAAGCACCTGCTTGGAAACAACTGCCTGCCTTCGCATAGGCCGGGGATACTACGACCTTATAGAAGAAAGAACTATGGAAGCCTCCGCCAATTTTGTTGAAAGCCTCACCCACGGCTGCTACATAGTACAGACTTCCCGTATAACCGGCAGGTTGAGAACGCCCTTTGACCGGCTACTTTCCGTTTTTGAGCAGAAGAACTTCATGGACAAGACCCAGGCCAGCAAGCGCTACGACCATCCCATTAGCGATGAGGAAATCAAGGAGATAGTTGACATACTCCATTACCTGAGCGTTGACCCTGATGGCCGCAAGGAACTAGACGATGAGCAGTACTACCGTGAATACTTGGACGCCACCTTTGGCCCTTTGTATGCAAAGATAGACGAGAAAACTCAAAAGTTGATTGAAAAAGAAACCGAGATAGCAGCAAAAGACGCTGAGTTAAGTGTAAAAGATGCTGAGATAGCTGAATTGAAGGAGAAATTGAAACAAAACAATGTCTAACAACCTTTTATTCGTTTCGGAAAATATTTCGCGGAAGTTTGCGCTGGCAGAAAACGAACATCTGCGCATTCTTTCTTTTAATTCGCAAAGCGACATATGCGTAGAGCTTTGCGGCGAAGGTGCAGCTTTTGAATACAGAAGCCTCTCCGTTTCAGGAACACAGCAAAAAATACACGTTATGCACAAAGCACGAAACACAAAAAGCTTCCTGTTTGCGAGACATATTCTAAACGATAGCTCAAAAGCCGTTTTCAACGGAATAATAGAAGCCGGCAAACACTGCGCAGGCATAAGCTCAAGGCAGCTTGTCAACAGCATACTGCTCTCGCCAAACGCAAAAGCACTCTCAAAACCCGAACTCAAAATATATTGCGATGAAGTTGAATGCTCGCACGGCAGCACTTGCGGCGGCTTGGATGAAAATTCGCTGTTTTTTTTGCAATCCAGAGGCGTGGGCCTGGAAGAGGCAAAAAAAATATTGCTCCGGGCATTTGCTGCAGAAGTAGCAAAAGAACACCCGGACGCACAGCAAATTTCTATATTTACGCAGGAAATAAAAGGAGTTTAATATGATGGCACTGCTTATTGTAATTGCAACGCTTGCTGTTATTCTTGCGTTGATGGTTATTGTAATTTACAATTCAATGGTTAATTTTCGCAATAACAGGGAAAACGCCTTTGCCGATATTGACGTGCAGCTTCACCAACGCCATGATTTGGTTCCTCAACTGGTGGAAGTGGTGCGCGGCTACGCAAAACACGAAAGCAACACATTGCAAACCATAACCGAAGCTAGAAGCAGCGCACTGAAAGCAGGCTCCATCGAAGAGAAAATCGCGGCGGAAAACAACCTGAGCTCCGCATTGCAAGGATTGAAGCTGACTGTTGAAAATTATCCAGATTTAAAAGCGAATCAAAATTTTATGCAACTGCAAGAGGAAATATCCGATATTGAAAATAAAATAGCCGCCAGCCGCCGCTTCTTCAACTCCGCTACAAATGAATACAACACCTATATCCAAAAATTCCCGGCGAACATTCTTGCGGCAAAATTCAGTTTCCACAAAGAAAAATCCTTTGACTTGCTCGCAAGCAGAGCCGCTGTCAGCGAAGCCCCGAAAATTCAATTTTGAGCCTTATGGGATATATAGGCATTGAAACCCGGCGAAGGAACAACAACAGAAACGCTATAATTCTTCTGGCCATTTTCCCTTTAATATTGCTGGCCACACTATACGCAGGATGCTTTATTTGGGGATTGATTGATTTTAGCGGCAAAAGATTCTTGTATGCAGGCCAGTTGTTCCTTTCTTTTTTCCACTGGGTAATTTTTGGAGTCATTGCTTGGTATATAGTCGCTTACTTCATGAATAACCGCATTATAAACTGGTCTTCCGGAGCCACGCCTTTGCTTCGCAGGGAAAATAAAAAAGTATATAACCTGGCAGAAAATCTTTGCATTTCGTGCGGAATGAAAATGCCAAAAATCTACATTATTGAAGATGCTGCGCTGAACGCTTTTGCAAGCGGAATAAATGAAAGTTCCTATGCAATAGTTTTAACGCGCGGCATAATAAACAACTTGGAAGACAAGGAACTTGAAGGAGTCATTGCGCATGAGCTGGTTCATATTCGAGAAAACGACACTCGCCTGTCCGTGATAGCCATTGTATTTATCGGGATTTTTTCCTTTCCTTTAAAGCTATTGTTTGGCGCGGGAAGCTTAACTGTTTTTCAATTATTGCTGAGATTTTCTTTGCGCTCGTTTATATGGCTTATATTATTCATTCCTTTTTTTCTGGTAGGTTTTTGCTTGTCCAAGCTGGTGAACTTCGCTATTAGCCAAAACAGGGAATACACGGCAGACATTGGCGCTGCAAAGCTCACCAAAGAACCGAAGGCATTGGCAAGCGCCTTGCGCAAAATTTCGGGGAATTCCGTTTTGTTCGAAGAACGTGGAAAACTGATTTCCCAGTTGCTGATAGAGCACAATTCTTTGGACACCGATTTTATAAGGCAGCATTACCCTCCGCAAACTCCTATGATCGCCCGCATTCAGGGAATGTTCGAAACGCATCCGCCAATTGAGCATCGCATTTGGATATTGGAAACCTGCTGAGGATAATAAATCCAATAGTTGAATTTTCCATTTTTCCTGACTTTATCAATGCGCCTCCCCAAACGGCCTCCAGAAATTTTCATCAAATAGCTTAGCAATGTAATTATGCCTTTCTGTTAGCAGCATTGTTTTCGTTAAAGTCTCTCCGCTAGCCGGCAACTTGACTTTTATTGTCGTTATGGTTTATTCTTTTTTCCCAGCGAAAATATCCATTGCCTGACGGCTTCGCTTTCGCTCTTTATTCTTGCCCCAAGTATGGTGCTCACAAGAAGGCCAAGAACAATCTGGAAATGCGATTTCAGATACTCAACCGTTGCAAGCTTGCTGCGGGGATGGCAGATGCGAGCAAGAACCAATGACCTTAAATTTACATTTTTAGGCGTCGCGCCTCCCATTTTTAAGAACATTAAATCGTAACTCCTTATTGTTGTCACAGGCGAAAACTTTCTGCCACCTCCAACCAAGCGATGCAAATCCTGAATAATGTACTCTCGCCACCCAATAAATCCACAAAGCAAGCACAATGCTGAGAAAAATCAAGTAAAATTACCTAATATCCGGCATCCACCGCTTTATGGCTTTGTATTCAGCGCTCTTTAGCTTTTCTTTCCACACAGCGTCGCCGGTCATCTTTGCCAAGTGCGCTACTGCGCACCAGTAACGAATGCTGTTCGGTGCCCTTTTTGCGTAATAACGCTCGCTCTCCTTGAACATCGCTATGGCCTCTTTCGCTTTGCCGTTGTAAAAAAGCATTTCTGCTTTGGTCTGCAAAAGAGTGGGGTGGTTCGGATAACGCTTTAACAAAGCATTTGCAACATCCAATGCTTCTGCGTATTTTTTTTCCTCGTAAAGAATCCACACCAGGGAGTTTCCAAAAACAAAGGAAAACATTTCGCTATGTTCAAACCCTTTTTTCAAATCTTCCTGCTTAAATTTGGAAAACGGCGAGTAATAAGCGTATATGGCGTAAAACGCCTTTGAATCTATGTCCGTGCGCTTCTCAAAAATCACCGCCGCGCTTCTCGCTTCCATAACGCTCCTGAAAGTATTTCCCAAAATGGAATGTACAAGCCCAATTTTATAACGGCGCATAGGTTCCCAAAAAGTAGTTGTTTTGCAATTTTTCAAAACAGAAAGCGCAGAATCCAAATCCAGAGTATCTCCGGTATCGTCAAAGCGAGTGACCAAAGCAATTCCCCTCAGCACGCAAGCGCTTGAATCTTTTTCATCAATTTCGCTAAACGCAGAGCCATACTCCGCATTGTAAGCATAGTCCAACGCACCGGCAAAAGAAAGAGAAGCGAGAAGTAAAATGTATTTCAATTTATTACCCTAAGATGATTTTCTATTTTAAATTTGAAGCTGTGGAGAAATGCTCTTAGCTTTGCCTTTTTCTTTTCCTTTTCGCTTTTAACCCAGCCGTCTATGTGAACTTCTTTTCCCATTTTGCTTATTTTAATAAACCTGTCATTTTCATTTATGGTTTTTATAGTTTTTATATCCGCTCGCATTCTAATGTCCAAATGTATTTTTTTTATTGGAATTTTTTGCAGCGCATTGTGAATGCTTTTTGAAACGTTTCTAGCATTGTAAAAACCTGTTATGTAAGCTTCTTGGTTTTTTATTTCAACATTGCAGCAGCACAAGTATATGCATTTTCTAAGCAGCTCGCTATATATGAGGTTTGGATTGATATCGAATTTTTTCAAAAACACGTGCATAATAAAGCAACGAGCCTGTGGAATGGAAGATATTACCTTTTCAAGCTCGCAAATGGCGCTGAAATTCGGAAGCAAACAATTAACAGATAAAATTTTCGAATGAGAATTAATTTTCAAATTCTGCGAATATGGCAAATCCCTGCACCGCCACCTCGCGTTTAGCTCCAAAATATCATCCGTTAAATAATAAGCGTTTTTCTCGCAATGGCATTTCTCTATAGAACCTGTTTCAAATTGAATGACAATAGCTTGGCCGCCGTTGAATTCCAATCCTATAACAGTGCCCACTCGCTCCGTTTCAGTATGGTAAATACGGTCTCCTATGCGGGAATTTTCGGCGCTTTGCGGAAATAACCTGTAAAATGAATTCTGCTCGCCCTCAGTAAATTCTTCAAACAGTGTTTCAATTGTTTCCTTGTTTTGGTTCCTGAGCGTTATTTGCGGCAACGAACCGGCAATTTTATTAATGCTCTCAACAACGCACAGCATTTCCTTTGGGTGGAAAACCAAATCGCCGGCCTCCAAATTTCCCATTCCCCATATTTTGCAAAGCTCAGGCGCAGGCTCGTCTTGCAGCTCCGCAAATTCATTCGTGGCGTAAATCACTTGGCTGTCGCATACAGCGCATTTGCAGAACAAAGGCTTGTTTGGCGGAATTTCGCTTTTGCCGTAATTTTTATCGTATTTTTCTTGGGAAAATATTTTGAATTTTCTTATATGCTTGCACTTCTCGCAAAATATTTCGCAGTCAAAAAAGTGCAATGGAAAAAGCGAGGCATCAGTTGACACGGCGCAACCTTAAAATACATTCATCCTTGCCAAGGCATTCCAAAATTTCCCACAAGCCCGGCCCAGCGCCAACGCCGCAAATAGCAAGCCTTGCCGGTTGCGCAAGCGCGCCAAGTTTAATTTCGTTCTCTTCGCAAACCTTCATAAAAGCGGCTTCAATGTTCGCAGTGCTGAACTCCTCAATTTTTTCCAGCTCATCTGCAACCATCTTTATATGCTTTGGGCTTTGCTCTGTCCAGTATTTTGCGTAAGCCTTTTCGTCTTCGCATTTTTCCGGACGTTCAAAAAAATATTTTGACATAGCCGAAAGTTCGGTCATAAATTTTAAACGTGGTTTTAATAGTTCTGCAACCTTTGCGCATTTATTTTCATCAGAATAAATTTTCTTTAATTCGTCTATCAAAAATGAATCCGGCAATAGGCGTATGTGCATCCCGTTCATCCATTCCAGTTTTTTTTCGTCAAAAGCCACAGCCTTCGGATGAATTCTCTCAAGGGAAAATGCTTTTATCATTTCTTCCAGGCTCATCACTTCTCTGTCGTCTCCGGGGCTCCAGCCCAAAAGAGAGAGAAAGTTCACAAGAGCGTGCGGCAAATAACCCAAGTCTCGGAAGTCTCCTACGGAGGCTGCCCCTTTGCGTTTGGAAAGCTTTCCGCCGCCCGGTGCCAAAATCACAGGCAAATGGCAAAAAAACGGCGCTTCCCAGCCAAAAGCGTTGTACAGCAATATATGCTTGGGGGTGCTGCTTATCCATTCATCGCCCCTCAGCACGTGGCTCGTTTGCATATAGTGGTCGTCAACAACGCTGGCAAGGTGGTAGGTTGGGAATTTGTCCCTTTTCAAAAGAACAAGGTCGTCTAAATCTTTGTTTGGAGTTTCTATTTCCCCTCTTATCAAATCGTTGAATTTTGTTGCGCCGTCTACAGGCGATTTAAATCTGATTACAAACTTTTCGTCTGCGGCGGGGCGGCGGTTTAAATCTCTGCAATGGCGGTCATAGCCGTGCTCCAGGGTTTGGAGGCGTTCTTCCGTGCAAAAACAGTAGTAGGCGTGGCCGCTCTCCACAAGTTGCTCTGCCGCTTTTCCGTAAATTTCCAGGCGAGAACTTTGGAAAAAAGGGCCTTCGTCCCAGTCCAGACCCAGCCACTTAAGGTCTCTGAGCAAATCGTTCAGCGCTTGCTCGTTGTACCTTTTGCGGTCGGTGTCTTCTATCCTGAGGTAGAAGGTTCCTCCCGTGGCTTTGGCAAAAAGATAATTGTAAATAGCTGTACGCGCCCCTCCAACGTGCAAATAACCCGTTGGGCTTGGCGCAAAGCGAACTTTAATAGGCTTTGCTTCACTCATTTTATGCGGTCGAAAGGACTTGAACCTTCATTCCCTCTCAGGAGTCAGCACCTCAAGCTGATGCGTCTACCAATTCCGCCACGACCGCGAATTAGGTAATGGCTCCAAGCGGGCTTGAACCGCTGACGCACGGATTTTCAGTCCGACGCTCTACCAACTGAGCTACAGAGCCAAGGTCTATAAATATAGAAAAAAATTACGCATTTGTCAAGTACAATACGCTTTTGGCGTTATATATGCACGCCACGTTGTTTCCAATAATGTGTCCAAATTCGAACACTCGGCCTGCCAACCCAAAAAATCCTTGGCTAAAGCCGGATTTGCCAGCACAACTGCCGGGTCGCCAGCCCTGCGCTCCGTTATGCGGTAATTCACCTTTTTGCCGGAAATTCGCTCAGTCGCCTTGATTACCTCCAAAACGCTGCTGCCGCTGTTCACCCCCAAATTCACAATAAAACTGCTGCCGCTTTGCAACTTGTCAAAAGCCATCCTGTGCGCCCTTGCCAAATCGCTCACATGAATGTAATCCCTTACTCCAGTGCCGTCTTTGGTCTCGTAATCGTTTCCAAAAACGCTGACAGAAGCCCGTGCGCCAACTGCCGCTTCCATAACAATGGGAATCAAATTCGCAGGATTTTGCTCCAACCCGCTAATTCTGCCCTTTACATCGTAACCGGCAGCGTTAAAATAGCGAAGAGCAGCGTATTTTATGCCTCTCAGCCTGCCATACCACTCCAAATACTGCTCAATGGCAAGCTTTGTGTAACCGTAATAATTCTCCGGCTCGGTCGGGTGCTTCTCGTCCATTGGCAAATACTTGGGGCTGCCATACACCGCCGCAGAACTAGAAAACACAATGTATTTAACGCCGTGCTTTGAAGCTGCGTTTAAAATGTTAAGCGAACCCGTTATGTTATGAACGCTGTACTTCTCAGGCTCAAGCATGGACTCGCCTGCAGCCTTAAGCGCCGCCAAGTGCACAATGCCCTCCGGCCTCACGCTTTCAAAAAAGTTGTTTAGCCTCTGAACATCCAAAATATCGCCATGAACAAAGACCGCCTCTTTGAACAGATTCTGCCTTAGCCCACTGCTCAAATTGTCGTAAACAAAAACCTCGTGGCCAAAATCCAAAAGCTCTCTCGCAACATGAGAACCTATATAGCCGGCACCGCCGATTACAGCAATTTTCATTTGCTTAAAATCCCTGCGATATTATGAAGTTAAATTCCATCGAGCCAACGCCGGAAGCTTCATAGCCGCCAATTTCACCAGGGTCAAGAGGCCATGCGAAATCAAAGCCTATAATGCCGAGCATAGGAACAATAATGCGGAAGCCAAATCCAAAATCGCGTTTAAGCGAAGAAATATCAAAATCGCGCAAAGGAGAACCAACTTCTTTTTTGTCAACAAACGTGCCGGTCGAATAAACAGGGCCAAACACGTTTCCGGCATCGAAAAAGAGCGGCAACAGATAAAAGAAATTCTGGGAAATGGGCCATGTCAATTCCGCTCCAAAATACTGGTAGCTGCGGCCAAGCCTGTATGAGCCAAGGCTGCCTGCGCTATAGCCTCGCATTAAGCCCCTGTAGCCAAGCGCTCCGCCCATTTGGTAAAGAGCGCGGTATTGCAGAATGCTGCCGGTAATAACGCCAAACTCATTTGTTATGCCAAGAGTCAATTTGTTGGCATAAAGCGGGAACCACCATTTTATGCTGAGGTCTGTTTGAACAAAACTGAAATCCCCAAACAGGAAGCTGGGAATGGCCCAAGAAGCGGAAGCTACGTAGCGAGAGCCTTCAGTCGGGAAAATCGGCAGGTTTTTATCATCTCTGATTATGGTAAAATCAAGCGTGGCTTCATTTCCGGTAAAGCGAACTAGGCTGCCGTCAATATTTGGGCCTTGCTCGTTTCTCTGCCAGCCAATTCCAAACTGAGCGTAAAAATAATCATCCGGCCATGTTAGCCTGCGCCCTATATAAACGTTGCCGCCATAACGGAGAATATCATGCGAATAGCCATAAGAAGAACCATTCCACCAGGAATAGTTCACAGAAGCCCCAATTTTCGTAGGAGTGTCCCAAAGCCACGGCTCCGCAAAGCCCAGCGATATGCTTTTCTTATCAACTCCGTATTCAGCGTTCATGTTTGCCGCTTGGCCGTCTCCCATGCAGCAGTTGGGAATGGAAAGGCTGAGCGTGAATATCAAGCCATCTGCCTGGCTATATGCGGCTCCCGCTCCGAATTGCCCTGTTCCGGCCTCGCGCTCAGAAACCATAAACATCAAATCCACATCCTGGTCGCCCACAGGCTGAATGTCCGGCACAACGTTGTCAAAATAATTCAGTTGCATTATGTCCCTGAAACTGCGCTCCAAAAGGGATTGCCTGTAAGTATCGCCGGGATACAGCTTTATTTCCCTGCGAATAACCTTGTCTTTGGTCTTTGTGTTGCCTCTTATGTGAACCTTGTGTATTTGCGCAGGCAAGCCTTCACGCATGGTAAAGGTTAAATTGACCACCGAATCATTTTCAAAAAATCTCGTTTCTTCCATTTGCACAAACAAATAGCCGTCTTCCCTATAAGAATTGAGAATTTCCTTTTTTGTTGAATCATATTGATAGTAGTTGAAAACCTTTCCGCTTTTCAAGCGAACCTGTGCCTGCAAAAACGCAGTTGGCAAAACCTCGTTGCCCGTGAAATGCACCTTGCCGGCGTAATATTTTCTTCCCTCTTTCAGCTCCATGTTTATATGCACATAGCTAGCAGTATTAACGCTGTCATATTGCATAAGCGCAGGAATAGTTTCTTCCAGCGAATAGCGAACTAAAAGCTTGTCTTCATAGGCTGTGCGCTTTTTTACATTAAGCAAGCTGTCTATGCGAGGGTTTTTCCAAACCTTGCCCTTTAAGCTCTCTATCCATTCTTTTCTCATTGCGCCATAGGTTATTATGTTGTTCAAAATATTGGCTGCCTGTTTTTCATTTTGCACGTTTGGCAGCGGGAACGCCTGATGCTCTCCCATTTTAGCCCTGTATTCTTTGTAATAGTGCGAAGACATGGACATAGCCTTGCCTGCAAGATTGTGCAGCGTGCTTTCTTTGTCCAATAAATTTTTATTCAATTGAGAGTAAAGCACTTGCGTGCTGGAATTTTTGCTCGCCATGCGACCCAAGTAAAAGCGGCAACTGGAATCCGGCAAATAGGTGGCTTTGTATTCCAAAAGCTCTGCGTCTAAAAATCCGTAGCTTCTGGCAACATTCAAAACCGAATCCCTGTCTGAATTGAAAACGTCCAGCTTAAAATCTCCGCCGCCAATCCAAGACTCGATTTTTGTCTGCATTCTGTTTAGAATTGAGTCTCTGGACACGTTATTGTTGCCGGAAATAGTGATTGAATCGACCTTCACCTTGTTGCCTTCGCTGATATATATTATAACCTTGTTTTTATGGTCTTCCACGGGAATTTCCTCTGTCCAAGCCTCTGCGAGCAAGTACCCCTGCGAGCGGTAGTGGCTCAAAATAGCCTGCCTGTCTCGTTCCAGTTCGCTTTTGCTGTAAACCGAGCCGGAGCTTATTCGTGTTTTCAGCCTGAGCTCATCCTCTGTCACATCGTCATTGCCTTCTATGAGCAGGGTGTCTAGCGCAGGCTGCTCAACCACCGCAAAAATCAAGTCAACTTCGCCGTTTTCGCCGTATCTGGCAGATACTTGGACATCATCGAACATTCCGGTTTCGTAAAGAGACTCTATGGATTTTTTTACCTGTTCTGCCAAGAGAGACGGGGAATAACTTGTGTTTTCCTTCAAATATATGCGAGGTTTTACGGTAGAGGGGCTTGTATATATGGCACCTTCTATGCTTATGGTGCCAACTCGGTTATCTGACGAGGCGTTTAGCGGCATATCAACGAACTGCGCAAAAGCGCATGCGCACAAAAGAAACAAAAATACAAGCGTTCTAACAAACATTGGGATTGGTAATATAGTAAATATTCCCTTTGTATATTCCCCTTATGCCGCAAAAATTCTCTGATTTAACCGAGCGCAGGCAAATGCTCTTTGAAAAAGCGGCATCCTTGCGCTCCAAGCATTTTTGCCTTGTTCTGGAAGATTTTTTTGACCCGCACAACATATCCGCTGTTATCCGGACATCCGAGGTTTTCGGGTTGCAAAACGTGCACATAATTGAAGAAGACAACGCTTACAAAGTGAACAAAGCCATTCTCAAAGGCTCTTTGAAATGGATGAACGCTTTTGTTTACGGCAAAAGAGACGCTGCCATGAGCGAGCTTAAAAAACAAGGCTATAAAATAGCAGTCGCAAGCACCCACGCAAGCAAGCCGCTACCGGAGCTTGACCTTTCCAAACCAACCGCTTTTTACCTGGGCGCAGAGCTAAGAGGCAACCACCCGGACACCTTGGAGCAGGCAGACGAGCATTTTATCCTGCCTCAATACGGGCTTACGGAAAGCCTGAATGTTTCCGTTGCGGCAGGCGTGCTATTGGCTTATTTGGATA
>WQTK01000285.1 GCA_009786285.1 Candidatus Fibrimonadales bacterium | reverse complement strand
AAGCCTATATTTACCGCCATGCTGAACGATGCCGGCGCTCGTGCGAACACAGATATTTACGGTACTCACTTCTATGGCGTTTACAGGCCTAGTTTGTCGGATCCTGCACTGTCTTTTCAGTGGCCTCGCTTTGAAGAAATAGGGCGCCCTGCGGGGAAAGAGCTTTGGATGACTGAGGTGTACACTCCCAACAACCACGATGGAAACATTTGGGACGCCTCCAAGGAGGGAGACGCTATGAAAACCGCAAGGATGATACACTACTCCAAGGTTGCCGGCGGGTTCAGCACGTGGGTTTGGTGGTACATCCACAGATTTTACGGCGTTTTGCATGATGGCAAAGCCCTTGAAAACACCACTGCATTGGGGGCAAACGGCCAGGTGACCAAGCGTGGCTGGATCACTGCGCAATACTCAAAATTCATTCGCCCTGGATTCCATCGTGTTGAAACAAGCCCGTCTCGCTTTGGGTCCAGTGACGATACCCGCACCTTTATTTCTGCCTATCAGGGCGATGACGGCACGGTGGTTATAGTTGCCGTCAATATGAATTCATCGGCCCAGAGCGTGAATTTCTCCGTAAGCGAAGCTGTTGGAACAATGGAGGCGTGGCGTACTTCGGGAACAGAGAATCTGGCAAAGCAGGCAGATATTAATGTGAGCGGCAAAGCATTTTCTGCCAGCCTTCCTGGACGCAGCGTAACTACGTTTGTTGGCAGCAGAGAAAATACGTCATCCAGCAGCAGCAGCGAAGATGCATCATCAAGCAGCAGCAGTGAAAATGTATCGTCAAGCAGCAGCGAAAATGCATCATCAAGTAGCAGTAGCAGCAGCAACGAAGAAACGCCAATCTTATCCACTAGCCATTCCCCGCTAGCCACTAGCCAAACTCCTGAGTACTACAACCTTAGAGGGAAAAAAGTATATGGAACTTTGCCAAGCGGAGTGTATATTGAAAAAAAGCAAGGAATGCCGAGCAAGATTTTTGTGGTGAAATAAAGGCGGCAGATAGTGGAAAAAATCTTACATAGCTATTTCCTTTTTCCTGAACACGGCTGCCAAAATTTCCGCTACCGCAGCGAAAAATTCCAGCGGCAACGGATCCCCTACCTCTACTACATCGTACATGGCGCGAGCTAGGGGCTTGTTTTCCACTATGGGAACATCGTTTTCCGCAGCAAGCTGCTTTATCCGCTCCGCCACCTTGTCCTCTCCCTTCGCTACTATCAACGGAGCAGCGTCTTTTCCTTGCTCATAACGAAGTGCTATCGCCAAATGCGTAGGGTTGGTTATTACAACAGTCGCGCTCGGAACCTCTTTCATCATAAACTGCTGATGCAGCTTGTACATAAAACGTTTGCGAGCCGCTACCACTTTCGGATCTCCCTCCGAATTCTTGTACTCATCCTTAACTTCGTTTTTAGTCATCTTTATTTCATTATGCGTCTTTCTCTTTTGATAAATCAAATCCGCTATGCCAAGTATAATCAAAAACACTATAACCTTTAAAAGCATCTCAACCAAAACATCTATCATGTAAACGCAAAAAACACCAATTTCCATGTCTACCATATATAAAATATCTTCGTAGTGGTCTTTTATAACCATATAAGCGATTATCCCCACAATAGTCATTTTCACAATGCCCTTGAAAAGCTCTACCCAGGCATTCTTTCCGAATATCTGCTTCAAGCCCGACAAAGAAAATACATTTGAAAATTTCGGCTTCAATTTCTCAAGCGTAAAATGCCAGCCCACCTGAACATAATTGCCTATCAAGCCAAGAACCAAAAAAAACAAAAGCAAAGGCGCAAGCATTTTCATCATCAAATACGAAACATAATACGCAAGCGCGGAAAAATTTGTCAAGGTTGGCTGCCAATCCAAATAATCGGTAAAAAATTCTCGCATAACAGCTTTGCAGCTTGCGGCAAAATCTCCGCCAAATAGATAAAACCCGCATAACGCAGAAATCAAGGCTATGGCCGAGGAAAAATCCATTGAACGCCCAATTTGCCCCTTTTTAATCGCATCTGCCTTTTTCTTGGCGGTAGGCTCCTCGGTTTTATCTTCGTCTTCTGCCATTACTGCCCGCTCCCGGCTCTCAAAATAGCATACAAAGCCCTTTGCAACTGCTCAAAATTCGCATTAAAAAGTTGTACCATAAGAGGCAAAGAATAAACTATAACCAAAGTGCCCACAAAAACTTTTAACGGAATTCCCAAAAGCCAAACCTGCATTTGCGGCATCACTCTGTTCATAAGCCCAAGCGAAACAGTGCACAAAAAAATCGCGCCGATAACAGGAGCGGCAAACTGAAACGCAACAACAAAAGAACTGGCAGAAAGCAGCATCAAAACGGTAGCGAAACTGCGGGTATCCCAAACAAAATTCCCCATTGGAATATACTGAAATGACTCAAAAAGCACACGGATAAAAAAGTAATGGCCGCCGCTCGCCAAAAATATAATTACCATAATCATGGTTAAAAGCGTTGAAAACACATTGCTTTGAAATTCGATAAAAGGATTCATGGTCCCTTGCATTAAACCTATGTCTCTGGCAATCAATTCTCCGCCCATAGTTATAAAATGTATGAGAAACGATGCTGTAAAACCGATTACCATTCCAATAAAAACCTGCTCCAAAACAATCATAAAAAAGAATACAGGCGAGTTTGCGATGGTAAAACTGATTAACGGCATTTGAGGAAACACCAAAAACGCAAGCAACATGGATATTGCGGCTTTCACGGTTGCCGGCACGGTATTTATGCTAAAGACAGGCAGCAAAAAAATTATCATGGCAATGCGCACAAGAGCCAGTATAAACAACTCTATTTTTTCTACTGCAAGGTCGGCTACGGAAGACGCAAGGGAGAGCATGGCGGCTAGTGGCTAGTGGCTAGTGGTTTCCACTTTGTTCTGTAACGTGGCTCTTGTAAAATCGCAGCCCATAGAATTCCCTGTTCCGGCTTGCTTATGTCTATTTTCAATTTATTGGTTTTGCGCAAAACTTCGCGTTCCGGCTCAGTTTCTGCTGTTACGTGTTTTCTTTCTGCAGCAGACTGGAACGGCAAATTTACAGGAATATGGCCTTCTTGTTTAAAAGCAAGCTCTTCTTGCGTCTCTTCCTGCGCCTCCTCTAATTCTTCTTCCTCCTCTTCCTCCAAGCGAGATTCTTCCATTGGAGGCAAGCCCATCATTTCCCGGACTTCCTTGAAAGGATCCTGCTCAGGAAGAGATTCCTGAGGCGAGGCTTGCTGCAGCCTTTTCTGCGCTTGCCGTTTAGCAGCTTCCTTTTTTTGCTTGGTATAAGCCGCTATCATTTGGATAGCGATTATAGCAAAAAATATTAGAAAGGTTTCCATTGCGCAAAATGCCTACTTGCGATCCAAATCCTTTTCCGAAACACCGGAAATCTGGGCGCGCATTTGGGTATCTGCCTTTATGTTTTGCAGGTTGTAATAGTCCATAACTCCCAATTTGCCGTTCTTCAAAGCGTCTGCCATTGCGAGCGGAACCTGAGCCTCTGCCTCTACAACTTTTGCCTGCATTTCCACAACCCTTGCTTTCATCTCCTGCTCTGCGGCGGCGGCCATCGCACGGCGTTCTTCCGCTTTTGCCTGGGCTATTTTTTTATCTGTTTCGGCACGATCTGCTTCCAGAATCGCGCCAATATTGTGGCCAACATCAACATCGGCTATGTCTATGGAGAGAATTTCATAAGCAGTTCCTGCGTCCAAGCCGCTTGCCAAAACCTTTTTGGAAATCATGTTTGGATTTTCCAAAACCGCTTTATGAGTTTTTGCGCTGCCTATGGAGCTTACAATGCCTTCGCCAACACGGGCAATAACAGTCTCTTCGCCTGCGCCGCCAACAAGCTTGCGAATGTTGGTACGCACCGTGATTCTTGTCACTGCCTGCAACTGAATGCCATCCAAAGCAACCGCGCTGATTTTTGGCGTTGTGATGACCTTTGGCTTAACGCTGGTCTTAACCGCATCCAAAACATCCCTGCCCGCAAGGTCTATAGCTGCGCTTTCCGCAAAAGAAAGCGGTATATTGGCTTTATTCGCAGCCACAACAGCAGCCACAACCTCAAGCACTTTTTCTTTTTTATCGCTGCGGGAAAGGTAATGCACTTCCAGCAAATTTGTTTCCACCGGAATGCCGGCCTTAACGCTCATTATGCGCGCTTCAACAATAATGCGGGGATTGACTTTTCTGAGCCGCATGCCCAAAAGCTGGAAAATTCCTACTTCCGCTTTTGAAAACAGAGCCTGCAACCACAAGCTAAAGAGGCTTGCGAGAAAATAAAACAAAACAATAGCCACAAGCAACAGCGCTGCCGCAGCTATCAGCCAAAAAGAACCGCCAAAAGACTCTGCTATACCATACATTTCCAAAACTCCTAACTGATTGATAAGGGTAATATAGTAATCCTTTTTCCAAACAACGCCGTTCCCACCCTCACCATCGTTGCTCCTTCCGCTATCGCAATTTCCAAATCATCGGTCATGCCCATTGAAAGCTCGGTGAAATGCGCAAACTTTGGCTGCGAATTATAAATTCTGTCTCGCAAATTTCTCAAAAACGCAAAACACGCACGAGAATCTTCAGGGTTTCCCGTATTTTTTCCTATTGTCATCAAACCTTTGTAAACCAACCGCGCAGGCTCCGGAAGATTGATTATAAAATCAAATGCATCTTGCATGGAAAGCCCGCTTTTAGTTGCCTCTTCCGATGTATTCACCTGAAAAAGAATCTCCAAATTTTTGCCGGCCTCCTTGCACAATGCCTCCAGCTTCAGCACACTTTCCAAATCCGCTATGCTGTCTATCGCTTGGGCAACCTGAGCCGCTTTGCGCAATTTATTTTTCTGCACAGGGCCTATTATCCTGCAAGCTATGCCTTCCCTGCACGGCAAAAATTTTTCCAAAGCCTCTTGAACTCTGTTCTCGCCAAAATCCCTTGCACCCAAAGCAATAGCTTTTTCCACCTCAGAAAAAGGCTGTGTTTTGCTAACCCAAATCAAACGGACGCTTGTCGCAGCTCTGCCCGCAAGCCCGCAAGCCTTTGCTATTCTGTCCAGAATAACCTGTTTATTAATTAGCATCTTTTCCAAATCTAAAATCCCAAAAACGTTTGTATTGAATTGAGAGCAAAATTCTCTCTTTTATGGAATCCGAGAAAAAATCATTGCCGTCGCGGCGAGTGAGCAAACCGGGTTTCACGGAAATGTAAGATTTGTCATCATCAAATTTCCACATAGGGCCACCTGATATAATATAATAGGAAAGAGGCTCCTTGTCGTAAGCTTCAAACGGAGAATAGAATTGGAAGCGGCGGCCTGAGAACATAGCCAAAAACTCCACGCTCCACGAAAAATTTTTGCTGAAATTATAAACGGCAAACAACTCTTCGGCAACTATGTAGTCCCTGCTGTAAACCGGAATGCCACGCATATAATCAAAGCTTTTCTTGTCATAATCGGAGTTTATGTCTATAAGGGTAAAATGAAACAAAAAGGAAAAACTGAATCTCCGGGAAACATACCTTGCGCCAAGCTGCGTGTCAAAGCTCTGTATTAGCGCATACGAGGATTTATTGTAAAAACAGTCAAACATATAGCCTCCATCCCAAACCTCTCTTATGGAAGGCTGCTCAGAGGGCTTCATGGGCATTTCAACGTCGCTCCAGAACAGGTTTTCGTTTGAATAGACAAAGCGAAGCTCCAGAATAGCAAAAGGAGGCGGCAAAGGGGCAAATCCCAACCCTGCCCTAACAGCTCCATAAAAGGGCGAAAGCTCCGCGCCGGCGAAAAACCTTATATAGTTTGTTTTATTTGAGTTCCAAATTCCATAGAAATCCTCCCCCAAAGGCTCAATCCAGGAAAATTCAAAGTTGGCATTTGCCTGCGGAACAAAGGCTCCCCTAACATCAGCCGGAGCCGCAGCCCCAGACATCCCATACTCTATATTAGGCCCAAGCACCAAAAATGGGGAATTAAAGGCAAAACTGCTGCAAAACAGGGCTAAAATCAAAAAAATTCGTTGCACAGCCTGAAAAAATACTATTTTTTAAATATGAAGAAAATCTTTTTAGCAATATTAGCCGCAAGCGCGCTGGTTTCCTCCTGCGCCAAGCATAAATCGCCCATTTTGATAGAAAGGGGCATCAAGGAAGACGAGCGCAACTACGACGTTGTGCAAGAGGGCTTTGGCATAGACCCCAGGCTGAAAAAAATCTTTTTGCAAGGGTATATAGCCGAGGGCATGAACAAAAACATGGTAAGCCTTCTTTGGGGCCCGGCAGACCAGGAATCGGAAGACCGCCTGGTATGGGACTACATAAACGCCGAGACGGGCGAACTTATAACCCGCCTTAAGTGGGAAGAGGTTGACCCGCAGAAGTACAAAGGCGCAGACTGGACAAACGCCTCTAAGCTCATTGAGATCCAAGGCGACCCCTATGGCGGCTCTCCGCCGCCTCCAAATGTTGACGACGAAGGCGCTTACTAAACTTAACGCAAAACTTCAAGTTAATGCAAAACTTAAAGTAAAACCGAAAGTAAACGCCTAAGTAGTCAAAAAAAATATTTTTTCATGCAAATTCCGTGTTTTTGGCACGATTATCGCATAGATACTCTACAGGAACACATGGAAAAGCTTTTGATTGAGGCTTTTCTAACATACAAAGGAGTTTGTCATGAAGATCAATCACAACATAAACGCGATGATAACGCAACATGCGTTATATCAAAACAACAATGCCATGGGCAAGAGTTTGGAAAAGCTCTCCACTGGCTTGAAGATAAACCGAGCTCAAGACGATGCCGCAGGCCTCGCGATGAGCGAGCAGATGCGAACCCAGATTCGCGGCTTGGGAAAAGCCAAGCAGAACGCTCAAGACGGCATAGCTGCATTGCAGATTGCCGAAGGCGGTTTAGCGGAAATCACCAACATTATGCAGAGGCAAAGAGAGCTTGCAGTGCAAGCTGCCAACGATACTTTAACGAGTACCGAGCGTAAGTACCTGGACTTGGAGTTCCAGGAACTGACTAAAGAAATAGCCCGCATAGCGAAAACAACGGACTACAACGGCAAAAACATGCTGAACTGGTCCGAAGACCCAAATATAAGCTTTGGCGCAACCGGCAACAAAGCCGATTTGCAAAAAGCATTGCAGGATGAACACACAAAAATATCTGAATTAGCCAACGGATTCGCAGGAACACCGCCTACAATACCCGCAGAAATAAATACCGCCATTACACAACTTAATAATCTTGCTAACATAGCTTTGACCGGCGATCCCGCAGCAGATAAAGCGGCTGTAGAAGCTTTTGTAGGAGTTGATGGCGCAGGCGGTTCTTTGCGAACTGCAATTGAAGCCCTAAAAGCAACAGATACCAGTACCTTGCCTCCCAAGGATCAAAGACTTTTCGCTGCCCTTACGGAGCGAATGGACATAATTCTCAATAACAATGCTCAACCGTCAAGCGATAGCGTCGCAAACCTGTTCCTTAGCATGGTTTCAAACGACACTTCAAACGCAGCCTCTTATACCTTGCACATAGGCCCGAACTACAGCAGCGGCATGGGCAGCAAATGGGCTAACGAGATGACAGTTACGTACATTTCTCTCAACCCAGGCTCGCTTGGTCTTTCCACCAAAAACGTAAAGACTCAGAACAATGCGACTGAGACTATTGACCAGTTGGACAAGATTATAAAAAGCGTTAGCGGTGTTAGAGCCAAGATTGGTACATTTATCAATCGTCTGGAATACTCTATCAACAACATTGCTAGCTTGGAGTTCAACACCCAAGACGCAGAAAGCCGCATAAGAGATACCGATTTTGCGCAATCCACAACGGATTTCACGAAAAATCAGATTTTGGTGCAGTCAGCAACGAGTATGTTGGCGCAGGCAAATACTTTACCTCAAACAGCGCTCACGCTAATAAATGGGTAATTGGTTTTAGCGGAACCTTTTACTCCTTTGGAGGTTCCCCCGTCTGGCTTACCTGCCAGACGGGCTTTTCGTCGTACACGCTATCTGCTTGAATGCCGGCTGTCCGGCAAAAAAATCACATTGCCACTTATCGCCAATGCAATTTTACATAGATTGCTTATGCTTGCCACCAGCTCTTTCTTCTACTTTTGCTTCCATATCGTATAGTATTTTGTAAAATCCCTCATAAACCGAATGCTCTTCTTCACCGATGATAGGAATTTTAACATATGGCTTATCTTTATCCGAGGAATATATTTCAAGAGAAGTAGAACTTGTTGACTTGTATCTTTTCCATTCATTGATGCGGCATTTGTATAAAGCCCTTATAAAATCCTGCCATTCCTCTATACTTAGCTCTGCCTCTAGTGGGTCCATCCTAGGATAACCCCACGGCTTGTATTTTGCAATGGCACCTGTTTCAGTTTTGGTTACTGATACATATTTTGATTCTCTGGGAGAATAATCGTTTCTATAAACGATGCTCGTTGTTGAATTTTCAAAATTTGTTTTATAAATATCGCAAATAGCATCGCATTCCTGCTGTTGTTGCTCTTCCTCACAGCCAAGCAGCAACAGCATAAATAAAATAATCGCTAACTTTGCCATACAGATTCTCAGCCGAATTTAATTAAAAACTCCACAACCTTCCCCACAGTTCAAATTCTTCTTTTAGCATTTCTTTAAGAATTTCCACAAACATGTCATAAGATTTAGGCAAGTATTTTTTCAAGTTTCCAAAAGCATTGCGGTTGGCTACTGCCTCTGAAGCCATAAGCGCAAAAGCCTCTTCTGCCAAGCGCATGGGAAAACTCTCCTTGTCATCTTCCTTGCTGCCTTTCTCCTTGACTAGCCAATAATTACTCCCGTGTCCATGTATCACATTGCACCAGTCATTAGCACGAAGGCTACATACTCTTTTATAAGAGCATTCTTTGCTATTGCTACATCTATCATAAATAGATAACCCTCTAGTTCTAAATTCGCAAATTGCAGTTTTAGGATTAGTTTTGCTCAAAGGATTGCATACGCATTTATCTCCGCACTTTTTCCCATCTTCGGTATAAAACTCAGAATTATTAGGATTGCACCCATATTTTCCATAATTCAGCACTGCCCCTATAATATCATACAAAGCGGCTTTATGTCTCCTATCTGTAATATCGTATGTTATTGTCCTGAGTCGTGTTTTTTCTTTTGGGCCTGCATTTTTTTCTTCTTCAAGGAGACTTTTTCTTATCTCGCTTATAATAATCTCTCCGAATTGATATTCTTTATCGGAATGGTCAAAATTCTTGTTTTTATAAGTATAAGATTTATAACCGGCTAAATGGTCAATGTTATGGAAGAACTCATGGAAAATGGTTTGGTATGCCGCATACCAACCATCATTTGATTCTTGCGTATGGTTATCAATGTTTATGTATACTCCATATATCCCGGTATTTTCATTTTTATAAAACCCTACCTCGTTATCACGGGCTTTTGAATTGTTTACTCTCAATTCATTTTCATATTTCTTCCACACTTGCTTTAATAAGAAGGATAAATACTCGTATTCTTTTTCTTCGCTTATTTTAAGCAATTCTCGCATTTTATTGTAGTGAACTTCCGTAAGGTTCCTGTAAATATTACAGTCCCTATTCACCGGAAAATCAGATGCTTCATATAGGGTATGCCATTTAGACATAATCACGCGCCCTGCCATTTTCAAACTTCCTTATCAAAATTGTTCATAAAACATAAGATACAAAAATGAACTAGCCCGGAAAAAATGGAGCCTAAGTTAAGTCACTATATTAACTACTCACTTCCACTTATACAATCCCAGCATTCCAAGCGGCACGGCGGCTGTGAAAAGCGGAATTTGAATAAGCTCTACCAACGGCAAGCACCATAGGAGCTTTACGGATTTTAAACGAAGCGCTCCCCTGTATAGCAACAGAAAATCAGAGAACAGTTTTATTGAGAAAAAATATAAAAAGAGCTGCCAGTCAAGCCAGGGCAAAATAAAAAGGCATACAAAAAATGCGTAAATGCAAAACAAAAACGCTGAGTATGCTTTGCTTTCGTATTTCGCGCCATTGCTTCCCCACCTTGCCCTCTGCTGCAAAAGAGCTTTCCAGGAATCAACCGGAGCAGTTGGCATAATCGAGCTTGCGTCCCAGTTGTAGGCAAACTTTGTCCCCTCTATTTTCGCCATTCTGTGAATAAGCATATCGTCATCGCCGGAAGCTAAATCGTATAGGCCTTCAAAGCCGCCGCACTTGAAAAATAATTCTTTGCTGTAGCCAATGGACGCAGAGCTTGCTAAAATAGGTTTATTGCGGTTAAATCCGGACGCTTCAATCAAGGTAAAGCCAAGAGTTTCCAATCTTTGGTAAGCATGCAAAAATCTTTTTCCCCCATTGTTTGCCTTTGAACCTTGCACAACAGAGGCTCCGTTTGCGTAGCAGGCCGCCATTGAACTCAACCAGCTTGGCGGCGGAACACAGTCTGCGTCTGCTATCAGCAGGAACTCGCCTTTTGCGGCTAAAAAGCCTGTATTCAAGGCTCTTTTTTTTGGCGAAGCTATTTGCGGAGAGTCTTGCGGAATATCTATAACTGAAAAATTTGGGTGCGTTTCGCAAAAACCCCGCGCGATTTCCGGACACTTGTCCGTGGAACGGTCGTTTACAACAATCACTTCCCATTTTCCGGCGTATTTTTGGGAACTCAGGGCATTCAGGGTGGCTTGTATAAAGAGTTCTTCGTTGCGCATGGGGATTATTATGGAAACAAAAGGGGAGTGGCTAGTGGCTAGTGGCAAGTGGTTAGCGGATAAAAGGCCTATATATAGATATAGCATTAGACCTAGGTAGGCCAGTGCCAGAGCGGAAAGGAAAATAAGCAGCATAAAAAGTGAAAGATAGATTTTCTGTATCCTCAGAAATGGTTATTTGCTTTTTGCGTAGGGTTTACAAAGTCATACTAACGGCTCCAAACCCAAACATCTTCTTAGCATCTTCCAAAGAAACGCCCTTTTCCCAAAGAGCAAATAATTTAGCTTGCCCCTCAGCTTGCCCTTCAGCTCGGCTTTCTTTAACGGCCTTGCTTACTTTTGATGTTGCCCACTTTTTCAAATTCATGTTTACCTCCGCAAATTCTTCGTACTTGCCGTAAAGCTCCGAATTCATTACATCCAATTTCTCCAAAAGCAACGCCAAGTCTTTATCAGTAATATAGGAATTTTTTTTACTCGCTTCAAGCGATTTAACTATATCACCTACATAACCCTCAAGTTCCTTGGACAACCGCTTGCGTTCCCCAGAATCCGTGCCCTTCATCTTCAACTCTTTGCGAATTCTGAGAATGTAAAAAGGAAGGAGGAGAGCCATGCCATCAAGCTCGGAAACGGAATGGTTCAATATTTTGAAAGCAGTAGCTTTGTAAAGCACGCTCTCGCCGCCGGGGAACTTTATTCTTATGGAAACAATGTCTTCCGTCTTGCTGTCCTCAAAGTAGAGCAAAGCAGGGTATGGCATGGTTATTTCCATATAGGAGCCGTTGTCGGAAATAGTCTTGCCAGCCAAGGCCACGGCAACGCTGTAATTGAATATCCTGAGCAACATCCTCGCATCGTCATCTATCTGGGCTTCTATGAGGTAAGTGTCACTGTAGCCTTCGCCGGACAGGGTTAACACCATATCCGTGATTATCTTCTGTAGCTTGCCAGACTCAGGAAGTTCTTTGAAATATTCGGTTGGCTCGAATTTCACCAAAGTTGTCTGCAAAGGGTAATTCTTTTTGTGGACACTGTTTATAAGATGCACCACAGCAGAGTGGCTGGCTTCTCTCAATATACACTTGAGCGTCAGGTCAAAGATCTGCGCTGTTTCACGTCTCTCGTCTTTTTTGCCTTTTTTGGGCATAGAATCTCCTTA
The DNA here is from genome assembly GCA_009786285.1 of Candidatus Fibrimonadales bacterium. Taxonomy (GTDB): domain Bacteria; phylum Fibrobacterota; class Fibrobacteria; order Fibrobacterales; family Fibrobacteraceae; genus Fibrimonas. The sequence goes on along the minus strand of WQTK01000285.1, from coordinate 3,144 downwards.
GGAAATCCTTTCAATTTGATATACAAAAGGGACTCTCTAACGGAGGGCCATCTAGCTAATAGCGACTTAACGCGCTGGGTTTTGAGGTAATATAGAAAATTCTAAATTCACTATATGCAAAGAAAAAGAGTCTTTATAAGCAGTGTTAAAGCTGAGTTTGCCACAGAACGGCAATTGCTTTTTGATTATCTTGCTTCCGATGTTTTATTAAGCAAATTTTTTGAGCCGTTTATCTTTGAAAACATTCCTGCTTTGAACGCCAAACCATCACAAGTTTTCTTAAAAGAAGTTGAAAATTGCGACATATATCTTGGGCTTTTTGGAAAAAGCTATGGTTTTGAAGATTCCAAAGGCGTATCTCCAACAGAAAGGGAATATGATTTAGCGGCCAAATTGCATAAAACGCGATTAATTTATATTAAGAAGGTTGCCAAGCGTGATAAAAAAGAAGCGACGTTAATAGATAAAATTGAAAAAAATATTATCGCATTTAGAATTGATGGAAGGCGAGAAAATTACAAATGCGGCTCTATTGCTGTTCGCTAAAAAACCGCAAAAATTTTTTATTACATCATCTGTAAAATGCTGCCAATTTTATGGTAACGACATAGAAAGGCCCATTCCATCTTACCATATTTACGATGGGGATGTGTTTGAACTAATAGATCAGGCAGTAAGTTTTGTGATGTCTCGCATAGACGCAGAAATTAGCGGTAGGGATAAAAGCGTATTAGCCGATGTAACGCACGAATTGCCATTATTGGCTGTTACCGAAGCAATTGTAAATGCAGTTTGCCACAGAGACTACACGAGTAATGCAAGCGTACAGGTTATGCTATTCAAAAACCGCCTTGAAATCTGGAATCCAGGGCAGCTTCCCTATGGTTTTACAACGGAAATGCTAAAAACTAGCCATAGGTCTAAGCCCGCAAATCCGTTGTTGGCTCGCCCAATGTACTTGTATGGCTCTATTGAGCAAATGGGCACAGGTACGGAAATGATATTAAAATTATGCAAGGAACAGGGTTTATTGATACCAGAGTTCCAGCAATGCGGAGATTTTGGGTTAACTTTTTGGCGAAAATTTGGTGTGGAAGAAAACAATGCAGAAAAAGGTACAGAGAAAACTAGGGAGAAAACTAGGGAGAAAACTAGGGAGAAAATTTTAAATATAATTAGAGAACAGCCATCTATAACAACTCAGGAGATAGCAGATGCATTAAGTCTTACAGTTAAAGGCATAGATTGGAACATAAAGCAATTAAAATCCAAAGGCTTAATTGAACGCATTGGCCCGGATAAAGGCGGTTATTGGAAAGTGACTTGACTGGTCGTTTTGATTTTCTACATTCCCATAATGCGCAAATGGACTATAGACGACTCCCGCGAGCTTTACAATGTAAAAGGCTGGGGAATTTCTTATTTTAGCATAAACGAAGAAGGCCACGCAACGGTTGCTCCTTTAAAAGATAATGGACCTACCATAGACCTGGCAGAGGTTATGCGAGAACTTTCACGCAAAGACATTGCGACGCCGGTGCTGCTTCGCTTTCCGGATATTCTGGATTCCAGAATTGAAAAAATCAACAGTTGCTTTGACAAGGCCATAGAAGAGTATAAGTTTAACGGCAATTTTTACAATGTGTTTCCCATCAAGGTGAATCAGCAAAGAGCCGTTTTGGAAGAGGTTTTGCAGCATGGGAAAAAATTCAACATAGGCTTGGAGGCCGGCTCAAAATCCGAGCTGCATGCAGTGCTTGCGAATGTGGACAACCCAAAGTCTTTGATTGTTTGCAATGGCTACAAAGACGAAGATTTCATAGAGCTTGCGCTGCTTGCGCAAAAGATGGGAAAAAAGATTTTTTTGGTTGTTGAAAAATTCAGCGAGTTGACCCTTATAGTGAAGCTTTCAAAAAGACTGAAAGTGAAGCCAAACATAGGTATTCGCATAAAGCTTGCGAGCAGCGGGTCGGGGCATTGGGAAGAATCCGGAGGCTACCAGAGCAAGTTCGGGCTTAGCAGCTCGGAGCTTATAGACGCTTTGCAGTATATAAAGAACAGGGGTTTTAGCGATTCGGTTAAACTGATTCATTTTCATTTGGGCAGCCAAATAACAAATATTCGCCGCATAAAATCCGGGCTTAGGGAGATTGCGCAGTTTTACGCTGAAATAAACGCGCTTGGATTTAACATAGAGTTTGTTGATGTTGGCGGCGGCCTTGGCGTTGATTATGACGGCACTAACAGCACACATTCCAGTTCCGTCAATTATTCCGTGCAGGAATACGCAAACGACGTTGTTTACGCAATTGCGGAGACCTGCGAAAATCTTTCCCTTGCGCATCCGAATATAATAGCTGAGTCTGGCAGGGCGCTTACCGCCCATCACAGCTTGCTGGTTTTTGATATTTTGGAGCGAACCGCGCCTGCGTTTTTTGAAGATGTTAAAAGAGAAATAACCGATGAAGACCCGGATTTTTTAAAAGATTTGTATTCTATTTACAAGGGGCTTGTACAGAAAAACCTGAACGAAAGCTGGCACGACGCAGTTCAGCTTCATGATGATGTTTTGAGTAATTTTCGCGTTGGAACGGTAAATCTGGAAAATCGCGCCGTTGCGGAACGCTTGTTCTGGTCCATTGCCCGCAAAGCAAACCGCATAGCAAATGACATGCGCCATCCTCCTTACGAGCTTGAGGTGCTGCCAAAGCTGCTGGCTGAAAAATATTTCGGAAATTTTTCCCTTTTCCAAAGCCTGCCGGATGCCTGGGCCATAGACCAGATTTTTCCGATTATGCCTATTCAGCGCTTAAATGAAGAGCCTACTGTGGACGTGACAATTCAAGACATCACATGCGACAGCGACGGGAAAATTGAGCTGTTCGTGAACAAAGGCGAAATAAGCAGAACATTGCTTCTCCACACATTAAAGGAAAAGGAGCCTTATTATCTGGGTGTTTATCTTGTTGGCGCATATCAGGAAATTTTGGGTGATTTGCATAACCTGCTCGGCGATACGAATGTTGTTCACATAGGCTGCAAAAAAGATTCTTACGAGATAGAGAAGATTATTGCCGGGGAATCCGTTTCCGATGTTTTGGAATATGTGAATTTCTCTGACAAGGTTCTTGTGCGCACTATGGA
>WQTK01000284.1 GCA_009786285.1 Candidatus Fibrimonadales bacterium | reverse complement strand
GTCTGGAACCACCGAAGGCCTGATACTTTCATTTCCTCTTCCGCCTGTTCCTCCGCTCTGATCTGTCCTAGATGCTCTAGGAGCTCCTTTGCCTCCTTCAACCGTAAATGAGTTTGTTTCATTCCAAGTTACAATTGTAGGATTGCCGTCTCCGCCACCATCACCTGACTGCCAATCACCAGTAAACACATATCTATAGCCACCACCACTGCCACCACTTCCCACACTTATATTAAATTGAACCGGTCCTGTTACTGCGAATTTCGAATAAACTGCCGCTCCACCACCACCAGCTCCACCAGTTCCATTGCTCATGCTAAACTGATGTTGATTTCCACCTTGCCCTCCGCCACCAGCTCCAAGTGCGTAAACTTCTATTTGAACTAATCTATCGGTTGAATTGTTGAAAATTGTGTCGTAGATGCCTACACCAAAGGTTCGCATCTCTTGCCCGTATAATGTTGTTGCAAACATGGCGAGGAGAGTTGCAGATAGGATGAATTTATAGGGTTTCATGTGAACCTCCTGTGGTTTGAAATGTGAAATTTTTGAACTAAAATACCCTCTACCGCAAGCTCTTAAAACTTCGCGGCAGCCAATTTCATAATTTAATTCACCTAAATTTACATTTGCCATAACCTAAATATAGATTATTTTACCTAAATAAATTTTTAAAAATGCAAAAAAAGTTTATTTTTCATAAATTTTATGTAATTTTTCGCTTTTTTATACCGAAAATCTTAAATATGAGAGAGAAAAAGCCTTTTTTAGGCCTAAAGCAATTTCGTGAGCGCATGAAGCTTAAGCAAAATGAGCTGGCGAAAGAACTTGGTCAAAGCCCATCAAACTACCATCACTGGGAAACTGGCAAGTACGAAGTTACTTTCTCCGCTATGAAAAAACTTTTCGAAATGGGCGCAACCGTTGAAGAATTGTTTGGCGTAACTTATATTGGCGGAATTTCGCCAATCGATAACGCAAAAATCACCAGAGACCAGGCTATAAGCATAGTGCGGGCCGGACTTGCCGGGATTTTGAATAGCCATAGCGGCGTTGTTAAGAACAGCAATGTTCTTGGGTGAGTAGAGCAGGGTTTAAAATAAAATTGAAGGGAGGGAGAGAACCGCTGGGGGGTGTATTGTGCATGCTATCAACTAGAATGTAATACACCTAAATCAAAAAACATTATACGAGTACGCAAAGGCTTTTTATCTGATATATCGTGTTGCTTTTTCTCTTCTTCCTCATCTTTATATAAAAAATTAAATCCGTTTTTCTCATAAAAATCCACAACTGATTTATAAGCATCTACCGTTATAAACCTGCAACCAGTTTTATTTTCTTTGCTTGAAAACCAGAATTTAATAAAGTCCAGCAACTGAGAACCTATATTTTGATGATGAAATGCTTTATTGACTCCTATTCTGCCAATCAATACGGCTGGATATTTCATATTATGCTTAGAATGCGGTATATTTTTTCGCACACGCTTCTTGCTGTTATTAGGCAACAAACGCAAATATACGGCATCATTTGCAACTGTAAAACAGCAAACTATTTGATTTGTTTGCTTATCCGTTGTAAAGCAATAAGTTTTTCCAAGCAATTCATTGGAGTAATTTAACGCATCATTGCGGAAAAAATCATTCAAATCTTCGTTTCCGCAATCAAAATCATTCATCTCATTGAGCATTTCGGCATTAAACGGCGAAAAAGAGCATCCCTCTGAAATATTCACTTTATCTCCTTAAAACTTCGCATTTTTAAGTATTTTTTTGCCGAATTTGGCCTGTTTTGAAAAATCAACAGATTTCCATTTATTTTCACGGACATCTTTTGCCATTAGGAAAAAGCGTTCCGCTGATTTGCCGGAAAGAATAGGAGTTGTGCGAATAGGTAAAGCCATACGCAGAATATAGAAAAAAGTTTAGCAAAGAATACCTTTGGGAGGAAGCTTAAAAAGGCACTCCGTTCCACCCGGGAATGCTTACTCCCCTAATGCTGCCCGTGAGCGGCAGCCCAATTTGGACGCTCAAACAAAAGCCTGATGCGTCCATTGAAATTCTGCTATGCGCAGCAATGTTGAAAGCGTTTTTTTTGCAGAAAAATATAGAGTTATCCCTCAAAGAACAATTTTACCCTTTAAATATAAAACCGCTTTTCCGCCAATAAGCACACGTTCTCCTAAATGCTCGCAGTCGATTTCTCCACCTCTTTTTGATAACTGCAAAGCCCTCATTTTTGTTTTTCCAAGCCTCTCAGCCCAATATGGTATTAACGTGCAATGCGCTCTTCCCGTAACGGGGTCTTCATCTATTCCGGCATTTGGAGCTAAAAATCTTGATACAAAATCGCAGTTATCGCCTTTTGCTGTGATAATAATGCCAAAGCTGTCGCTTTCCATTTGAGCTTCTTCTTTTATTTTCTTTAATACAGAAAAATTCGCTTTAATATCTCTTACTTGAGTTTCATTGTCAAAAACTACCAAAAAGTCGACGGCCTTATACACGCCATTGTTATTGCATGAAAAAGCTTCATCAAATGTTTTATAATCAATAGTTCTATGAGCTTTTCTTGCAGGAAAATCCAAATAAAATATATCGCCTTTTTTAGTCACTTTCATTATTCCGCTCATCGTTTTGAATTTTATTTCGTCTATGTTCGCTTCGTAAAATTCAAGCAAAACAAAAGCGCTTGCTATGGTAGCATGTCCGCATAAATCAATTTCAACAGAAGGGGTAAACCATCTAAGGTCATAATAGCCATCTCGTTTTACTAAAAACGCTGTTTCCGACAAGTTGTTTTCAGAAGCGATGTTTTGAAGTTTTTCGCCATCTATCCATTGTTCAAGCACGCAAACGCCGGCGGGATTCCCTTTAAATAATTTCTCCGCAAATACATCAATAACATAATAATCCATAGTTTTGAATATAGAAATATTGAATGGACGGAGGGAGCCGCTGGGTGGGGTATTTTGTTTTTTCGGGAAAAAATAATACTATATTCATGGTATGGATATGAAAATACGCACAGGCAGAATAGAAGATTTGGAGCTTATTTACAGTTTAATGTTGGCTCTGTTCCCAAAAAATGAACTTAAAACCAAAGAAAAAATTGCCGATCTTATGCGCAAGGGAAAATATGTCTTGTATATCGCCGAGAATACACCCTCAAGCAGCGAAGAAAGCATTATCGGATTTTGTTTTGTTTATGTGATTCATGAATATAAAGCAGCATGGATAGATTATTTTGCGATTAATGCGGCGTATCAGGGCTCTGGAAATGGAGCTTTTCTGTTTAATAATCTTATGGGCAACGCTGGCATCGGAGATATGAATTTATTTGCAGAATTAGAAATTCCGACCAGTACAGATCCGCAAGCCAAAGAGAATCGCCGCATAAGATTTTACGAACGTCAAGGAATAAAATTGTTGGATATAGATTATAAATTGCCAATTAATAAAAAAATAACGCCTATGCATATCGGGTTCAGGCCAGCATCAACAAGTACATCGTTGAGTTGCGAAATGCTTTGTGAAGTTATCAGAGAAATTATGAACAATATTCATGATGACGAGCAAGATATGCCAAGCGTTCGTGATGAGATAATTGAGAAATTAGCTCGCTCTCACTCGCCTATTATTTTCACAAGCACTCGTTTGCTGCGTTTGCCGTCAAACTCTCCATAAAAAATTCGCTCCCAAGTGCCGAAATCCAATTTCCCGTTGGTAATAGCAACTACCACTTCGCGCCCCATAATTTGCCGCTTCATGTGAGCGTCTGCGTTGTCTTCGTAACCATTGTGGTGATATTGCGAATGCGGTTTTTCCGGGGCCAGCTTTTCAAGCCACACTTCATAGTCTTGGTGCAAGCCGCTCTCGTCATCATTGATAAATACGCTAGCCGTTATGTGCATGGCGTTGCACAGCAGCAAGCCTTCTTTTATGCCGCTCTCTCGCAAACATTCTTCCACATCCGGAGTGATGTTGATAAACTCCCGGCGGTGCGGTGTTTTGAAAGTCAGCTCTTTTCGATAGGATTTCATAGCGTTTCTCCTTTTTCAGCATGAAGGTGTGGTTACGGGAAAAGATAGAAAATCTGCCGCAAGGTTATTTTTTTCTACATTTCTCCACAATGTTCAAAGAGATGTATGCGGCGGTCAAAACTATCCCCAAGGGCAAAGTTGCAAATTACGGCACTGTTGCTCGCATAGCCGGTTATCCGAGATGCAGTCGGCAAGTTGGGTTTGCGCTTCACAAGAATCCTGATCCTGAGAATATTCCATGTCACAGGGTTGTGTTCAAGGATGGAAGTTTGAGCAAGGCGTTTGTGTTTGGCGGAGTGAATAGGCAGCGTGAGTTGTTGGAGAAGGAAGGAGTGCGGTTTATTGGGGAGAAGGTGGATATGAGGAGGTGTGGGATTTAGGAGAATCCCAAAGTATTTCTACAAGACGGAAACTTTGAACATCCCCAGAATTCTTTTCCAACATCTTTTCCTTTTTTGGAAACTGTTCGCTTAACCATAGGAGCGCCACATTTGGAACAAACAATCTTTTCTTCCGATAAAGATGAACTGGGTAAATTTATTTCTGTGGGCGACTCACTTATGGTTGATTCATCTGCTTTATCCGCAGCAATTTTATTAAGATATTTATGAGTATAATCTATTTTTCGATTATGATGCGCATCCATAAAAAATTTTGCAAATTGCCACATTTCGTCTTCGGAACTATTCCATTCATTCAATGCTGCATTTTCTTTTTTTATATAACCAATTAAATGATCAGCATGGATAACTTTTTCTCGAATTTCTTTAGGGGCATATTTAGCGTTCAATACACTTTGTTCATTAGCCAATACTACCAATGAACGATAGAATTTCTGAAAAGCATAATTCTGAAAAATCATTTTTGTCAGAAAATTCTTTTTGTCTTTCTGGCGAACTTGTCGAATCAATTCCATGTGCCGCTCGTTTTGAGTTATTGGTGAATATATTCTTTCTTTTTTAAAGTATTTGCCAAAATGCATTGTACGGATAAAATCGCCTTTTGAGTCAATCTCTATATTACCATAAAGAGATTTGCATTCAATAACGAAAAGTAGTTTTTTCGTTATTACAAAAAAATCAATCTGTGCAGACAAGTCTTCTTCTTCTATACAAAGGTCTCGTAACACAAACATGGGTATGTGGCTGTTTTTTAACTCAAAGAGTAGCTTATTTTCTCCAGCAATTCCAGTTTTTATACGGCGGATTTCCTGCTCAACTTGCTCTCGAATATCTGCTGGTAGCGGCTTTTGTGAAAATTCTGTGAGTTGCTTTAATTGCTCATCTAGGCTACTGTTTTCTTTGAGAATAACAGGTTCTGCCATTTTTTCTTCGAATAATCCTAGCATAGGGATAAGATAGAAAAAATTATTGAATCACCGTATCAATTCCTTAAAATCTTGTACTTTGTTTATATTTGAAACGTTTATCTGGCGTACCATTTTTGTTTACATATAGCCATGTTCTATCAACAATAACCGCATCATTAGGAACTGGATCGCTTTCAATAAATCTCACTTGCGATGTGCTAATGTTGATATCCTCGTAATTTACAAACCATACTTTGCCACATCTGACAATGAAAACTTTATTACTTGCCACTCTTTATCTCCTTCAGCTAATATTTGCCATGCTCCTATGCGGCGGTTGTATTCATCTGCCTTTTCGCCATCAAGAGAATATTCTAATCCAACTGGGCAAGCTTTGTGCACAATAATCTTCAAAATTATGCCCAAGGCTGGTAGAATTAATGCTAATGGATGAGCTAATGCAAAAATACCGCATATCATTAAAAATGTACTAAACTTGTTGAGAAAAATTACTCGTTCTATAGCCGAAGTGATGCTATTTATTCCTACATTCTCATAATTCGAGCCGGAATCATATAGTGAAGCATTAGTTTCGGTTTGCTGTATTGAGTTTGCATTTTTTGTCTTTTTTCCGGTTTCATTAACATAAGATATTCCTGTACCAGGTATGGAATATGTACTTCTTGTTGTTCCTTTGGCTGTTTTGGTAATACGATAGCCAGGAATGCCCCAACTATACCCAATTCCAGTTTTACTCAGATTAATCTTGAATCCACCTCCAAGATTTATGGCTTTTCTAAGTCTGAATCCCATTATTTTATCCTCTCTCTAGTACATTCAAGAACAAATTGTGTATTTTGCATGTTTATTGAATTGATCGTAACCTTCTCATCACTCTTAATCGCATTGTCAAAAAGATAGCGAGATAATGGATTGATAAGCAGATTCTCTACAATATTTCCAATGCCTCTTGCTCCATTTGACAGATTACCTAATGCCATTTCAAGCAGAGTAGCGCGAGCCGTTGCAGAAACGCTCAACTCAATCCGCTTTTCACTGGATAGATTACGAACAATTTTATTTATTTGAACATCAAGAATAGTCTCTGCAACTTCACTGCGAATAAAATCAAATACTACAATATTTTCGCCTATTCGGTTAAGTATCTCAGGTCTGCCAAGTTCCAATTTAAAATAATCGTCAATCGCTTGACGGACCTTGTATTGTACTTCTTTGTATTCCATTTTTTCTGTTACATTAGCTTCACGGCTACCTACAGTATTTCACGTGAATATCCCAAGATTGCTCGTGAAAATAATAATACATTCTGAAAAATAAACTGTATTTCCTTGTCCATCGGTCATGCGGCCATCTTCAAGTATTTGCAAAAATTTATCAAGTATGGATGAGCCTTTTCTATTTCATCAAACAAAAGAATTGAAAAAGGTTTTTCTCTCACCGCATTTGTTAATTGGCCTCCAGCTTCATATTCAACATAGCCTGGAGGAGCCCCCAGAAGCTTTTGATCGCTGTGGCTTTGCCCGTATTCACTCATATCAAAGCGGATGCAACAACTCTCATCTCCGAACAATTTTTCTGCAAGAGTTTTTGCCATTTCCGTTTTACCTGTTCCAGTAGGACCAGCAAAAAATAAAATGCCTTTGGGTTTTGTGTGAGAAGAATGTTGAAGCCCGGCCATGCCAGTAACAGCTCGCTTCACAACGTCAAGCGTTTTTGTTATGGCGTAATACTCAGGCAATCTAAGGATGCTGCCTTTTAGAACTCCGTTTAATCGTGCCTGTTCATTATTTTATGGGTGTGTCTGGCTTTTGTTTGCGGTTCTTAAATGGGGCTGCCGCTCACGGGTCAGCGTGGGGTTGGGAAGCATTGCCGAAGGGGAACTGAGTTCCTTTGGGAGAATTGCTCAGCTAATAATATCAAAGATAACATAAAAATGGACGAACATTTACTTAGGAACATCAGCCATTCCGTCCCAAGGTTCTCTGTTAGCGTTAGGATATATTTCATAAAATGAATCTATTTCTTCCCTATTTGTTCCTAATGTTCTAGATAATTTTTCCGTTATATCTAAAAGCTGAGGAAATTCACTATCCACATCTTTCCAAAGATTCCGCATGATAGTGTTTAAGTTAAAAAAATAAAATATATCTGTATCGTAACGAAATCTAACCATGTGATTAACTGGATTGAGAATTCTATAAGCTGCTTTTCTTCCTCCAAATCTGTAGTATCTTATGTAAAATGAAATTGCAGCTCTCATACCATTTGGTTCTCCAAACCAAATAACATCTGACGGTTCCACAAATGAATTTCCACAAAATGTCCTTTCGTGAAATTTTATACTAATTAAATCATCTTCTAATGTAGTATCGTGAATACAAGAAGAAAAATCAAAGTCTCCTATTAGCGTATTGTTCCAAAAATAATCATCATCTAGCTTTGACTCTATTATATCTCTTTCTTTTTGCGTTTTGTCATCTGTTGGCATAAATTCTATTCTGGATAACTTGTCAGAGCAAAATACCATATTTTTTGTCGTAGCATCGCGAAAAGGAACTGATACTAACGTTTTCCAATAATAATTCAATTTTTTTAATTCTTCTTCGGTTTTTTGAACATTGTATCTAATTTTTGTACAATATGCTAAAACTTTTATGATACTGCTTAATTTAAATTGAGGATATGGTTCTCTAATAGATTGAGTTTTTCGCCATTCAAACAAAGCATGCTGTATTCTTTTTTGCTTTTCTATACAACGAGATATAATAAGTTCCTTAATTTCCTGTGCCTTAGTCAGTCCTTTCTTTTTTAACTCATCTAATTGTACTAATAGTTCAAAAATTCTTATGCCCTTGAAACAACTTAAATGAATTTCTTTGTCAGTAATTTTGATGATATTGGGGATTCCTTCAATATTACTTTTATGGAGAAATTGTATGACTGATACCTCTGTGTCTTTTTCCAAAGCATTCTCAGAATACTTAATGAAAATATCTCGCCTAGGATTAATTATTCGTTTATCTTTCCAAAGATCGTCATGATATATTTTTAAAATTTCTTCACGCATCCAAACCGTCCTCACATATAAACCTCATATTGGGAGTTCTATCGCATAAATCATATGCTATTTCTATGGCACCAACACCTTCTTTTTGTTTAAATTCACGAGTAATAAAATTTCCTTCAGTATATTTTACTTCTTTCTCTAAGTCTTTTTCCCACTCTTTAGTTTTCTTCTTTTCCGCAATAACAAAAAGTGGTATTTGATATTTTTCAGATTCTCGGATAATCATATCTGAACCACTTGTATTTACAAATTTCAATAACTTGCCATTTGAAACATAAACTGCATGTGCTCCCATTAATACGCTTTGAACTTGATTAGTTTTCATTAAGTACGTAACGCTTGAATCCAAAATAATATGCTTTGTATAATCAGTATTTTTTAAATTTTCGCATATTTGTTTAGCATCATAAAATGGTTCTGGGGATTTTATTCTACATTCACAAATATATAAAGTACAACTTTGTTGTATCTGTTTTGGAACACTTTTTAAAAACTCAATTACCCGAACGCTTTGCGAATATAATAATATCTGTGATGCTGCTCTAATCCATTTAGCATGTTTATTAATTTGATTCCCTACTAGTTTTCTAGTAATTAATTTCTCATCCAAAAAACCTTTCATTTCTATTCTTTCTTGACATTTACTAAGTTCAGCTACTATTTCATCACATTCCTTTTTGAATGCCAGAAAATTTGGTTTCTCTTTAAAAACAACTTCCGCAGCAACACGAAAGTCATTAATAATTATATCAAGTTCCCAATCCGAATCAATTTCTATCCCAAGCATGTCTAAAAAAACATTTGTAGCCATCGTTTCTGTAGGACAATTCGTAACTTCATGTAATTTTTTTAAATACGGGTTATTTAGCAAACTAGGCTCTAATTCGGGTAGATTACTGAATTTAAAAGCTAATCCATTTAGAAAATCTGTTAAATCTCTATCTAACAAAGTTATACCACGCTTTTGCCAATATTGAACATCGGCATTTGTAGGGTTTATAACAACTGCCATATGTCCAGCCATATATTCGCCGAGTAAACTCTCTAGCTCTCTGTATAATTCTTTAAAATCATCGTCTTGTAAAGCGAAACCCACAAACAATATTGTTTTGCTTGCCAAAATAGTTTTGGACAGAGAATCAATCAATGGCTTGGTTTCTTTAAAAGGCTTATAGTCCTCTATTGCAGCTACTATCGATTCACGATTATTTATGCATCCATGCAATTTAACAATAGGTTTTTTATTACTCTTCCAAAAAGCTACATCTTTATCTTTAATAATAGGGTGAACAATATCTCCAAAGTTAGAAAATGCTATTTCTAACAATCTATCAAAATTAGTTGTAAAGTAAGAATTGAATGGCAGTCTAGCAAGGAGCTTATGAGCAGGCAGAGGCTTTATATTCGGATCATTCATCTCTTTACACAAGATATCAATCAAATCTCTATCGCCATTTATGTCCCGAATTTTTTGACATGCTATTTCAAAGCGTAAATTACAGTTTTTATATTCTTCCATATCACTGATGTACGAAAATTTTTTCGCAAAAATTTCGACCATTTCTCCAGCAGAAGGAACGCCTGGAGCATCTTTATAACTCTTTGAGGCACCAGCACCTATAAAAACAGATAATTCACCTGCAGCAAGCTTTTCTACAACTTCGTCTATAGAAATCATTGATCACCTCCGTTTAAAGTTTTTCTATTAACATATCTGGACAGAATAATGTTTTTTTCTCAATAATATTGTTATATATAACTTCCGCTAATTCTGCCGGGTCCATAAATTTAGTAATATTTGGTTTAAGACCGCAATCTTCCTTCCAAAAAGGGGTATTTATGCCACCTGGACAAATAGTAACTATTTTTATATTTGTACCTTTAAATGCCGCTTTTAAAGACTCACAGTATCCTCGTGCACCCCATTTAACGGCACAATAAACGGATTCCTGCGGATTGCCTTTCAGAGCTGCTGTAGATAAAACCGTAACAATCGTTCCTCCATTTTCTTTCATTGCTTTAATTGCATTAGCTGACATAAACATAACAGATTTAAGATTTGAATCTATCAAGTCTTCAACCATTTGTGATGTTATATCTTCTGGATTAGAAAATTTTCCAGCTCCCGCACAATTAATCACTCGCTCAATTTCATACTCAGTAAGATGCTCATAAAGTAATTTTACTTCTTTTTCTTTAGATACATCAGCTTTGTAAGCAAGCACTTTGCGTTCTGAATGTTTCGCAATATCACCTTGCGAAACATTTAATATTTTGTCGTTTCGAGCGACAATACAAATATTTCCTATCTTAGAAAATAATTTGCTTAACTCGAAACCAAGCCCAGAACTTCCACCCGTGATAACCGTGATCTTTTCTTTCATATGAACTCCTCTATTTTAGAATTGATATTTTTTGGTAATTTTGACCTAACTTTAATTTTGGTTGAATTATGCCAAACAAAAAAGGGCAAACTACCGTTTGCCCCCTCACCATTAAAAATACCTTCCACAGGAAGCCTTTGAAACTTCCCAAGATAATTATAAAATGCCGAATATTGACTTTCTAACATAATACCGAATATAGAAAACTTTAATTTACATACTTCGGCTAGCGGTTATCAGAACCAAAATCGGCGATTTTAAGCAAAAAAAGGCGTTCCGCCCACCCCTAATCGCCAAAATTCCCCCTCTCACACACATCACAGCTAATTGGGGTTGAAAAAATTTTCAACCCCAAACCGCAACTACGCTTGTTCCTCTCCTTCTTCCGTTCCTTCTTCCACTTCTCCACCGCCTTTTCCACCTCTGCCCTTTCTCCCATTCAACAGCCTGATGTATCTGTCTATCACAGGGTTGAACGCCGTCACCAATGGTGTAAGCGTTGCTTCTTCTACGGTTTGCAACAGAATGTAGGCTTCGGCTAGGTCGGTGATGGCGTCGTAAACTTCGGCTAGTTTGGCTCTGGCTTCTTTCAGGTTGATGTCCGTCTTGTCTGCCGTTTCGGTGTCTCGCTGTTTGACTAGCGTGTCGAAGGCGGTGTTGCGGGTTTGCAGTTCGGTCGCCCATTCGGTTAGCCCTGCGGTGGCTGTGTCGGCTTGGTATTTGGGGCTGCTCAGGTCTTGGAGGAGGTTGTAGATGGCGGAGGTTTCTTCGTTGAGCGATTTTGTGGCTACATTGCCGTAGGTGTCAAACAGTATTTTCAGTCTTCCTGCTGCTTCACGTTTGGTAGTGTTGAAGTGCTTGAGGAGGGTATTATTCTGTTCTACCATTCCCAAGAAGGTTTCGTCACGCAGTTTGTCTGCGTTCTGTATCTGTTCGGTTAGGTGGCTTTTGCGTATCTTTTTAAGACCTTCGTCTTCTATGGCGTAGAATTCTTGATACTTTGCCCATTGCGGTGCTATCTGCCCTGTCGCTGTTGCTTGGGTCATTTTGCCGAGTGCGTCTTTGAATTCGGTGTGGAACTGGAAGTGAGCGTCGTTACGCAGCGATAACTTTTTGATTTTCTTGAACTTTAAAGCCATTTTTGTTTTCTCCTATTGTTAGGGCTGAAGATTTGAATTGTGTGGATGTTATCTCCGAGTAGCGGAAATAGCCTTCCTGCTCTTATTGAGGGCTTTCCCGTTGGAGAAAGTGCCATTTTGGTCTTGGTTGGGATTTCTCCGTTTGGGGAAGCTCCTGCTTGGTGAAATTGTAGAAAAATAAGACATTTTTGGTTTCTTGCAGTGGGTTTGGGTTAATTAATCCTTTACGCAACGAATACTGTAAAATCTTCCCTTATCTGCGAGTGATCTAGACATTCTCGGATCGTAGTAGCTTAGTTCTCGGATATAGGCATCAAAATTCGTATTTGTGGTACTCCACCAATATCCATAAGAACCATTGAATGAATAGATTGAGCTATAATAGTTGCCGCCAGGAAGAGCCCCAAAGCCGAATTCATCTGTGCCATCGCCAGATATATTCTTAACATTGTTCCAGCTCCAACCGCTAGATGCTTTCAGTTTTTCTCCTGCGATTTCTGCTCCGCCAACATAATCCGTTAGCTTTGTCCATTCTTCATCGCTAGGAATATGCCAGCCTTCGGGGCAAACTCCTTGATGTTTTTCTTGTATTTCATTTGAACAAGTCATACTCACGCAATAAGTCAAATTCATAGCCGGCATCCAACTATAAAGACGACCGTATTTATCACAATTAGCAGGGTCATCTTTATAACATTTACTTCCTGCCGTCTCGCAATTCAAGTTTTGCAACATCCAAATTTGGTCGTCTATTTGCTTGGTTTTGTAGCCGCTTATATCGCAACCCTTACCACCTACGCCTACGGAAGAAGAAGTGCCTCCAATATTGCCGTTGGAACTCGACGATGTACCGCCTTCGCCAACCGAGCTTGAAGACGGCGTGTCATCGTCTTTATCACTAGTGCATGAAAAAAATGTTAATGATGTAGCTATTATGATAGCCGTGACGGGAATGGATAAATAATTCATTTTTGCCTCCTTTTTTAATTCTTCACGCACCTAACAGAAAACAGGTAGGTCTTGAGGTTGAAGCCCCAGTAGGCGCTCTCGTAGTAGTAGTACATGACCCGGCTGTAGGCGTAGTTGCTATAGTTCTCATTGGCACTCCACCAGCGGCCGAAGTAGCCGACATCGTAGAAATCTCCATCCGAGTAGCCGAAGACGCCCGGCAGAGCCGAAAATCCATAAGTGTCTTCGCCGTTGCCATTATGATTCCAACCTATTTTCGCCTTCAAATGCTTGCCCGCCGTAGGACTATCGTAAAGACTTGACGTGCCACTTGTACCATCCGCATAACGGGACAATTTATCCCAGTCTTCGTTACTAGGAATGTGCCAGCCACTTGGGCAAATGCCACGGTGCTTGAGTTGAACCTGACTTGCGCAAGTGCTTGAATTGTTGTCGAAACACACATCTGTTGTATTATCTGGAACATCATAATTCAAATTTTCTGCCATCCAGGTTTGCATGCCTATTTCAACCCATTCGTAAGCTTTGTTATCTCGTTCGTCTATGAAAATATCGGTATAGCCTTTAAATGAACTGGAAGAACTGCTGCCTTGTCCCCCAACAGAACTTGAGCTACTTGCCCCAACGCTAGACGAGCTTCCTTCTACCGAGCTAGAAGATTGGTCTCCACCTGCCGAACTGGAAGACGGCGTGTCATCGTCTTTGTCGCTAGAACAAGAAAAGAATGTTAATGATGTAGCTATTATAATAACCGTGACGGGAATGGATATTATCCTATTCATATTGTTTCTCCTTGATTGAGGGGTTGAAATTTGAAATTCTGTAAATAACCAAAATTCTGTAAATTCTGATTCTGACAAAAAGGTTGTAATTGCAAATTTATTTTTTTGCTGTTTAGAAGAGCATTACTCTCTCTTTAGAAGTAGACGGCTCCGTTGGCGATGACAAATTTGTTACATCGCAAAAGCAAGCCGTTGCTGTGAGCTGTTGGTTGCTTTGGAGGGTGAAAGTGTGCATAAGGGAGGAATGTAGAAAAATTTTAAAAGGTACTCTGTTCAAGCTTGGCAATGCTTACCCAACTCGGTGGCTGAGCGAAGCCGAAGCCACGCTGCCCGTGAGCGGCAGCCCCATGCAAGAACCGCAAACAAAAGCCAGATACCCTACCTCAGACATATTTTTGTTTCGGCTTGCCTTATGGCTATGTAAAGCAAAGCAGAAATCGCTTAATTCTGTTTCTAAAAGTCGTTTATAAACTACTTGAAGTGCAGCAGCTTTTTCTGAAACGAAAAGGATTTTTTTATCATCAGCTAATGCTTCTGCTATAATATTCGTAATTGTTTGACTTTTACCTGTGCCTGGTGGTCCTTGCATCACGAAACTAACTCCGGCTTTTGAGAGCATAATAGCTTCTTGCTGGCTTGAGTCGGAACTCACCACTTGATAGCAATCTTTCGGATGTAAGCTATCATAGGCATAATTATTAAGCTCACTTGGTATATTGTTAACGGCATCCTTAGCTTCGGCATTTCCTGTTATTGCTCTAATAACAGGATTTTGAAGCATTTTATTGCGATTATTTTCAATGTCGTAATACATGCCAATTTTTAGAAATGATAATAGCCCGAGATTTACCTCACGGGTTAGTTTCCAGCCATTTTTGTCTGCAAGTATTTCTATTTTTTGCATATACAATTCAATGCTTTTGTCATTTTCAAGTTCAAAAGCAGGCAATTCAATCCCATAGCGTTCTTTAAAAACATGTACGAGGGTTGGAAATTTGGCGACTAATTCTGCCACATTGAGGACAAGCTACAGTCACCGCTTTTGAGCCAGTTTTACTAGATAGTCGATCCTTATAAACCCTGCTTTAGGCAGCGATTCTGACAAAATTTTGCGGGAAAATGAGCTTGTAAATAAAGAGCAAGAATTTCT